>JASLAP010000141.1 GCA_030147065.1 Pseudonocardia sp. | reverse complement strand
GGTGGCCGCGGCGGGTGCGACCCCCGGCCTGGCGGTGACGGCGGTCCGGGCGCGCTACCCGACCGCCGGTCGCGCCGCCGCCGCGACCCGCAGCCCGCCCAGGTCGGCCCGATCGCCCGCGGCGGCGCCCCGGGCGAGCAGGCCGACCTGGGCGGGCTCCGGGTCACCGCGGCGGCGCGACCGGCGGTCGGGTAGCGCGGTGGGCCCGCCACCGCGGTCAGGTCGACAGATCCAGCAGGTGCTTGGCGACGTCGTCGAGGCGCTCGCCGACGACGTGCGGGCGGACCGAGACGTCGGGCACCCCGTCCAGCCGGGTGGCCAGGGCACCGACCAGCCCGGCGCGCACCGCCCCGTGCACGTCCCACCAGTGCCCCGAGACCAGGGCCACCCGGTCGGCCGGCGTCTCGACCTCCCGGCAGGCCCAGTGATACACCCGCCCGGGCGGCTTGAAGGAGTGGATCTCCTCGGTGGACAGCAGGCCGCGCAGGTAGGTGCGCAGCCCGGCGGCGTCGAGGGCGTCGCGGGCCACGTCGGCCGCGCCGTGGGTGAAGGCGTGCACCGGGATGCGGGCCCGGGCCAGCGCCATCAGCGCGGGCTCGGCGTCCTCGTGCGGGGGCAGCCGGGCGAAGCCCTCCATCACGTGGTCCAGCGCGGGGTCGGACAGCGTGTGGCCGGTCGTGGTGCGCAGCGCGGCCCGGGCCACCTCGGAGAACGGCCGCACCCCGCCGGCCAGCGTGAGGGCCATGCCGTCGCGCAGGGTGCGGGTGAAGAACAGTTCGCACTCGTGCGCCGGGCGCCCCACCTCGACGAACCGCTCGCGCAGCCCGTCGATCCGCAGCACCGTGCCGAACACGTCGAGCAGGACCGCCCGCGGCCTGCGGTCCGCGGCTCGCACCCGGTCCTGCGGCCCCCCGACCTGCACCATCGCCGTCCCACCTCCGTCGGCCGTGCGCCGTCCTCGCGCGCCGGGCCCGGCCGGGCCGAGCGCTCCGGGAGGAGCATGGCCCGGCGCTACGGAACGGGGTGCGGGGACTGCGGTCGGTAGCGCCGAACCGCCCGCAGGACGCGCCGAACATACATCGCCCGCAGCGGCGCCAGCGCGTAGCCGGGGTAGCTGGCCAGCCAGGTCGCGCTGCCCAGGCTGACCGCGTCGGCGCCGGCCCAGAAGTACTCCCGGCAGTCGTCCACCGTGCGGATGCCGCCGGTGGCGATGATCGGCAGGCGCACCCCGGCGTCGCGCAGCTCGGCGACCACCCGCAGCCCGATCGGCTTGATGGCCCGCCCGGACAGCCCGCCGTAGCGGTTGGCCAGCAACGGCTCCCCGGTGCGCGGGTCGAGCCGCAGCGCCTTCACGGTGTTGATCGCGGTCAGCGCCGACACCCCGGCGGCCGCGGCCTGCTTGGCGTTGCGCACGTAGTCGTTGTCCGGCGACAGCTTGAGGATCACCGGGTGGTTGCTGCGCGGCACCGCCTCGTCCAGCACGTCCTGCAGGATCGCCGAGAAGTCGAAGTTGACGTTGTGGCAGGAGACGTTGAACTCGACCGCGGCGATGTCGCCGGCCGGCACGGCGGCGTTGACCCGGTCCACCAGGGTCACGAACTCCGCGGCCGAGAACCCGCCGACGGAGATGATCACGCGCTGGTCGCGGGTGCGCGGGTAGTAGTCGCGCAGGTAGGCGTCGATGCCGACGTTGCACCAGCCGAAGGCGTTGATCCAGCCCCCGTCCACGCCGCGCAGCACGGTGCCGTAGCGGCGCAGCAGGCCGGGCAGCTCGCGCGCGGTGTAGTCCTCGCGGGTGCTGAAGTGCCCCTCCCGCGGCTCCACGGTGAGCGTGCGGGTGGTCACCGCGCCGAACTCCGCCAGCGGCACGAACATCGACACCGGGCTCATCCCGTAGGGCAGCAGCGGGGCGCTGGACACCCCGTAGCCGAGCAGGCTGGAGGAGGTCACCAGCCGGTTGCGGAGCACGATGTCGCCGAGCCGGACGCCGTCCCCGGCGTCGGCGCGGGCCTGGGCACGCAGCACGGGCCGATGCTACGTCCGTCCCCGGCCGGGACGCGGCCGCGGGAGACGAACCACTCAGCCGGGCCCGGCCGACCCGCCGTCAGCGGCGGGCGGCCGCGTGCAGCTCGCGCAGCCGGGTGATCCCGCGGACGGCGTGCCCGCGGTCGGCGGCCTGCAGGGCGATCACCGGCAGGTACTCGTCGTCGGGCAGGTCCAGCCGGGCCCAGGAGGCCCCGTCCGGGAAGGCCACCCGCTCGACCAGCTCCCAGGGCAGCCGGCGGGGGCTGCCGAAGTTGCGCACCTCGATGCCCTCGGCGTCGGCGCGCACCCGGGGCCGGGCCAGCAGCAGCAGGCCACCGGCCAGCAGGAGCCCCATCAGCACCATCGCCACCTGGTCGGCGAGCCGGAAGTACACCCCGGTCGGGCTGTTGCGCAGCAGCACGGCGATCACGGTGAACACCACCACCATGATCACCGCGCCGATGCCGGCCAGGATCGACGTGCGTCGCGGGCGCAGCACCACGGTCTCGGGCGTCGTGCCGGCCGCGGCGCCGCCGGCCGGGTCCGGCCCGGTCACGACCGGCCCCGCAGCTCGCGCAGCACCAGCGCGGTGCGCAGCGCCGCCGCGCACGCCTCGGCACCCTTGTCCTCGGCCGCGCCCGGGCCGCCGGCCCGGTCGACCGCCTGCTCGAGGGTGTCGCAGGTGAGCACGCCGTTGCCGACGGGCGTGCGCGCGTCCAGCGACACCCGGGTGAGCCCGGCGGTCACCGAGTCGCAGACGTACTCGAAGTGCGGGGTCCCCCCCCGGATGACCACGCCGAGGGCGACGACGGCGTCGTGGGTCCCGGCCAGCTCCTGGCAGACCACCGGCAGCTCGATGGTGCCGGGCACCCTGGCCACCGTGGGCGCCGCGACACCGGCCTTCTCCGCGATCACCAGGGCCCGCTCCAGCAGCAGGTCGACCAGCTCGGCGTGCCAGGTGGCGGCGACCACGCCCAGCCGCAGCCCGGAGCCGTCCAGCTCGCCGTCCGGGACGGGGCGCCCCTCACCGCTCATCGGGGCCCCCGTCCGTGATCATCCACCGGGCCGTCCGCCGGGCCGTCCGGGAGCAGCGCCTCCAGCGCCGCGGACTCGCCCAGGTCGGGCAGGTCGTGGCCCATCCGGTCGCGCTTGGTGCGCAGGTAGCGCATGTTGTCCGGGCCGGCCCGGCCCGGCAGCGCCACCCGGCCGGTGACGGTCAGGCCGTAGCCCTCCAGGCCGGCCCGCTTGTCCGGGTTGTTGGTCAGCAGCCGCATCGACCGCACGCCGAGGTCCACCAGGATCTGTGCTCCGATGCCGTAGTCGCGGGCGTCCGCCGGCAGGCCGAGCGCCAGGTTGGCGTCCACCGTATCGGCCCCGGCCTCCTGCAGCTGGTAGGCCTGCAGCTTGTGCAGCAGGCCGATCCCCCGGCCCTCGTGCCCGCGCATGTACAGCACGATCCCGCGGCCCTCGGCCGCCACCGCGGCCAGCGCGGCGTCCAGCTGCGGGCCGCAGTCGCAGCGCAGCGAGCCGAACACGTCGCCGGTGAGGCACTCCGAGTGGACCCGGACCAGCACCTCCTCGCCGGTGCCGTCCGGGGTCCCCACGTCGCCGCGGACCATCGCGATGTGCTCGACGCCGTCGAGCAGCGAGTCGTAGCCGTAGGCGATGAACTCCCCGTGCGCGGTGGGGATGCGCGCCTGGGCGACCCGCACCACGTGCTTCTCGAACCGGCGCCGGTAGGCGATCAGGTCGGCGATGGTGATCATGGTCAGGTCGTGGTCGGCGGCGAACACCGCCAGCTCGTCGCCGCGGGCCATGTCGCCGTCGTCCTTCTGCGACACGATCTCGCACAGCGCCCCGGCCGGGGTGAGCCCGGCCAGCCGGGCCAGGTCGACGGCGGCCTCGGTGTGCCCGGGGCGGCGCAGCACGCCGCCCTCGCGGGCGCGCAGCGGCAGCACGTGACCGGGCCGGACGAAGTCCTGCGGACCGGCGCCGGTGTCGGCCAGCAGCCGGATCGTGTGCGCCCGGTCGGCGGCCGAGATGCCGGTGCTGACGCCGCTCTTGGCGTCCACGGTCACGGTGAACGCGGTGCGGAAGCTGTCGGTGTTGGTGTGGTGCATCGGCGGCAGGTCCAGCCGGTTGCACTCGCCCTCGGTCAGCGCCACGCAGACGTAGCCGGAGGTGTAGCGGACCATGAACGACACCAGCTCCGGCGTCGCCATCTCGGCGGCGAAGATCAGGTCGCCCTCGTTCTCCCGGTCCTCGTCGTCCACGACGACGACGGCCTTGCCGGCCTTGAGGTCGGCCACCGCCCGCTCGATCGACTCGAACCCGACGACCCGGTCCTGCCTGCGGGTCACGGCCCCGGTGCTGCCGCCCGCGCCGGTGGTGCCGGTGTCGGTGATGCCGGAGTCGGTGATGTCGTTGTCGGTGATGTCGATGCCGCCCGTCTCGCCACTCATCTGGAACCGGCCTCCTCGTCGGCCCCCGCGACAGCCTCCGCACCCGCCACCGCCGCGTCGCGCGGGTGCCCGGCGGTGAGCCGTTCCACGTACTTCGCGACGACGTCAACCTCCAGGTTGACGGTATCCCCCGGCTCGCGGAAGCCGAGTGTGGTGTGCTCCAGGGTCGTCGGGATCAGGGCCACCGTGAAGGTGTCGTCGGTCACCCCGGCCACGGTCAGCGACACCCCGTCCACCGCGATGGAGCCCTTCAGGGCCACGTACCGGGCCAGGTCGGCGGGCAGCGCGAACAGCAGTTCGTCGCTGCGCTCGCCGGGGGTCCGGGTGAGCAGGGTCGCCACCCCGTCGACGTGGCCCTGCACGATGTGCCCGCCGAGCCGGGATCCCACGGCCACCGCGCGCTCCAGGTTCACCCGGGCGCCGGGCGCGGCCGCGGACAGGCTGGAGCGCTTGAGCGTCTCGGGCACCAGCTCCACGGTGAAGGTGCCGGGGGTGCCGTCCATCGCGCTGCCGGCCGGGTCGACGACGGTCAGGCAGACGCCGTTGACCGCGATCGAGTCGCCGTGGCGGGCGTCGGCGGTGACCGTCGGCCCGCGCACCGTGAGCACCACCACCTCGGCGCTCTCCCGTACCGACAGCACCTCGCCGATCTCCTCGACGATCCCGGTGAACACTACGACCCCTCCTCCCGCCGGCCGGTGCGGCCGGGCAGTCCTGCACTGGCCCCGGGCGGACCCGGGCACGGCGATCCGGACCCCGGCGCCGGGGCGCCGGCGCGGGCACTCGGGACAACCACCCGGGTGCGGCGTTCGATACCGGGGCCCGGGCGGCCGGGGCCGGTCACGACGCCCACCGGCGGTGCGGCGAGGCGCTCTCGACCTGCGCGCGCAGGGCCCGCACCGCGGCCTCCGGGCGGTCCGCGCCGTAGACCGCCGACCCGGCCACGAAGCAGTCCACCCCGGCCTCGGCGGCGGCGGCGATGGTGTCCTCGTTGATCCCGCCGTCGATCTCCACCAGCAGGGTCAGGTGCCCGGTGTCCACCAGCCGCCGCGCGGTGCGCACCTTGTCCAGCACCGCGGGCTGGAACTCCTGGCCGCCGAAGCCGGGCTCCACGCTCATCACCAGCAGCGTGTCGTAGTGGCGCAGGACGTCGAGGTGGGGCTCCAGCGGGGTGTCCGGCTTGACCGACAGCCCGGCCCGCGCCCCTGCCGCGCGCAGGTCCTTGGCCAGTGCCACCGGGTCCTCGGCCGCCTCGACGTGCACGGTCACGTTGTACGCGCCGGCCTCGGCGTAGCCCACCGCCCAGCGGTCCGGGTCGTCGATCATCAGGTGGCAGTCCAGCGGGACGGTGGACGCCGCCTGCAGCGCCTGCACCACGGGCAGCCCGATGGTCAGGTTCGGCACGAAGTGCCCGTCCATGACGTCGACGTGCAGCCAGTCCGCGCCCTCCCCGGGGGAGCCGGCGACCGCGGCGGCCGCCTCGGCGAGTCGGGCGAAGTCGGCCGCGAGGATACTCGGAGCGATCATCGGGTGCACCCCCCGAGGGTACGCCGGGGCCGCGGACCGGACCGGTGGCGCACTCCCCCGCCGGTCGCCCCTGTCCCGTCGGCCCCGGCCCGTCGGCCCCTGTCTGGCCCGGCCCGTCGGCCCCTGTCTGGCCCCGGCCCGTCGGCCCCTGTCTGTCGTCCCGGGCTGTCGGTGCCCTGCGGTGCACTGGAGCCGTGCCGAACCGGACCGCCGACCAGACCGCCGCCGGGCCCCGTCCCGCCCCGCCCGGCCTCGATGCGCTGCTGGCCGGGGCCCCGCCGCCGGTCGCGGCACTGCTGCACCGGCTGCGCGATGCCGTCCTCGCCGCGCACCCGACGCTGCGGGAGCGGGTGTACCAGGGCTGGCACGGCCTCGGCTTCCACCACCCGACCGGCGGCTACCTGGCCGCGCTGTTCCCGCGGGAGGACGACGTGCTGGTCGGGTTCCAGCACGGGGCCGACCTGCCCGACCCGCACGACCGGCTGCTGGGCACCCGCCGCCAGGTCCGGTACCTGCGGCTGCAGCCCGCCCGCCCCGACGGCGATCCCGGTCCGGCGGAGCTGGAACTCCTGGTCGACTACCTCGATCTGGCCGTCGACCTGGCCGTCGACATGGCACAGGACCGGGCGGCAGCGCGGTCGCGCCGCCGTGCCCGCAGCGGTGGAGCCCCGGGCTGACCGGACCCGGTGCCGGTCAGGCGGTGCGGCGCAGCAGGGCCAGGAACATGGCGTCGGTGCCGTGCCGGTGCGGCCACAGCTGCACGGTCGGCCCGTCCCCCAGTTCCGGCACCCCGGGCAGGTACTCGCGGGCGTCCAGCCGCTCGACCCCGGGGTGGCGGCGCAGGGTCCCGGCGACGACCCCGACCGTCTCGGCCAGGTGCGGCGAGCAGGTGACGTACGCCACCACGCCGCCCACCCGGACGTGCCGGAGCGCGGCGGTCAGCAGCTCGCGCTGCAGCTTCGCCAGCTCGGCCACGTCGTCGGGGCGGCGGCGCCAGCGCGACTCCGGACGGCGGCGCAACGCACCCAGCCCGGTGCAGGGGGCGTCCAGCAGGACCCGGTCGTAGGCCGCATCGGGCAACGGGGCGTCGCGACCGTCAGCGGTGTGCACGGTCACCGGCAGCCCGTCGGTGACCCGCCGGACCAGGTCGGCCCGGTGATCGGCCGACTCCACCGCGTCCAGCTCGGCGCCGTCCAGCGCGGCGAGCCCGCCGAGCAGGGCCGCCTTGCCGCCGGGACCGGCGCACAGGTCGAGCCAGCGCCCGCTGTCGGGGCCGGTGAGCGCGGCCCGGGTCAGCGCCAGCGTGACCAGTTGGCTGCCCTCGTCCTGGACCAGGGCCAGCCCCTCGGCCACCGCGTCCAGCTCGCCGATCTCCCCGGTGCCGGGTTCGAGGTGCACCCCGTAGGGCGAGTACGGCGCCTCGCTGCCCCCGGTGACCAGGGCCAGCTCGGTCGCGGTGATGTCGCCGGGCCGGGCCAGCAGGTGCACCGTCGGGCGGGCGTCGTCGGCGGCCAGCGCGGCGTCGAGCTCGGCGCTGCCGCCGAGGGCGGCGGCGAACGCCTGCGCGATCCAGAGCGGGTGGGCGTGGGCGAAGGCGGCGTGCCCGACCGGGTCCTCGGTGGCGTCCGGGGCGAGCCGGGCCACCCAGCCGGCCTCGTCGCGGTCGCCGACACGGCGCAGGATCGCGTTGACGAACCCCGCCGAGCGGCTGCCCGCCGACACCCGCACCAGCTCAACGGTGGTGTCCACCGCGGCGTGCCGCGGCACCCGGGTGCGCAGCAGCTGGTAGGCGCCCAGCCGCAGCGCGTCCAGCAGCGCCGCCTCGACCTTGGCCAGCGGCCGGTCGGTGCACTCCTCGATCACCGCGTCCAGCAGCCCGGTGGCGCGCAGGGTGCCGTAGCCCAGCTCGGTGGCCAGCCCGGCGTCGCGGCCCTGCAACCGGTGGCGGCGCAGGATCGCCGGCAGCGCCAGGTTGGCGTAGGCGTCGCGGACCCGGACCGCGGTCAGCAGCTCCAGCGCGGCGCTGCGCGCCGGGTCGAGGTCGGGGGGCCGCGGCGGGCCGCTGCGGCCGCGGGGCGGGCCGGAGCCGCGCGGACCGGCGGGGTGACCCCGACCTCGACCCGGCGCGCAGCGCCGCGCTGGAGCTGCTGACCGCGGTCCGGGTCCGCGACGCCTACGCCAACCTGGCGCTGCCGGCG
>JASLAP010000072.1 GCA_030147065.1 Pseudonocardia sp. | reverse complement strand
GCCGCCGTCGCCGCCGGCAGGGACCTGCTCGGTGAACTGTGCGACCAGTGCATTGGCGCGCCGCATTCGCAGCACCTGTTGGACCGGACCGGAAACGACGTCGCGGTCATCCTCGAGCACACTCACGCAGACAGACACGTGACGGAGTCCGCCACGGTTCGGCCATTGAACGGACCGTGACGGCCGTTCACCCGTCAGGTACGACCGTCCAGCGCGTGATAGGCCGGACGGAGCAACTCGATCACCCGCTCGCCCCGCACGTCGACGGGGAACCCGGGAACCTGGTCGAGGAGGGCGTCGGGCGGGGTCCGCGGGCCGGCGAGCCGGGCCGACGGGTCGGGTCCGGCCAGGTAGAAGGTGTCGAGCAGCTCGGCCAACGGGCGCGGGCGGCCGTCCGCGGTGGTGGCGGAGCCCGCCGCCGGGTCGTCCGTCCCGGCCGCGGCCTCGGCGCGGCGGGCGCGCAGGTCCGCCAGCAGGGCGGCGCGGTCGCGCCCGCGCAGGGCCAGGATCTGGAACGGGTCGTCGTCGAACCGTTCGGCCAGCACGTAGAACACCGCGGCCAGGTGCTTGCACGGCACCGCGTGGTCCGGGCAGGTGCAGTCCATGACGATGTCGCGGCCGCTGGCCGGGAACAGGCTCAGCCCGACCGAGGCGAACACGTCCTCGATCTCGTGCGGCAGCACCCCGGCCAGCAACGCCGCGGCGTGCGCGGCCTCGGCTGCCAGCGCCGCGGTGGCCGCGGCCCACTCGGTCTTGCCGAACGCCGGGATGCCGATCCGCACCCGGTACGGGGCCGGCCGGCTGCCCTGCACCTGGGCCAGCGCCCCGCCGGCGTCGACCTCCAGCGAGATGATCTGCCCGGCCCGGGCGTAGCTGCGCCCGCGGGAGAGCCGCCCGCCGACGCCCAGTTCCTCCAGCACCCCGAGGAAGCGCCGCGACCACCAGGTGCGCGCGGTGCGGCCGCGGGTGCGCGAGATCTGGATGCCCCCGGCCACCGGCAACGGCCGGGCCGGCGGCTCGTCGCGCCACCAGAACGGGTCGGGCTCCGGTCCGGACTCACCCATCGGCCCCACCCCCCTCGACCTCGGCCCCCTCGACGTCGGCGAGCGCCTCGGCGCCCAGGGCGAACACCTCGCGCAGGCTGTCGGTGGACAGCTCGGTCAGCCAGCCCTCACCCTCGCCCACCACCAGCTCGGACAGCGCCCGCTTTCGGGTGATCATCTCGTCGATGCGCTCCTCGATGGTGCCCGGGCAGACGAACTTGCGGACCTGCACCGAGCGGCGCTGGCCGATCCGGAACGCCCGGTCGGTGGCCTGGTTCTCCACCGCCGGGTTCCACCAGCGGTCCAGGTGCACCACGTGGTTGGCCGCGGTCAGGGTCAGGCCGGTGCCGCCGGCCTTGAGCGAGAGCAGCAGGACCGACGGGCCGTCGCCAGACTGGAACCGGGTGACCATCTCGTCGCGGCGGCGGGCGGACGTGCCGCCGTGCAGGAACGCCACCTCGGTGTCGAACCGGGCCGACAGGTGCGGCACCAGCATCGACCCGAACTCGGTGAACTGGGTGAAGCAGAGCACCCGGTCGCCCTCGTCGAGGATCTCGCCGAGGATCTCCTCCAGCCGGATGATCTTCCCGGAGCGGCGGCCGATCGCCGAGCCGTCGTGCAGCAGGTGCGCGGGGTGGTTGCAGACCTGCTTGAGCTTGGCCATCGCGGCGAGCACGTTGCCGCGGCGCTCGATGCCCTGGCTGTCGGCGATCTTCTCCATCATGTCGTCGACCACCGTGCGGTACAGCGAGGCCTGCTCGCGGGTCAGCCGGTAGTGCTGGGTGATCTCGATCTTCTCCGGCAGGTCGTCGATGACCGTCGGATCGGTCTTCACCCGGCGCAGCACGTAGGGCCGGGTGACCCGGCGCAGCAGCCCGGCGGCCTCGGTGTCGTCGTGGCGCTCGATCGGGACCGCGAACCGGGCGCGGAAGCCGTCGGCGGTGCCGAGCAGGCCGGGGTTGACCACGTCCATGATCGACCAGAGCTCGGCGAGCCGGTTCTCCACCGGGGTGCCGGTGAGCGCGACCCGGTGCCCGGCGGCGAACCGGCGCACCGCGCGGGCGTGCCCGGCGCGGCTGTTCTTCACCGCCTGGGCCTCGTCGAGCACCAGCCGGTGCCAGCCGACCGCGCCCAGGTCGTCGACGTCGCGGGTGGCGGTGGCGTAGGTGGTGACCACGAGGTCGTGGGCCATGGCCCGCTCGGCCAGCTCCGGGCCGCGGTGCCGGCCCGGGCCGTGGTGGGCCAGCACCCGCAGGTCGGGAGCGAACCGGGCGGCCTCCCGGACCCAGGTGCCGACCAGCGACATCGGGCACAGCAGCAGGGTCGGCGCGAGCGGGCCGCCGGCCCGCTCGTGGGCCTCCAGGGCGAGCAGTTGCACGGTCTTGCCCAGGCCCATGTCGTCGGCCAGGCACGCGCCCAGCCCGATCCGGGACAGGAAGGCCAGCCAGGACACCCCGCGCTGCTGGTAGGGCCGCAGCTCGGCGCGGAAGCCGGCGGGCAGCTCGACCGGGGTGAGGGTGCGGTCGGCGGTGCCGGCCAGCAGGTCGCCGATCCAACCCTCGGCGTGGACCGCGGTGACCGGCAGCGGGATCTGCCCGCCGTCGGGGTCGCCGTCCGGGCCGGCCCACTCGTCGGGGTGGCGCTGGGCCAGCGCCAGCACCTGGGCCGCGGTGGGACCCGCCGGCCCGCCCGGGCCCGCGGTCCGCCGCCGCGCCCGGTGCAGGAACTCCAGCCCGGCCCGCAGCCGCTGCTGGTCGACCGCGACCCACTTCCCGCGCAGCCGCACCAGCGGCGCCTTGGCCGCGACCAGGTCGGACAGCTCCTCCTCGGACAGCTCGTCGTCGCCGACCGCCACCGACCAGCGGAACTCGGCCAGCTGCTCGCGGCCCAGCCCGCCGCGGGTGAGCACCCGGTCGGCCGGGGTGCTGCGGGTGCTCAGGCTCAGCCCGACCCGGCGGGCGCCGTCCCAGCCGGCCGGCAGCTGCACCCCGAAACCCGCCTCGAGCAGCAGCGCCGCGCCGGTGGTGAGGAACTCGTGGGCGCCGTCCAGGTCGAGGTCCAGCCGGGCCGGGCGGGGCTCGCGCAGCGCCCGGGACACCGCCGGCAGCACCAGCGCGGCCCGGCCCAGCTCGGCCAGCAGCAGCTCCTGCGGGTCGGCCAGCAGCCGGGCCGCCCGACCGTCCCAGACGTGCTCGGCGGGCACCAGCAGGCTGGCGTCCTCGGTGGACTGCAGCAGGAACTCCAGCACCCAGCGGGTACCGTCGCCGGTCTGGTCCTGCGGGTCGTCGGCCGGGTCGGCCGGGTCGTGCAGGGTCTCGATCTCGGCCAGCCGGAAGCAGGCCCGGCCGTGCACGGCGGTCGCCGTGCCGACCCGGTCCCACTCCGCCACGGCCTCGGCCAGCGCGTCCAGCTCCCGGCCCGTCGCGTCGACTCGGGCGTCCGGGGTGAGCAGCGCGGCCAGCCAGGCCTCGGTGACCGGCAGTGTGCGCGGTGCGCGTCCGGCTGGCCCGCAGCGCCACCCCGGTGTCGCTGCTCCCGCCCCGGCGCGGCCGGGCCCCGCGCACGCTGCCGGTCACCGAGGCCTGGCTGGCCGCGCTGCTCACCCCGGACGCCCGGGTCGACGCGGCGGGCCGGGACCTCGTCGTGCTGGCCGTGGCTGTGGCGGTGTGGGACCGGGTTGGGGGGGCGTCCGCCGCGCACGGCCGGGCCTGCTTCCGGCTGGCCGAGGTCGAGACCCTGCACGACCCGGCCGACCCGGCCGACGACCCGCAGGACCAGACCGGTGACGGCACCCGCTGGGTGCTGGAGTTCCTGCTGCAGTCCACCGAGGACGCCAGCCTGCTGGTGCCCGCCGAGCACGTCTGGGACGGCCGGGCGGC
>JASLAP010000067.1 GCA_030147065.1 Pseudonocardia sp. | reverse complement strand
GGCACCGGCCGGCCGGCCAACCCGTTGCAGCTCAACCGGTCCGGCCCGGCCGGGCTCGGCATCGAGATCGCGGTCGACCACATCGGCGCCTGCGTGGTCGACCTCTCCGGCAGCGTCCGCGCGTTGCGCTGGGTGCCCTCCGACCACCGCAGCCGGGGCCCGGCGACCGGCCTCGACCGGGCCGCGGACCTCGCCGCCGAGGTGGTTGCCGAGTCGGGGCTCCGGGTGGTCGGCGCGGGTGTCGCCCTGCCCGGGGTGGTCGGTCCGGACGGCGTGCTGCAGCGCGCCCCCAACCTGCCGCACTGGGTCGACGTCGCGGTCGACGCCGAGCTCGCCGACCGGCTCGCGCTGCCCGTCGACACCGGCAACGAGGCCGACCTGGCCGCGCTGGCCGAGCTGTGGTTCGGCCGGCCGCCCACCCGCGGCCGGCCGGACTTCGTCCACGTCTCGGGCGGGATCGGCGTCGGCGCCGGGATCGTGCTGGGCGGCGAGCTGTTCCGCGGACCGGGCGGCCGGGCCGGGGAGCTGGGCCACGTCGTCATCGAGCCGGACGGCCCGCCCTGCAGCTGCGGGGGCCGCGGCTGCCTGGAGCAACTGGCCGGGCAGCAGGCGATGCTGCGCGCCGCCGGCGTCGACGACGTCGAGGAGCTGGTCCGGTCCCCCGGTGCGGCCCCGGAGGCGGCCGGGCGGGCCCTCGGCGTGGCGCTGGCCGGCGCGATCAACCTCCTCGACGTGCCGACGGTCGTGCTGGGCGGTCTCTACACCCGGTTCGGGTCGTCGGTCGCCGATGCCGCGGCCGCCGAGCTGCGCAGCCGCGTCCCGACCCGTCCGGAAGTCGAGGTGCGGCTCTCCCGACCGGACACCGGCGGGGCCCTTCGCGCCGCCGCGGCGTCGGTGGTGCGGCAGCGGCTGCGCAACCCCTGAGACCGACCCGGCACGCGGAAGCGCTGCGCTCGCACGGCCCTGTCCGGCATCCCCGGGCTCGTGCGGGTCGAGCGCGACGATCTACAGCCTTCCCGACCGCAGCTCGCCGCTCGAGTGGGTCGAGCCGCGACCGGGCCTCGGTCAGCCGGCACCGACCATTGCGTGCCGGCCGTCCCTCGATGACTCCCGGCCCGGTCGGACCGCAGATCGGACGGCCATTGAGCCGGGCGATCCGCTGCGGCCGGGCTGTCGCTCGGTGACCCTCAGGCCTGCCGGGCCCGTCGCGCCTGTCGCGCCCGTCGCCCTTGCCGCGCCCGTCGCGCCCGTCGCGCCTGCCGGCCCGGTCACACGTCGGTTCTGTCGGGCCTGTCGGGCCTGTCGGGCTGTCGGACTGTCGGGCCAGAGGACCTCATGCGGCGGCCAACCGCCCTCACCGCGCCAGTCGCCCGACTCCCAGACCCGCCGTTCTGCGGATCGGGCTTTGTCGCACAGCACCGACCCACCCCTAGGGCGGCTACCGGGTCCGTCGGGCCGAGGGCTGAACGTCCATCGGTGGCCGCGACCCAGTCCCTTCCGGGCCATCACTCGGCGGGCTCCCGGTCGTCCGAGACAGCGACTCGTCCGGGCGGCGCCGGTCGAGGTCCCGAGTCGCCGACCGACCTCAGTCCTCGTCAGCGGGGCTGGCCTTGCGGACGTAGAGCAGCCGGTCTCCGCGCTCCAGGGCGTCCACATTGGAGGAGTCGACCCGGTAGAGCTGGTCGTCGCGGACGACCCCGAGCACGATGTCGGACAGGTGCCGCGGCGAGCCGCCGACCTCGGACTCCTCGATGTTGCGCTCGCTGATCGCGAATCCGACGTCCGGGGTGAGCAGGTCCTCGATCACCTGCACCACCGACGGCGTAGTGGTGGCCGCCCCGAGCAGCCGGCCCGCCGTCTCCGCCGAGACGATCACCGAGTTGGCCCCGGACTGGCGCAGCAGGTGGACGTTCTCCGACTCCCGCACCGACGCCACGATCCGCAATTTGGGCGCCAGTTCGCGGGCGGTCAGCGTGACCAGCACTGCGGTGTCGTCGCGGTTGGTGGCGACCACGATCGCTGCGGCGTGCTGGACCCCGGCGATCCGCAGCACGCTGGACCGGGTCGCGTTGCCGGTGACCGTCACCAGCCCCAGCGCGGAGGCCGCGTCGAGCTGGGTGCGGTCGGTGTCGACGACGACGATGTCGGTGGGTTCGGCCCCGTCACCCAGCAGTGTCTCCACCGCGGCCCGGCCCTTGGTTCCGAAACCGACGACGACGGTGTGGTCGCGCACGCGGGCCCTCCAGCGCTCGATGCGGAACGCCTGCCGCGACCTTTCGGTCAGCAGCTCGACAGTGGTTCCGACGAAGGTGATGAGAAAGATAAGCCGGAGCGGGGTGACGGCGACCGTGGTCCACAGCCGTGCCGTGTCGGTGACCGGGACGATGTCGCCGTAGCCGGTCGTGGAGACCGAGACCGTCGCGTAGTAGAAGGCGTCGAGGAGGGTGATGCCGTCCTCGTTGTTGTCCGCGTACCCCTCGCGCCCGAAGTAGACGATGAGCGCCGTGGCCGTCAGCGCCCCCATCGCGATCGCCACCCGCAGCAGCAGCGACCGCAAGGGGCTGGCCGACGTGTCGGGCATCCGAATGGGCCCGACGAGCGCCGGGTCGGCGACCGGTCGCCTGCGCCGATCTCTCCGCACGCGCGGACGATAGCGCGCGGAGCCCCGACCGGCCGCGTCGCCGTGCCATGATCGGCACTGTGTCCCGTCGACCGCCCTCGGCCATCAGCCTCGCTGCCGTCCTCGCCGGTGGGGCGGTGGCCCACGCCGTGGTGCCCGAGGTCTTCGACGAGATGATCCCCGAGCGCCTGCCCGGCCCCGCCCGCGCCTGGACCCTCGCCTCCGGGGCCGCCGAACTCGCCGTCGCCGCCGCGGTCGCCGCACCCCGCACCCGCCGCACCGGCGGTCTCGCCGCCGCCGTCCTGTTCGTGGCGGTGCTGCCGGGCAACGTGACGATGGCCCTCTCCTGGTCCGACCGCCCTCCGGCTCTCCGCGCTGCGGCGTGGTGCCGCCTGCCGCTGCAGATCCCGCTGGTGCTGTGGGCGCTCGCCGTCCGCAGGCAGGCAACTACCCCGAGTTGACCCAAACGGCCCCGGAGACCCGGGGTCCTGTTCTACCGTCGGTCCGTGCGCCGACTCCTGCTGCTGATCGCCGCGACCGCGGTCGCCGCCGGCTGCGCGACCAGCACCCCGGGCCAACCCACCCCCGCGGCATCTCCACCGAGCACCACAGCCGAGGCCCCAGGCATCACCCTCCCCCCACGCCCCCGCGAACTCCCCCTCGACGGGGTGGATCCCTGCTCACTATTAACGGCGCCGCAACGAGCAGCTCTGGGCCTCGACGGGCGGCCGATCGCCGACACCAACTCGACCCCCCTCTTCACTGGCCCCTTCTGCTCAATCAGCGGCTTCAAACCCCGCACAGTCGCTGTCGGATTAACGCTGGCGACAAGCACGAGTCTAGAGGCTATTGCTTCATCAGACGTGTTGCGCGACACTATTACTACAACAACCATTTCGGATTATCCAGCAATTGTAGCAAGACCATCTACAGATGATGCCTGCTCAGTCGATGTCGATGTTGCCGAGGGTCAGCTTCTCGATGTTATTTTCCGAGACACCGGCCGGCGCCCGCCCATCGAACAAGATCAGCTTTGCCTTGACGCCATCACCGTGGCCGCAGAGGTCCTCTCAACTCTTCAATCGCGCTGATCTAGGAGATCGGTGACATCCTGGGTATACGTCATCTGTACTGCTGTCCTGACTTACCCATCATTGGCTCTCACATGGGGAGGCGCCGTGCCGGAGGTTCCCGATCAGTCCATGCACATCGACTTCGATCAGCTCCGCCATGCCGTCGAGATCTATAGGCGTGCTGCAGAGGAAGTTTCGAGCGTAGTGACCCAGGTCTTCTCCCGAGGGCGCCTACAGGCCCCTTGGGCGAACGACCCTATCAGCGTAGCTATGGCCGATCACTATCACGACCAGATATTTAGTGGCGAATACTGCACCTACGCCGTGCTACGGGTGTACGAGCAGGAGCTGTTGGCGATTATAGGGCTACTCGATCAGATGCAGGCCAGCTACGAAGATGGCGATTCTGTCGCAGCCTCTGAATTTAGTAGAACATCATGAATGAACCACTGTGGCGAGGGTTGAACCATCAGCAAATTTATGATTTGGCATGGTCGGGACCTGGTCAACTCGGCTCGTCGGGCGCCCGCATCATGTGGACAAATATCGAGACCAAACTCAAGAATATCGACGCATCGCTGACTGCCGCGTCACGGCAGCTTCGCGAAGCTTGGCAGGGT
>JASLAP010000042.1 GCA_030147065.1 Pseudonocardia sp. | reverse complement strand
GGCCTGCTCGTCGTGGACGACGAGCCCAACCTGCGCGAGCTGCTCTCGGCGACGCTGCGGTTCGTCGGCTTCCGGGTGAGCTCCGCGGCCACCGGGGGCGAGGCCCTGCTCGCGGCGGCCGCCGAGCCGCCCGACCTGGTGCTGCTCGACGTCATGCTGCCCGACATGGACGGCTTCGAGGTCGTGCGCAGGCTGCGCGCGCAGGCACCGCGGGCGCCCGGCCGCATCGGCCACCTGCCGGTCCTGTTCCTCACCGCCCGCGACGGCACCGAGGACAAGGTCCGCGGGCTGACCGTGGGCGGCGACGACTACGTGACCAAGCCCTTCGAGCTGGAGGAGCTGGTCGCCCGGATCCGCGCGGTGCTGCGGCGCACCTCCGGCACCGGGACCGGGCTCGTGGTCGCCGACCTGGAGCTCGACCCGGACGGCCACCAGGTGCTGCGCGGCGGCCGGCCCGTCGCGCTCTCGCCCACCGAGCTGCGCCTGCTGCACTACCTGATGCTCAACGCCGGACGGGTCGTGTCGAAGGCGCAGATCCTGGCCCACGTGTGGAACTACGACTTCGGCGGCGACCAGAGCATCGTCGAGTCCTACGTCAGCTACCTGCGGCGCAAGGTCGACACCGGCGGGCCGAAGCTGATCCACACCGTGCGCGGGGCGGGCTACGTGCTGCGCGCGCCGCGGTCGTGAGGCGCGGACCGCGGTGGCGCCGGCTCTCCGTGCGCGCCCGGCTGCTGCTGATCACCGCGACCCTGCTGGCCGTCGGGTTGGCGGCCAGCATCGCCGGCGCCCTGGTCGACCTGCGCCGCCCGCTGGTCGACCGGATCGACGAGGAGCTGCGGGTCACCGCAGCCGTGGCCGTCACGGTGGAGCCGCTGGCGCGGACGTTCCGGGACCGGGTCAGCGGGCTCCAGGACCCGCCGGCGGGGGAACGGGAGGGCCGCTACGTCGCCCTGCTCGATCCGCACGGCGGCCTGGAGGCGGTGCTGCAGCCACCGGCGGGGACCACCGGACCGCAGCTGCCCCGGATGGACGCGGCAGCGGTCGCGGAGCGAGCCGGGCTGCCGGTCGAGGTGCCGGGGCAGGCCGGGTCGGCGCCCTGGCGGGTGCTCGCCGTCGCGCGCTCGACGGGCGGCGGCAGCGTCGTCGTGGGGGCCTCGCTGGCCGAGGTCGAGCAGGCCGTCGACGGGGTGGTCGCGCGGTTCGTAATCGTCGCCGCGGGGGTGCTGGTGCTGCTGGCCACGGTCGGCTGGTTCGCCGTCGGGGCCGGGCTGCGCCCCCTGCGCCGGGTCGAGCAGACCGCCACCGCCATCGCCGCCGGTGACCTGTCGCACCGGGTGCCGGAGCTGGCCGGCCCGCGTACCGAGGTCGGCCGGCTGGCCGCGGCGCTCAACGGCATGCTCGCCCAGGTCGAGGCGGCGTTCACGGCCCGGGCCGGATCGGAGGCCCGGATGCGCCGGTTCGTCGCCGACGCCAGCCACGAGCTGCGCACCCCGCTGTTCGCGATCAAGGGCTTCACCGAGCTGTACCGGATGGGCGGGCTGCCCGAGCGGGCCGACGTCGACCGCACGATGGCCCGGATCGAGAGCGAGTCGGCCCGGCTGGTGGCCCTCGTCGAGGACCTGCTGCTGCTCGCCCGGCTGGACGAGCCCGCGGCGGCGGGCCGTCCGGTCGTCGAGCTCGCCCCGATGGACCTGCGCACGCTGGCCGCCGACGCGCTGCACGACCTGCGCGCCATGGACCCGGGCCGCCCGGTCGAGCTCACCGGCCCCGACGGCGGCCCGCCCACCGGGGCGCCGCTGCTCGGCGACGAGGCCCGGCTGCGCCAGGTGGTGAGCAACCTGGTCGGCAACGTCGTCGCGCACACCCCGCCCGGCACCCCGGTGCGGATCGGCGTGGGCACCGCGGACGGGCACGCCGTCATCGCGGTGGCCGACCGCGGTCCCGGGATGTCCGCCGAGCAGGCCGGGACGGCCTTCGAGCGGTTCTCCCGGGCCGACCGCTCCCGCAGCCGGGCCGACGGCGGCGGCGCCGGGCTGGGGCTGGCGATCGTCGCCTCGATCGTGGCCGCGCACGGAGGCCGGGTCGAGCTGGACACCGCGCCAGGGGCCGGGGCGGCCGTGCGGGTGCTGCTGCCGGCCGCGCCAGCCGACGAACCCGGGCCGGTCAACGACTGACCGCCCACCCAGATGGGCTTACGCGCAGAACCGAGCTCACCTCGACCACCACTCGCAGTGGGCGGCGCACCGGCGACCCGTCACCCCGATGCGGTGCCGGGCCTTCCGGTCGCCGCCCAGCCGCTCCAGGCCGTCACCTCGATCGAGACCACCGGACCGCCCGGGCGGCGCTCGACGTAGGCCGGGTAGCGGGCCGCGAGCGCGTCGATCGCCGCGGCGTCGGTGGCGAGCACCGAAGCGGTGCCGTCGGCGCGGGCCCACCACAGCCGCGACCAGTCCTCGTCGTAGACGTCGGCCAGGAGGCAGACCGACGGCCGGGCCGCGATGTTGTCGAGCCGCCGCAGCCGGGTCGTGCTCTTCGGCTTGTCGTCGACGACGAACACGATCCGCTCGTCCAGGACGGCGAACGTGACCGGCACCAGGTGCGGCACGCCGGCAGCCGAGACGGTGGCCAGCCGGGCGACCCGCGCACCGGCGAACCGATCCCTGGCCTCCACCGCGGAGAGGCGCATCAGACCCGGACCGCCGACCCGATGACCATCACCGGGCCCACCTCCGCGTGGACGCGCACCCGTCGCGGCGGGCTGCTCCATCCGCGCACGGGCCTTCCCGGCCGGGGACGCCCCACATGTGGCGAAAGGTACCGGGGGTCAGTCGTCGTCCCACTCCGCATCACGGCGGTCTTCCCGCTCGGTGACCTCGCCGGCGAGCTCCACCGCGCGCTCCGCCGTCTCCCGGTCCGGATACGGGCCCATCCGGTCCATGGCCCGACACGCCTCGGCCGGCTCCACCACCTTGTGGCGCAGGCAGTAGTACCAGGTGCCCTCACTCATCGCTGTCCTCTCGGCGAGGGCGGCCACGGGTACGCCGGACCGGTTGCCCGCGCGGGATCGGCCGCCGCGAGCGACGAGTACCCACGAACCGGCCCGCCCCAAGCTTCGTACGAGCCGTACGCGGGTATGGCCAACGGCGGCCCGCCGTCTACCGCGGTAGGACGTCGAACTCGTTGCCTTCCGGGTCGGCGAGGTTCACCCACCCCTCCTGGCGGCCCAGCTCCCGGGCGCCCAGTCCGACGAGCCGGCGCACCTCGGCGTCCACGTCGTCGGCCCGCAGGTCGAGGTGCACCCGGGTCTTGCCGACCTTCGGTTCGGGCACGCGGGTGAAGAACAGCCGTGGGGTCCCGCCGGCCACCGGCTCGACGAGGACGGACGGGTCGTCCTCGGGGTCGTGGACGCCCATCGCCCGCAGCCGGTCGAGTTCCGCCTGGTCGTAGGGCGCCACCTGGTACCCGTCCAGTGCGGCGGCCCAGAAGCGGGCCAGGGACGCCGGATGCCGGCAGTCGAACACCACGTCTGCGAGCTGAGCCAACCCCCGCACCTCCCATCCCCACCGATCTGGCACTTCCCTCCGGCTGCCGGCCGACCGCGACCACCCTGCTGGATCTCGCAGGGGTGGGTGGCGTCGTTGGAGCCGCCGCAACCATCAAACTGCACGTCCAGTACTGCGGGCCGCGCGAAGGCGCTCATCTGCTCGGCCAGCCGGTCGAGTTCGGCGGATGCCGCGGTCGACGCGGGGGCGACGCCGCTGTGTGCA
>JASLAP010000672.1 GCA_030147065.1 Pseudonocardia sp. | reverse complement strand
ACCCCGAGCTTGCGGAACAGCCGGCGGGCGTGGGTCTTGACCGTGTCCTCCGACAGGTACAGCTCGCGGCCGATCTGGCCGTTGCTCTTGCCCTGGCTCATCCCGCGCAGCACCTGCAGCTCGCGCTCGGTCAGCTGGACGCCGGGGTCGGTCGGGGTGCGCGGGGTCGGCACGGCGGTGCTGGCGAGGGTGTGCGCGAGGGCCGCCACCAGCTCCGGGCGGGAGGCGTCCCAGCGCAGGTAGCCGCGGGCGCCACCGGCGATGGCCGCGGCGATGCTGCCGGCGTCGTCCGGGGCGCCGAAGACGATGACGTTGGCCTGCGGGTGGGCGGCGACCAGCCGGCGGGTGGCCTCCACACCGGTGGGGACCGCACGCTGGGTGCCGACGAGGACCACGTCCACCGGCTGGCGGGAGAAGCGGGCGAGGAGCTCGTCGCCGTGGGCCACGCAGTCGATGCGGTGCACGCCGGGGACCGCGGACATCACGCGGGTCAGTCCTTCGCGGACGCTGCGACGATCGTCGCAAATCAGTACCGTCGTCACGACGATTCCTTCCTGCAGCTTCCTGCAGCCGGGTGATGTGTCACCCCCCGCATCGGCGGGCGACCGGCCTACCTTGACACGATCAGGGTGCTCATGTGGCTCCATTCGGGAGTCTTGCGCCCAGTGGCACCGGACATATGAGTGAGATGACTCCGAATGGAGTAACTAGACTACCGGCAACGGGGCCGGAAGCCACTCCGACACCCCCATCAACCGGCGGCCCGGTGGATCACTTCTCGCGGCGATGACGTTCAACGTGACGTCTGCGGCGTGTCGTCGGCGTGTCGCGCCGCTCGCCGTGTCGCTCGTCGATTCGCTCGCCATTGCCCGAGTCCACTCGTTTGCGAGTGGCACCGCGCCCATCAGATCGGCTGCAGCGAGCCGCGCTGGCCACACCAGGGGGAGCAGGCCGTGCCGGACGGCGTTTTCGGCCGCGATGTCGAGTTCGGCCACCGCGGCGTGCGCAACCGAGGGTGATCGGTCATAGGCCGAACGAGTGACGGCCGCGATGATCACCGATTTGAGCTCGTGGCGCGCGGAACCGGCCGCCCGGGACGCCGCCAGCGCCCGCTCGGCCGGCGCCACCGCGTCGGCCGGAGCGCCGGTCACCAGCGCCAGCTCGGCGCGCACCCAGCCGGCCCGGACGGCGGGCCGCCAGGACGGGTGCGCCGCCGTCGCCTCCTCGGCGCGATCCAGCAACCGCCGGGCGGCCCCGTGATCCCCGGTGCCGAGGGCGTCCGCGGCCAGCCCGACCAGCGCATCTGCCCGCGCGGCCGCGGCGTCGGTGCCGGCGGCGTCGGACTCGGGACCACCCTCGCGCAGCGCCTGCTCGGCCAGCCGCAGGCCGAGCGCGTCGAACGGGCGGGCCGCGGCGTGCCCGCCGAGCTGGCGCCGGTGGGAGGCGAGGGTGACGGCCGCGTGGGCGGCCGTGGCCCGCGGCGCGCGGCGGTCGGCCAGCACACCGGCGCACAGCGCGGCGGCGGCGGCGTACCAACCCTGGCCACCGAGGGTGACCGCACAGATCCACCTATCGTGTGCCGACGCCCCGGGAGCCGATCGGACCGCGGCCCCCGGATCCGGGCCGAACGCGGCCCTCAGGCGGTCACCGCCCCGCTGATCTCCGAGCACGCCGAGCCCAGCGACTCCAGCCCCACGACCTGCGCCGGCAGCGCCACCCCCGACCACCCGGGCCCGCCGACGTAGGTGCGGAAGCGGGGGCGGGTGCGCGGCAGCGCCCGCAGCACCTCGACGTCGGCCGTGCGGGGCAGCTGCGACCAGAGCACCACCGCGGCCGGGGCGGTCCGCCGCACGGCGGCCTGCAGCGCCGGCAGCGGCAGGTCCGCGCCGAGCAGCAGGCAGCCCACACCGCGCTCGGACAGCGCGGCAGCCAGCGCGACGGTCGGCAGGACGTGCTGCTCCCCCGGCATCCCGGCGAGCAGCACCGGCTGGCGGCCGGTCCCGGCCGAGCCGGTCACCCGGGCCCCGAACGCGGCCAGCACGCAACTGCTGAGCAGGTGCTCGATCTCGACGCCGGCGCCGGTGTACTCCCACCGCTCGGCCACCGCGACCAGCACCGGGCGGGCGACCTCGTCCCAGGCCGCGACCGCCCCCCGGCCGCTGATGGCGTCGTCGAGCAGGTCGCGGACCGCCTCCGCATCGAGGGTCGTCGCCGCCCGGCCCAGCCCGCGGGCGGCCGGCCCGGCCCCGCCCAGGCGCAGCACGCCGCCCCCGGCCCGGACCGGCACGTCCACCTGGCTCGGCTCGGGCACCGGTGGGTCGTCCACCGGGGCGGCTGGGCCCCGTCCGGGATCGGTCGCGGGCAGCGGGGCGGAGCGGGCGTACTGGGCGGCCTCGGCGACCGACATCCCGCGCAGCAGCGCCTGGCGCATCACGTCCAGCCGGGCCAGGTCGACCTGCGAGTAGCGGCGGTGCTGGCCGGCGGTGTGCGCCGAGGGCCCGAGGCCGTAGCGGCGGTCCCAGGTGCGCAGGGTGGCCGGGGCGATGCCGAGCCGGCGGGCCGCGGCGGCCACCCCGAGCAACGGTTCCGGCGGGGTCGCGCCGCCGCCGTCGTCCGGACTCCCCGGATCGGGGGTGCGGTCACGGTGGGTGCCCGCTTCCCGGACGGGGCCACCCGTGTCGGCGAACATGCGCTCAGAGGGTTCCGACACGCGCTCATCGTGCGGGTCGGGCCCGGGGACCGCGAATCCGGGTGGTGGCGGCCCGCTCGGCCGTGCGTTTCACAGATCCGTCCGTTGAACAAGGTTTGGCGCGGTCTAGGCTGGGCATCTCGCCAGCATCCAACGACATGTCCGAGGGACGGGATGGTCACGATGGCCGACACCAGGAGGCTGCCCACGCCGGTCGCTGAGACCTACGAGTGGCAGATGCAGGGCGCTTGCCGCGGGATGGACAGCGGCTTCTTCTTCCACCCGGAGGGCGAGCGCGGCCCGGCCCGGGCCAACCGGGAGGCCAGGGCCAAGGAGGTCTGCCAGCGCTGCCCGGTGCTCGAGCAGTGCCGCCGGCACGCGCTGACGGTGCACGAGCCGTACGGCGTGTGGGGTGGGCTGTCCGAGTCCGACCGCGACGAGATCATCCGCGGGCACGACCGGACGCTCCGGGTCGCCGACACCGGTGCCCGCCGCCGGCCGACCGTCACCCGGGCGTGAACCGCACCCTGTCCTTCGGGACGGGGTGACCCAGCGCTCACGCAGCGCTCGCAGCACGACCCCGCGAACGACGGATGCGGGCCCGCCCCGGCAGGGGTGGGCCCGCATCCGTCGTCCGGGGCCGGTGACGGACCGTGGGCTCCCGGTCCGCCACCGCGCCTCCGACGGGTTACCTCAGTGGCCGTGCCCGTGGCCGTGGCCGCCGGCGGCCGGCGGCTCGGCGGGCTCGGGCTTGTCCACGACCGCGCTCTCGGTGGTGAGCACCATGCGCGCGATCGACGCCGCGTTGACCACCGCGGACCGGGTGACCTTGACCGGGTCGATGACCCCGTCGGCCATCAGGTCGCCGTAGGAGTCGGTGGCCGCGTTGTAGCCGCTGCCCCACTCCTGGTCGCTGACCTTGCCGACCACGACCGCGCCCTCCTGGCCGCCGTTCGCGGCGATCCAGAACAGCGGGGCGGTCAGCGCGCGGCGCACGACCGCGACACCGGTGGCCTCGTCACCGGTCAGGCCCAGGCCGCCGTCGAGCGCCTTGGCCGCCTGCACCAGCGCGGACCCGCCGCCGGGCACGATGCCCTCCTCGACCGCGGCCCGGGTGGCCGACACCGCGTCCTCGATGCGGTGCTTGCGCTCCTTGAGCGCGGTCTCGGTGGCCGCCCCGACCTTGATCACCGCGACGCCGCCGGACAGCTTGGCCAGCCGCTCCTGCAGCTTCTCGCGGTCCCAGTCGGAGTCGCTGTCCTCGATCTCGCGCTTGATCTGGGCGACCCGGCCCTGCACGTCGTCGGCGGAGCCGCCGCCCTCGACCAGGGTGGTGGCGTCCTTGGTGATCACCGCGCGGCGCACCGTGCCGAGCAGGTCCAGGCCCGCCTCGGACAGCTTCAGCCCGACCTCGGGGTTGATCACCTTGCCGCCGGTGGCGATGGCCAGGTCGTCCATGAACGCCTTGCGGCGGTCGCCGAAGAACGGCGACTTGACCGCGGCCACCTTGACCGTCTTGCGGATCGAGTTGACCACCAGCGTGGACAGCGCCTCGCCCTCGACGTCCTCGGCCACGATCAGCAGCGGCTTGCCGTCGGCGAGCACCTTCTCCAGCAGCGGCAGCAGGTCGGCGATGGCGCCGATCTTGTCGCGGTGCAGCAGGACGTAGGCGTTCTCCAGCACCGCCTCCATCGACTCCGCGTCGGTGACGAAGTACGGCGAGAGGTAGCCCTTGTCGAACTGCAGGCCCTCGGTGATCTCCAGCTCGGTGGCGAGCGTGGAGCCCTCCTCGATGGTGATCACACCGTCCTTGCCGACGGCCTCGAGCGCCTCGCTGATCAGCTCGCCGATCTCCCGCTCGCGGGAGGCGATCTCGCCGATCTGGGCGATGTGCGACTTCCCGTCGACCGGGATCGCCTTCTCCCGCAGCACCTCGGCGACCTTGTCGGCGGCCTTCTGGATGCCCACGCCGAGCGCGGTCGGGTTGGCGCCGGCCGCGACGTTGCGCAGCCCGGCGGCCACCATGGCCTGGGCCAGCACGGTAGCGGTGGTGGTGCCGTCACCGGCCACGTCGTTGGTCTTGGTGGCGACGGCCTTGGCGAGCTGGGCGCCGAGGTTCTCGAAGGGGTCCTCGAGGTCCATCTCGCGGGCGATGGTGACGCCGTCGTTGGTGACGGTCGGCCCACCGAACTTCTTGTCGATCACGACGTGCCGGCCGCGCGGGCCGAGGGTCACCTTGACCGCGTCGGCCAGCTGGTTCACCCCGCGCTCGAGCGCGCGGCGGGCGGTCTCGTCGAAGCTGATCTGCTTCGGCATGTCCTGCCTCTCTTGGTCTCAACACAGACGCCGCCCCGGTGGCCCACTCGGTCGAGGGACCACCGGGGCGGCGGACTCACAGAACTGCCAGCCTGGACGCCGGCTGCGGCAGCGTCAGTTGACGACCGCGAGCACGTCGCGCGCGGAGAGGATGAGGTACTCCTCGCCGTTGTACTTGACCTCGGTGCCGCCGTACTTCGAGTAGATGACGACGTCGCCGACGCTCACGTCGAGCGGGACGCGGTTGCCGTTGTCGTCGATCCGGCCCGGGCCCACGGCCAGGACCTTCCCCTCCTGGGGCTTCTCCTTGGCCGTGTCCGGGATGACGATGCCGGAAGCGGTGGTGGTCTCCGCCTCGCTGGCCTGAACGACGATCTTGTCCTCGAGCGGCTTGATGTTCGCCACTTGATGACCTCCCCTACGGGTGCGTGCTTCGCCTACGTGATCTGGGTGACGGCCTGGGGCGCCCCGTCGTCGCGGGTGCCGGAGCGCCTCGTCTGTCCGTTCGTTGGCACTCTACCCATGAGAGTGCCAACGACTCAACGCGGCTCCCCCGGTTTCCGCTCCGCCCGCGCGCGGGTGCCGTCGGCCGGTCCGGCCCCTACGGTCGTGGCCATGGTGATGATCGGATCGAGCGGTCTGGACGTGCCCCGGCTGTGCCTGGGGGCCAACGTGTTCGGCTGGACGGCGGACCGGGACGCCTCGTTCGCCGTGCTGGACGCCTACGCCGAGGCCGGCGGGACCTTCCTGGACACCGCCGACTCCTACACCTGGCGGGCTCCGGGCAACTCCGGCGGGGAGTCCGAGAGGATCATCGGCGAGTGGCTGGCCGCCCGCGGCAACCGCGACCGGATGGTGATCGCGACCAAGGTCGGCGCGCTGCCCGGGCGCGAGGGACTGGGCCCGGCCACGATCGCCGCCGCGGCCGAGGACTCGCTGCGCCGGCTGGGAACCGACCGGATCGACCTCTACTACGCCCACCGCGACGACCCGGACACCCCGCAGGAGGAGTCCCTCGCCGCGTTCGACGCGCTCGTCCGGGCTGGCAAGGTGCGCGCGCTCGGCGCGTCCAACTTCACCGCCGACCGGCTGCGCTCCGCGCTGCGGATCTCCGCGGACGCGGGCCTGGCCGCCTACGTCGCCCTGCAGCCGCACTACAACCTGCTGGAGCGCGCGGAGTTCGAGACCACGCTGGCCCCGGTGCTCGCCGCGGAGGGCCTGTCCAGCCTGCCGTACTACGGCTTGGCCAAGGGCTTCCTGACCGGCAAGTACCGGCCCGACGGCCCGGAGGTGGACAGCCCGCGCGCGGCGGCTGCCCGGGAGTACCTCGACCACCGGGGCCTGGCGGTGCTGGCCGCCCTCGACGAGGTGGCCGCCGCGCACGGGGTGCCGGTGGCCGCCGTGGCGCTGGCCTGGCTGGCCGCCCAGCCGAGCGTCGCCGCCCCGATCGCCAGCGCCCGCACCCCCGAGCAGCTCGCCGAGCTGCTCCCGGTCCTCGACCTGACCCTCACCGACGCCGAGCTCGCCCGCCTCACCACCGCCAGCACCTGACCCGTCAGGGAGTGGCGGTGCGGGCGCGGTCGAGGGCGTCCAGGAGCAGGTCGAGGCCGAACTCGAACTCGGCCGCGTGGTCGTAGCCGGGCTGCAGGATGTGCTCGACGGCCATCTCGGCCAGGTGCGGGTGCTCCTCCGGGGGGAACCCGGCCATGATCGAGCCGGTCAGCTCGGTCAACTCGCCGGGGGTGTCGAACGGCAGCGCCGCCTCCTGCACCGCGAACCCGTAGATGTAGCTGTCCAGCAGCGAGAACGCGTGCGCGGCGAGTGCGACGGAGAAGCCGCCGCGGCGCAGGCTGCCGATCACCGCGTCGAGGTTGCGCAGCAGCGCCGGGGTGGGGCCGCTGCGATTGATCACGACCGCGGCCCACGGGTGCCGGGCCAGCGCGGCCCGCGCCGACACCGCGCGGCGGCGCATCGCCTCCCGCCAGCCGACGTCTGCCGAGGGCAGCTCGAACTCCTCCAGCACCAGCGCGGCGAGGCCATCGAGCACCTCGTCCTTGCCGGCCACGTGCTTGTAGAGCGACATCGCCTCCACGCCGAGCTGCTGACCCAGCCGGCGCATGGTGAGCGCCTCGATGCCGTGCCGGTCGGCGAGGTCGACGGCGGCCCGCAGCACCCGCTCCCGGCTCAGCGGAACCCGCCGCCGGGCGCTGTTCGTGGTCGCCATCGCACCTCCGTCTGCTGCGGCCATTGACAAGCTTACTAAGTAACCCTAGCTTACTTAGTAAGCCACCAGGAGGAACCCATGGAGATCACCCGCACGACGACGATGAAGGCCGCCGTGTACCGCGAGTACGGCCCGCCCGACGTGCTCCGGGTCGAGGACGTCGACACCCCCGCCATCGGCGACGACGGCGTGCTGGTCCGGGTCCGGGCGGCCGGGGTGGACCCGGGGGTCTGGCTGTTCCTGGTCGGCGAGCCGCGCGTGCTGCGCGCCGCGGCCGGCTTCGGCCGGCCGAGGAACCCGGTCCTCGGCCGGGCGCTCGCCGGCCGGGTGGAGGCCGTCGGGGCGGCGGTGACCCGGTTCCGGCCCGGCGACGAGGTCTACGGCGAGCTGCCCGGCGGGGCCTACGCCGAGTACGCCGCCGCGCCCGAGAAGCTGCTGGCCGCCAAGCCGGCCGGGCTGTCGTTCGCGCAGGCCGCCGCCGTCCCGCTGTCGGGCACGGCCGCGCTGCAGTGCCTGCGCGACGCCGGCCGGCTGCGGCCCGGGATGCACGTGCTGGTCAACGGGGCCGCTGGCGGCGTCGGGACGTTCGCCGTGCAGATCGCCAAGGCCCTCGGCGCCGAGGTCACCGCGGTGTGCTCACCCGACAGCGCCGACCTGGTCGGCTCGCTGGGCGCCGACCACGTCGTGGACTACACCCGCGAGGACTTCACCACCGCCGCCACCCGCTACGACCTCGTGCTCGACCTGGTCGGCAACCACCCGATGGCGGCCTGCCGCCGGGTGCTGACCCCGCGCGGACGGCTGGTGCTCTCGGCCGGACCGCCGGCCCCGTCCGTCCGCCGGACGCTGGCCGCGCTGCTGAGCTACCCGTTCCTGCGCCGGAAGATCGTTCCGGGCTTCGCCACGACGAGCGCCGCGGACCTCGACCGGCTGACCGAGATGGTCGGGTCCGGCGCGGTGATCCCGGTCCTGGACCGCACCTACCCGCTCGACCAGGTCGCCGAGGCGCTGCGGCGGCAGGGCGCGGGGCACGCGCGCGGCAAGACCGTCCTCACCATGTCGTGAGCGAGTTTCATGCCTATGGGCATGAAACTCGCTCACGACCTCGGAGAGGTGCCATGTTCCCCACCCGCCGTCCCCGCCGCCTGCGCACCACCCCGGCGATGCGCCGGTTGGTCGCCGAGACCGACCTGGCGCCGCGGCACCTGGTGCTGCCGCTGTTCGTCAAGGAGGGCGCGACCGAGCCGGTGCCGAT
>JASLAP010000636.1 GCA_030147065.1 Pseudonocardia sp. | reverse complement strand
CGGCGAACGCCGGGAAGGCCCGGCGCAGGCCCTCGCCCATGCCGCCGCGCTGGGCGCCCTGGCCGGTGAACAGCACGGCCAGCTTGCCGGTGCGGGTCCGGTCGGCCGGGCCGGTGCCCGCGGCCAGCGCGTGCAGCCCGGCCAGCAGCGCGGGCCGGTCCGGGCCGGACACCACGGCGCGGTGGTCGAAGACCGAGCGGGTGCGCAGCAGCGACACCGCGACGTCCACATCGGACGCCGAGGTGGCGTCGAGGTGCGCGGCGAGCCGGGCGGCCTGCCCGCGCAGCGCCGCGGGCGACTTCGCCGACAGCGTGAGCGGCACTCGGGCCGGGCGCCGCGGCGCGGGGTCCCCGGCCGGCTCCTCGACCGGCCCGGCCTCGGGCGCCTCCTCCAGGACGACGTGGGCGTTGGTGCCGGAGAACCCGAACGACGACACCCCGGCCCGGCGCGGGTGCTCCCCGCGCTCCCACGGCAGCCGCTCCTGCAGCAACCGGACGGCGCCCTCGGTCCAGTCGACCGAGCGGGACGGGGTGCCGGCGTGCAGGGTCGGGGGCATGGTGCGGTGCCGCAGCGCCTGCACCACCTTGATCACCCCGCCGACCCCGGCGGCGGCCTGGGTGTGGCCGATGTTGGACTTCAGCGAGCCCAGCCACAGCGGCCGGTCGGCCGGGTGGTCGCGGCCGTAGGTGGCCAGCAGGGCCTGGGCCTCGATCGGGTCGCCCAGCGCGGTCCCGGTGCCGTGGCCCTCGACCACGTCGACCTCCGCCCCGGACACCCCGGCGTCGGCCAGCGCCGCGCGGATCACCCGCTGCTGGGAAGGTCCGTTGGGCGCGGTCAGCCCGCTGCTCGCGCCGTCGGAGTTGACCGCGGAGCCGCGGACCACGGCCAGCACCTCGCGCCCGTCGCGGCGGGCGTCGGAGAGCCGCTGCACGACCAGCATGCCGACGCCCTCGCCCCAGCCGGTGCCGTCGGCGGACTCGGCGTAGGCCTTGCACCGGCCGTCGCGGGCCAGCCCGCGCTGGCGGGCGAAGTCCACGAACGCGACCGGGGTGGACATCACCATCGAACCGCCGACCAGCGCCAGGTCGCACTCCCCCCGGCGCAGCGCTGCGGCGGCCAGGTGCAGCGCCACCAGCGACGACGAGCAGGCGGTGTCGACGGTCAGCGCGGGACCCTCCAGGCCCAGCACGTAGGCCAGCCGGCCCGACGCGATGCTGCCGGAGTTGCCGGCGCCCAGGTACCCCTCCACGTCGGCGGGCACGGTGCTCAGCCGCCGGCTGTAGTCCTGGTACATCACCCCGCAGTAGGTGCCGGTGCGGCTGCCGCGCAGCGGCACCGGGTCGATCCCGGCCCGCTCCAGCGCCTCCCACGCGGTCTCCAGCAGCAGCCGCTGCTGGGGGTCCATGGCGACCGCCTCGCGCGGGGAGATCCCGAAGAACGCCGCGTCGAAGTCGGCCACGCCGTCGACGAACCCGCCCTCGGTGGCGTAGGAGGTGCCCGGGGTGTCCGGGTCGGGGTCGTAGAGCCCGGCCAGGTCCCAGCCGCGGTCGTCCGGGAACGGCGCCACCGCGTCGGTCCCGGTGGCCACCAGCTCCCACAGGTCCTCGGGGGTGCGCACGCCGCCGGGGTAGCGGCAGGCCATGCCGACGACGGCGATCGGCTCGGCGGCGGCCTGCTCGCGCTGCTGCAGCCGCTGCCGGGTGCGGTGCAGGTCCGCGGTCACCTTCTTCAGGTAGTCCCGGAGCTTGTCGTCAGCCATCGTCGTGCTCCCGTCCCGGCGCGCTCAGAGGCCGAGCTCGTTGTCGATGAAGTCGAACAGGTCGTCGTCGGTGGCGCCGTCGAGGCTGCGGGCCACCTCGTCGGAGCCGCCCTCCAGCCCGGCGAGCAGGTCGCGCAGCCGCGCGGCCACGGCCTCCCGGGCGGAGCCGTCGGTCAGCCCGCCCAGCCGCCGGTGCAGCCGGTCCAGCTCGGCCAGCGCCGGGCCGGCCGGGTCGGCGGCCGGTCCGTCGGCCGGGCCGGGCAGCCGGGAGTCCAGGAACCCGGCGATGGCCGCGGCGGTGGGGTGGTCGAACAGCAGGGTGACCGGCAGCGCCAGCCCGGTCAGCGCGCCGAGCCGGTTGCGCAGCTCGACCGCGGTGAGCGAGTCGAAGCCCAGCTCCAGCAGCCCGCGGTCCGGGTCGACGGCGTCCGGGTCGGGGTGGCCGAGCACGGCCGCCGCGGCGGCCTGCACGGCCTCGCGCAGCGCCGCGACGCGCTGATCGCCGCTCAGTCCGGCGACCGCGGCGACCAGTCCCGCGCCTGCTCCGTCGCCCGCAGGGCTCCCCGCGGCGGCGACGGTGCGCCGCTGCGGCGCCCGGACCAGCCCGCGGAACGCCGGCTGCAGCGTGCCCGCCGCCGCCTCGGCCCGCAGCGCCGCCCGGTCCAGCCGGACGGGGGCCACGACCGCGGCGTCGACCGCTCCGGCGGCGTCGAGCAGGCCCAGCGCGTCGGCCGACTCCATCGGCACCAGCCCGGCCCGGGCGACCCGGCGCCGGTCGGTGTCGTCCAGCGCCCCGGTCATCGCGCTGCGCTCGGCCCACAGCCCCCAGTCCAGCGACTGCGCCGGGACCCCGCGGCTCCGCAGGACCTCGGCGTAGGCGTCGAGGAAGGCGTTGGCCGCGGCGTAGTTGGCCTGGCCGGCCCCGCCCAGCACGCCCGACACCGAGGAGTACAGGACGAACGCGGCGAGCGGCAGGTGCGCGGTCGCGGCGTGCAGGGCGAGCGCGGCGTCGACCTTGGCCCGCAGGACGGCGTCGAACCGCTGCGGGGTGAGGGTCTCCACGGTGCCGTCGTCGAGGACCCCCGCGGTGTGCACGACCGCGGTCAGCGGGTGCTCGGCCGGTACCTCGGCGACGAGCTCGCGCACCGCGTCGGGGTCGGCGACGTCGGCGGCCCGCAGGTGCACCTCGGCGCCGAGCCCGCGCAGCTCGGCCACCAGCTCGGCGGCGCCCGGGGCGTCCGGACCGCGCCGGCTGACCAGCAGCAGGTGCCGCGCGCCGCGCTCGGCGACCAGGTGCCGCGCGGTGAGCCCGCCCAGCGCCCCGGTGGCCCCGGTGAGCAGCACGGTGGCCGCGGGGTCCCAGGCCGGGACGGGCTCCGGGCGGTCGACCGGGACCAGCCGGGCCCCGGACAGCACGCCGTCGCGCAGGGCCAGCCGCGGCTCGTCGGCGGTGGCCGCGGCGGCGAGGGCGCCCAGCGAGGCGCGGGTGCCGTCGGTGTCCAGGGTGGCGAATCGGCCGGGGTGCTCGTTGGCCGCGCTGCGCACCAGGCCGCCGACCGCGGCCGCCACCGGATCGGCCGGGGCGGAGCCGTCGACGGAGACGGCGTGCTCGGTCAGGAACACCAGCCGCGTGCCGCCCAGCGCCTCGTCGGCCAGCCAGTCCCGGACGAGGTGCAGCGCCCACGCGGTCGCCGCCCGGACCGCCTCGGCCGGGTCCCCGCCCGGATCGGGCACCGCGACGACGGCGACCTCCGGTGCCACCGCGGCTGCCGCCGCCGGGTCCGGGACGGCGAGCAGGCCGCCGACGGCGGCGGCGGGGTGGTCGGGGGCGCCGAGCAGCACCGCGCCGGCGGGTTCCGGCCCGGCCGGCACCGGGGCCCAGCCCAGCCGGTAGAGCCCGTCGGCGGTCGCCGCGCCGCGCACGGCGTCGGGCGAGACCGGTCGCAGCACCAGCGACTCCACGGTCGCCACCGGCGCGCCCGCGCCGTCGGCGACCTCCACCCGGACGGTGGCGCCCGCCGTCTGCGCGATGCGCACCCGCAGGTCCCGGGCCCCGGCGGTGTGCAGGGTGACCCCGCTCCAGGAGAACGGCAGCAGCCCGACGGACAGCCCGTCCAGCGCGCCGAAGGACAGCAGGTGCAGGGCGGCGTCGAGCAGGGCGGGGTGCAGGCCGTACCGGTCGGCGTCGGCCCGGTGGCCCTCGGGCAGGGCGACCTCGCCGACCACGTCCGCGCCGTCCCGCCAGGCCGCGCGCAACCCGCGGAAGGCCGGGCCGTAGGCGAAGCCGCCGTCGGCGAGCCGGTCGTAGAGGCCCGCGACGTCGAGCGCCTCGGCCCCGGCGGGCGGCCAGGCCGGCGCGACCGGCTCGGCCGGGGTCTCCGGCGGCGCCACCGACCCGGCGGCGTGGCGCACCCAGTCGTCGTCCGCGCGGCGGGAGTGCACCTGCACGCCCCGGGCCCCGCGCTCGTCGGGGCCGTCCACGGCGACCTGCAGGACGACCGGGCCGTCCGCCAGCACCAGCGGCGCCTCGATCACCAGCTCGGTCACCGTGGCGCAGCCGACCTCGGCCGCGGCGTGCAGCGCCAGCTCCAGGAACCCGGTGCCGGGGAACAGCACCGAGCCGGCGACGGCGTGGTCGGCCAGCCACGGCCGGCTGGTGGTGGACAGCGCGGCGGTGAGCAGCACGCCGTCGCCGCCGGCCAGCTCGACGACCGAGCCGAGCAGCGGGTGCCCGGCCGCGGTCAGCCCGGCGCCGGACACGTCCACCGCGGTCGGCGGGTCCAGCCAGTAGCGCTGGCGCTGGAACGGGTAGGTGGGCAGGTCGACCCGGCGCGGGGCGCCGGCGCCGAGCAGGCCGGCCCAGTCCACCGCGGTCCCGTGGACGTGCAGCGCGGCCACCGCGCCGAGCAGCGCTTCGGGCTCGGCCACCGCCGGGCGCAGGGCCGGCACGAGCACGGCCGCGTCCGGGGCGCAGTCGCGGGCCATCGCGGTGAGCACGCCGCCGGGGCCCAGCTCCAGGAACGACCGCACGCCGTCCTCGGCCAGGGCGCGCACGCCGTCGGCGAACCGGACGGTGGCCCGGACGTGCTGCACCCAGTAGTCGGCGCAGGCGAGCCGGTCGGGGTCGACCGCGGTGCCGGTGACCGTGGAGACGATCGGGATCCGGGCCGGGGCGTAGTCGAGCCGCTCGGCGACCTCCCGGAACTCGTCGAGCACCGGGTCCATCAGCGGCGAGTGGAAGGCGTGGCTGACCGCGAGCCGCTTGGTGCGCACGCCGCGCTCGCGCAGCGAAGCGGCCACCGCCAGGGTCTCCTCCGCGGCACCCGAGATCACCGTCGAGGCCGGTCCGTTCACCGCGGCGACCCCGACCCGGTCGCCGGCGGCCGCGACCAGCTCGGCGACCTCGGCCTCGGGCGCGGCGACCGACACCATCACCCCACCGGGCGGCAGCGCCTGCATGAGCCGGCCGCGGGCGCACACCAGCTCGGCCGCGTCGGCGAGCGACAGCACCCCGGCGACGTGCGCCGCGGCGATCTCGCCGATGGAGTGGCCGAGCAGCCGGTCCGGCCGCACGCCCCAGGACTCCACCAGCCGGAACAGCGCCACCTCCAGGGCGAACATCGCCGGCTGGGTCCAGCCGGTGGCGTCCAGCGCGGCCCGGTCCGCGCCCCAGACGACCTCGCGCAGCGGGCGGTCCAGGTGCTGCTCCAGGTGCGCGCAGGCGGCGTCGAACGCCTCGGCGAACACCGGGTGGGCGGCGTGCAGCTCGCGCCCCATGCCGAGGGCCTGGGCGCCCTGCCCGGTGAACAGGAACGCGGTGGGACCGGCGGCGGCCCTCCCGGTGACGGTTCCGGCGACGTCGCTGCCCTCGGCCAGCGCGGCCAGGCCGCCCCGCAGCGCGGCCAGGTCGGGCCCGACCACCGCGGCCCGCACCGGCAGCGACGACCGGGTGGTGGCCAGCGACCAGGCCACGTCCGCCGGGGCGAGGTCGGGGTCGGTGGCGGTGCTGGTGTCCAAGTGGGCGAGCAGCCGGGCGGCCTGCGCGCGCAGCGCCGCATCGTCTCGGGCCGAGAGCAGCCAGGGCAGGGGTCCGGCCGCCGGCTCCCGGGGCGTGGGCGGAGCGGGGTCCTCGTCGGGCTCCTGCACGATGACGTGCGCGTTGGTGCCGCTGACCCCGAACGACGACACCCCGGCCGCCCGCGGGTGGCCGTTGCGCTTCCACGGCACGGCGGTGTGCAGCAGCGACAGCGCGCCGGTGGACCAGTCGATGTGCGGGGACGGCTCGTCGGCGTGCAGGGTCCGCGGCAGCAGGTCGTGGTTGAGCGCCAGCACCATCTTGATCACGCCGGCGATCCCGGACGCGGCCTGGGTGTGGCCGATGTTCGACTTCAGCGCGCCCAGGTGCACCGGCCGCCCGCGGTCGCGGCCGTAGGTGGCCTGCAGCGCCTGCGCCTCGATCGGGTCGCCGAGCGGGGTGCCGGTGCCGTGTGCCTCCACCGCGTCGACCTCGTCGGGGGCCAGCCCGGCGTCGGCCAGCGCGGCCCGGATCACCCGCTGCTGGGCCGGCCCGCTGGGCGCGGTCAGCCCGTTGGACGCGCCGTCCTGGTTGACCGCCGAGCCGCGCAGCACGGCCAGCACCGGGTGGCCGGCGGCCCGCGCCGCGGGCAGCGGCATCAGCAGCAGCGTCCCGACGCCCTCGGCCCAGCCGGCGCCGTCGGCGTCGGCGGAGAACGCCTTGCACCGCCCGTCCGGGGACATCGCCCGCTGCCGGCTGAACTCGATGAAGCTGTCCATCCCGGACATCACCACGACCCCGCAGGCCAGCGCGGCCGTGCACTCGCCGCGGCGCAGCGCCTGGGCCGCCAGGTGCAGCGCGACCAGCGACGACGAGCAGGCGGTGTCGACGGTGAGCGCCGGGCCCTCCAGGCCGAAGGTGTAGGCCACCCGCCCGGAGGCGACGCTGCTGGAGCTGCCCAGGGCGAGGTAGCCCTCGAACTCCGCGGGCGCCGGTCGCAGCCGCGAGCCGTAGTCGTTGTAGCTGGCGCCCACGAACACCCCGGTGCGGCTGCCGCGCGCGGTCTGCGGGTCGATGCCGGCCCGCTCGAAGGCCTCCCAGGTGGTCTCCAGCAGCAGCCGCTGCTGCGGGTCGATGGCCAGCGCCTCGCGCGGGGAGATGCCGAAGAAGGCCGGGTCGAAGTCCGCGGCGTCGTGCAGGAAGGCGCCGCCGCGGGCGTAGAAGGTGCCCGGCTTGTCGGCGTCGGTGTCGAACCGGGCGGCGGTGTCCCAGCCGCGGTCGGTCGGGAAGTCCCCGACCGCGTCGCGGCCGTCGAGCAGCAGGTCCCACAGGTCCTCGGGGGTGCTGACCCCGCCCGGGTACCGGCAGCTCATGGCCACCACGGCGATCGGCACGTCGGTGGCGGTCGGAGCCTCGGTGGCGGGGCCGGTGCTGGTGGCAGCGGTGGTGGCCGGGCCACCGAGCTGCTCGGTCAGGTACCCGGCCAGCGCGGCGACCGTCGGGTGGTCGAAGACCAGGGTCACCGGCAGCCGCAGGCCGGTCGCCTGCCCGAGGCGGTTGCGCAGGTCGACCGCGGTGAGCGAGTCGAAGCCGAGGTCGCGGAAGGCCAG
>JASLAP010000584.1 GCA_030147065.1 Pseudonocardia sp. | reverse complement strand
CGCCCCGCAGAACAGCTTCCTGCTCATCCAGGGCATCGAGACGCTCTCGCTGCGCATGGAGCGGCACGTGCAGAACGCCCAGGGCATCGCCGAGTGGCTCGAGCAGCGCGACGAGGTCGAGAAGGTGCACTACGCCGGGCTGCCGTCCAGCCCCTGGTACGACCTGGGACAGCGCTACCTGCCGCGCGGCGCGGGCGCGATCGTGTCCTTCGACATCGTCGGCGGCGTGGACGCCGGGCGCCGCTTCGTCGACGCGCTGGAACTGCACAGCCACCTGGCCAACATCGGCGACGTGCGCAGCCTGGTGATCCACCCGGCCAGCACCACGCACAGCCAGCTGTCCGGGCTGGAGCAGGTGGCCAGCGGGGTCACCCCCGGTCTGGTGCGGCTGTCGGTGGGGCTGGAGGGCATCGAGGACCTCAAGGCCGACCTGGACGCCGGGTTCCGCGCGGCGAAGGGCGCGTGAGCGAGCTGGCGAGCTCACCGGTCCGCACAGGAGCGCCCGCGCTCGCGCCGGTGACGAGCGTCGGCCAGGAGGCGGTGTGATCGCGGCCGACCTCCGCGGACGGGGACGCGGGCGGGGATGATGACGGCGTGACCACGCTCGGGGCGGACCTCCCGCCGGCCAGCGGCGCCTGGCGGGACGGCGACGACCCGGGCCGGCGCCGCTGGGTCCGGCTGCCCGGACCGCTGAAGCTGGAGGCGGGCGGCGAGCTGCCCGAGGTCGCCCTGGCCTACGAGACCTGGGGCGAGCTGAACGCCGACGCGTCCAACGCGGTGCTGGTGCTGCACGCGCTCACCGGCGACAGCCACGTGCACGGCCCGGCCGGCCCCGGCCACCCGACCCCCGGCTGGTGGGACGCGCTGGTCGGGCCGGGCCGGACGCTGGACCCGGCCCGCTGGTTCGTGGTCGCGCCGAACGTGGTCGGTGGCTGCCAGGGCAGCACCGGCCCGTCGTCCACCGCGCCCGACGGGCGTCCGTGGGGGAGCCGGTTCCCGCTGGTCACCCCGCGGGACGCGGTGGCCGCCGAGACGGTCCTGGCCGACGAGCTCGGCATCGGGAGCTGGGCCTGCGTGGTCGGCGGCTCGATGGGCGGGATGCGGGCCCTGGAGTGGGCGGCCACCGAGCCCGACCGGGTGCGGCGGCTGTTCCTGCTGGCCAGCCCGGCGGCCACGGCCGCGGACCAGATCGGCTGGGCGGCCCCGCAGCTGGCCGCCATCCGGGACGATCCGGGCTGGCACGGCGGCGACTACCACCACCTGCCCCGAGGCGAGGGGCCGCACCGCGGCCTCGGGGTGGCCCGGCGGATGGCGCACCTGAGCTACCGCAGCGCGTTCGAGCTGGCCGAGCGGTTCGGGCGGGCGGCCCAGCCGGGGGAGGACCCGTGGCTGGGCGGGCGGTACGCGGTGGAGTCCTACCTGGACCACCACGCCGCGAAGCTGGTGCGCCGGTTCGACGCCGGGTCCTACGTGCGGTTGACCGAGATGATGAACGCCCACGACGTCGGCCGCGGGCGCGGCGGGGTCGCCGCCGGGCTGGCCCGGGTGCGGGCCCGGACGCTGGTCGCCGGGATCAGCTCCGACCGGCTGTACCCGCCGGACCAGCAGGCCGAGCTGGCCGCCGGCATCCCGGGAGCCGGCCCGCTGCGGCTGATCGACTCGCCCTACGGGCACGACGGTTTCCTGGTCGAGGCCGCGGCCGTGGGGGCGATGCTCGACGAGCTGCTCGCCGAACCCGCCCCCTGACCGGGCTCAGCCCCCGGTCACGAAGCCCCAGACCAGGCGGGACCCGGAGTCCCCGGCGACGACGGTGAACGCCAGCGCGACGACGCCGGCCGCCGCGGCCAGCCAGGTCGTCACCGTGACCGGGGTGCTCGTCGCGGCCACGGTCGTGGTGGCGCGGTGCCCGCCGCCGGTCTCCGCGCTCCGGTCGCGCCGGGCCAGCACCGCGGCGACCACCGCGAGCACCGCGAACGGCCAGACCGCCAGCAGCGTGTAGAGGCCGAACTGGCCGTGCGCGGCCAGCGGGGCCGGGTCCTGGCCGGCCGCTTCCAGGTAGGCGGCGAGCTGGTCGCCGGCGAGCTTCGCGCCGGTGGCGCTGAGCGCCCCGGCGAGGGCGAGCAGCGCCACCAGCGGACCGAAGCTGCGGCGCCACGGAGCCCGGATGGCGAGGGCGATCGCACCCAGTGCTGCCAAAGGGACCAGCACGACGACCGCATGCACGAGCAGGGGATGAGCCGGAAGGCCTCCGACGGTGATGAGCACCCCAGGATTCTGGCGACTTACCGGGCGGGCCGGTACACACGCATAGTGTCGATCAGATCAGTGGCTCATACCGTCGGTGATCGGGGCCCGGGCGAGACGCGCATCACGCGCCTCGCCCGCAGCTCCTTACCCACCGCACACGGCGACTTCACCGCCGTCGCCTACTCCGATGCCCACCTCGGCGTCGACCACGTCGCGCTGGTGCTCGGCGACGTGCGCGACCGCCGTGGGGCGAAGCGGACCGGCCCGAACGGCGTCCCGGGCGGGGGACCCGACGCCGTCCTGGCCCGGGTGCACTCCGAGTGCCTGACGGGGGAGTCCTTCGCGTCCCGCCGCTGCGACTGCGGTGAGCAGCTGGACACCGCACTGCGCATGATCGCCGCCGCGGGCCGCGGCGTGCTGGTCTACCTGCGCGGCCACGAGGGCCGCGGGATCGGGCTGGGCGCCAAGATCGCCGCCTACGCCCTGCAGGACCAGGGCCGCGACACCCTGGACGCCAACCTGGCGCTGGGGCTGCCGGGCGACGCCCGCGAGTACGGCGCCGCCGCCGACATCCTGGCCGACCTCGGAGTGGCCGCGGTTCGGCTGCTGACCAACAACCCGGACAAGGTCGACGGCCTGGTCGGGCACGGGGTCAAGGTCGCCGCGCGGGTGCCGCTGGCGGTCGGGGTGGACCCGGTGAACGTGGACTACCTGCGGACCAAGCGCGACCGGATGCGCCACGACCTGCCCGACCTCGACGACGGCCCGGACATCAAGGTGGTCGGCTCGGCCGGCTGACCGGCCACCGCCGCCGACCGGTCGGGGACCGGCCGATCAGCGGGCCGACCGATCGGCGGACCGGCCAGCGGGCGGAACGGGCGATCAGGGCAGTCGGGCCGAGGGCGGCGCGACCGGGTACGGCTCGGGGGCCGACCCGGTCGACGGGTGGCGCGGGGACGGGTACCGGGCCGCCGGGTACCGGTCATCCCGGTACCGATCGGGCGGGTACTGGTCGGCTGAGTACGACGCAGCCGGGTACGGGTCGGCCGGGTACGGGTCGGCCGGGTACGGGGCCACCGGGTACTGGTCGGCGGGGTACGGGTCGGCGGGGTACCGGTCCGCCGGGTGGTGGGCCGCCGGGTGCGGAACCGGCGGTCGCGGAGCGTCGGCCGGATGCGGGGCGACCGCGGGGGCGGCCACCCCGTCCGGGTGTCCGGGCAGCGCGAGCCGGTGCCGGTCGGCGCGGTTGCGGGCGGCGCGGCGGGCCAGCAGCACCAGACCGCCGGGCAGGGCCGCGATCAGCGCCAGCACCCCGTAGGCCACCGACACGGTGATCCCCAGCGGGGCGCCCAGCCCGGCCATCCAGAACCCCAGCGCGGCGATGCCCTCGCGCGGCCCCCAGCCGCCGACGTTCACCGGCAGGGCCATCGCCAGCAGCGCCATCAGCAGCAGCGGCAGCAGTTGCAGGGTCGGCGCGGTGGTGCCGGCAGCTCGCGCGGCCACCAGGAACAGCGCCAGGAAGCCGCCCAGCGCGGCCAGGGACAGCCCGAACAGCGCGGGCCAGGTGTCGCGGGCCAGCAGCCCGGCCCGGGCGTCGGCGGCGGCGTCGTGCAGCACCCGGCGCCACTTCCCGGAGCCGGGCCGGCTGCGGGCGATCACGATGGCCACGCCGGTGGCCGCCGCGAGCACCGCGACCGCGCCGATGGCCACCGCGACCGGCGGGTTGCCGGGCCCGCTGAGCACCGCGGCGACCAGCGTGGGCTGGGTGGGCAGCACGACGCAGGCCACCGCGATCAGCACTACCTGGCCGGCGGTCCGCTCCAGCACCACGGCCCGCGCGCCGCGGGCCATGTCGCCGGAATCGCGGCCGTGCCGCACCGCCCGGTCGACGTCGCCGAGCACGCCGCTGGGCAGCACCGCGTTGAGGAAGGTGGCCCGGTAGACCTCGGCGATCGCGTCGCGCACCCGCAGCTGCAGGCCGACCCGGCGGGCCACCAGCCACCACCGCAGCGCCCCGAGCACGGTCGTGAGCAGCCCGATCGCCAGCGCGGCCGCGATCGAGGTCGGCCCGATCACGGCCAGCCCGTTGGCGAAGGCGTCGCCGCCGAGCAGGTAGACCAGCCCGACGATGATGCCGATGCCGACCAGCAGCCGCAGCCACGGTGTCGGTCGGGTGGGGAGCGAGTGCTTCATGTCGACGCCTCCACGGGCCCTGCCTGCTGGAGCCCTGCCGGTTCGTACCCTGCGTCCCCCGACCCCGTCGTGATCCCCGCTCTGCCGATCTCCGGGGCGCCCCCCGGCGCCCGCCCGGCCGGCACCGCGAACAGGTCGCGGTGCCCCACCGTCGCCGACAGCCGCCCCGCCGCCACCGCGGCCAGCCGGTCCCGCAGCCACCGCGGCCCCTCGGCGGCCAGCGCCGGATCCTGCTCCACCGCGGCGTCCACCCGCCCGCGCAGCCACTCGGCGAGCAGGCCGGCGTGCGGTGCGCCGAGCCGCCACGGGCTGTCGGACGCGCGCACCTGCATCCCGTGCCGGCGCAGCGCCTCCGCGACCACCTGCGGGGCGTCCGGGCCGAGCAGCGCGCCGTCCGGTCCGGACCGGCGCTGGTGGTCGTTGAACGCGGTGGTGATCGGCCCGTCCAGCGGGTCGGGCGGGTCGAGTTCGACCGCCCCGGTCACCGACAGGGTCCACAGCACCGGGGCGCCGGCGGCGGCGCAGGTCGCGGCCAGCGCGTCGGCCTCGGCCGCGGTGAACAGGTCCAGCAGCGCCGAGGCGGTGACCGCGGCGGCGCCGGTCAGGTCGGCGGCGCGCAGCGCGGTCAGGTCGGTCACCGCGGTCCCCACCCGCACCGGGCTGCCGTCCGCGGCGACCAGCCCGGCCGTCCGCTCCCGGGCCAGCGCGAGCAGCGCGGGGTCGCGGTCGTGCAGCACCCAGCGCTGCGGGCCGGGCAGCCGTGGGGCGAGCCAGCGGGCCAGCGAGCCGGTGCCCGACCCGAGGTCGTGGATCACGACCTCGCCGTCGGTCGGCCGCAGAGCGGCGGCGAGGGCGGTGGCGAGGGCGGTGGCGAGGCCGCTGTGGCGGGCGTCGTGGTCGGCCGGCTCGCGGACGGCGAGCCAGTCCGGATCGAAGTCGTCGACCACCTGGGCGACCGGGTCGGGCGGGGTCACGGCGCCACCACCGGCGGTCGGCGCAGCCCCTCCAGCACCTGGTGCAGCCGCCGCGCGGTGTCCTCCCACCCGCTCAGTATGCAGCGCCGCTCCCGGGCCGAACGGCGCAGATCCGCCCGGTACCGGGGTTCTCCCCACCAGCGGCGCAGGGCGTCGGCGAGCGGCCCGGGCCGGCCCGCCGGCACGACCATCCCCGGCCGGCGGCCGTCCGGCGCGCGACCGAGCGTCCCGGGAAGTGCCCCGGCGTCGCTGACCAGGACCGGGATCCCGCGGGCCAGGGCCTCGGTGACGGCCATGCCGTAGGTCTCGGCCCGGGACACCAGCACAGCCAGGTCGGTGGCGGCCCAGACGGCCTCCAGCTCGGCCCCGCCCAGCGGGCCGGCCAGCCGGACCCGCCCGGCCAGCCCGCCGCGCTCGACCAGCGCCCGCAACTCGGCGGCGTAGCCGGGGTCGGGGACCGGGCCGGCCAGCACGCAGTCGAACTCGCGGTCGAACCCGCCGGCCACCACCTCGGCGAGGGCGGTGAGCAGCACGTCCTGCGCCTTGCGGCGGGTCAGCGAGGCCAGGCACAGCAGGCCGGTCCCGGCGTCGCGGCCGGCGGTGAGCGGCGCCGGGTCGACGCCGGGCTCGGCGACGTGCAGCCGGTCGGCGGGCACCGCTGCGGCCAGCCGGGCGGCGGCCCACGCGCTGGTCACCACGACCGCGGCCGAGGCCGCGAGCACCTCCCGCTCGCGGCGGTCCAGGTCGGCGGCCTCGTCGGGCGCGAGGCCGGTCTCGTCGGCCAGCGGGAGGTGCACCAGCACCACGAGTCGCAGCCGCCGCGCCGCGGGCACCACGACCTCGGGCACCCCGCAGCCGACCAGCCCGTCGACCAGGACCAGGGCGCCGTCCGGCAGGTCGGCGAGCGCCCGGGCCAGGGCGTCGCGGTCGGCCCGGTCGGGGCGCGGCCAGGTCCCGGCGACCCGGACGGGCCGCACCCGCCACCCGAACGCCGGCAGCTCCCGGCACACCCGCCGGTCGTAGGCGTTGCCGCCGCTGGGCGCGGCCGGGTCGTCGACGGACGCGGGCAGCACCACGTGCAGGTCCCGGTCGTCGGCGGCCGGCCCGGCCGTCACAGCTCGCGCCGGTAGCCCGCCGACGCCACGTGCGACTCGTGCAGGACGACCTCGATCGCGGTCAGCCCGGCCGCCCCCGGGCCCAGCTCGCCCGCCGCGACCAGGTCGGCCAGCCGGTCGGCGATCACCTTGGCCAGGAACTCGGTCGAGGTGTTGGTGCCGGCGAACTCGGGCACGTCGTCGAGGTTGCGGTAGTTGAGGTCGGCCAGCACCGCGTGCAGCCGCTCGGTGGCCCGCCCGATGTCCACCACGATGTTGTCGGCGTCCAGGTCGGGGCGCAGGAAGGTGGCGTCGACGACGAAGGTCGCGCCGTGCAGCTGCTGGGCGGGCCCGAAGACCTCGCCGCGGAAGCTGTGCGCGACCATCACGTGGTCGCGGACGGTCACTCGGAACACGGTCGGCCTCC
>JASLAP010000583.1 GCA_030147065.1 Pseudonocardia sp. | reverse complement strand
GCCGCGCTGCCGGCTCCGCCAGCACCCGTCCGGTCAGACGCCGGACACCAGCCGGTAGGCCTGCTGCCCGAGCTCGGTCAGCAGTGGTGCCAGGCCGGGCACGACGAGCGCGGCGAGCACGAAGGTGGCCACGGTGAGGGCGGGCGCGACCACCCAGGCCTCCACCGAGCCGCCGGTGCGCATCCGCAGCGGCCGGGGGCTGCCCACCGGGTACCAGCGGCGCCGGCGGATCGGCAGCGGCCACAGCAGCGGGGCGCCGCTCTCGGTGATCGCGTCGCCGACCGAGTGCACCACCATGCCGATCGTCACCGCCGTGCCGAGCCAGCCCGCGGTGCCGACCGTGCCGCCGGGCACGAAGTCCTCCACCAGGTAGGTGAGCCCGGCCGCGATCACCAGCGACGGCGGCCCGGGCACCAGCGCGTCCAGGCCCTTGATGGCCAGCGCGATGCAGATGAACAGCGTGCCGATCAGCACCGGCAGCCCCCACCGCGCCGAGGCCAGGTTGATCGCCAGGCCCAGCGCCACCGCCCCGACGACGGTGTGGGTGATGCCGCGGTGGGTGCCCTTGCCGGTGTCGCGCCGGCCCCGGGTGAGGTCGTAGAGGAACCCGGACAGCGGCCGGACGGCGTGGCTGGCCAGCCAGGACGCCGCCGAGAAGCGCCGGGTGGCCACCGAGTTGGGGTGGTCCAGGTCGGGCAGCAGCGCCGCGCCCGCGCAGACCGCGGCGAAGGTCAGGATGCTGCCCGCGCTCGGTTCCACCCCCACCAGCCGCGGTGCGTAACCGGCGACCGCGAGCCCCGCGGCCGCCCCCGACGTGGCATGACTGACCCCGAGCACCCCCCGACCCTAACGATCACCGACCGTCACCCCCGCGAGGCGCGCCGTCGGTCCGGCGGGACGGTCAGGACCGGCGGAACCAGCGCCGGCGCGGACCGCGGACCTCCAGCGACCCGGCCCGCACGCTGCCGCGCAGCACGAACAGCGGGCCGCCGGCCGCGGCGGCGCCGGACCGGCCGCTGACGCGCTCGGACACGCTGCCCAGCACGACCTCGATGCCCGTGCGGTCGACCCGCGCGCCCTCGGGCAGGCGCAGCTCCACCGAGCCGGCGGTGACGTCCAGGTCGATGTCGACGACCTCGTGCTCGATCGCGGTCTCGGTGAAGTCGAGCTCGGCCGAGCCCATCGCCACGCTGACCCGCAGCGCGGCCGGCACCGTCCAGTGCCCGCGCCGGGTCACCGCACCGAGCTGGGCGCTGATCAGCGCGCCGTTCCCGGTCGGCGCCGGGCGCCGCGCGGGCGCCGCCACGACCGGAGCCGGCGGTCGCGCCACGACCCCGGTGCTGGCCGGCCGGTCCGGGTGCACCAGACCCGGCAGGTCGAGCAGCACCACGTTGAGCTCGCCCCGGGTGCGCGCGGCCAGCGCGGCGTCGACCCGGGCGGTGAACTCGTCGAGGTCGAGCAGGCCGCGCCCGGTCGCGCGTTCCAGCAGGGACACCGCGTGGCGGCGCTCGTCGTCGGAGACGCGGAGGTCGCGGGCGGGCACCGGATCGCTCACCCCGCCCAGCCTAGGCCAGGTCCGCGCACCGCAGCGCCCCTCGCCACGCGAACCTCTGTTTTCCCTCTGCTTCTGTTCTCCTGCGTCTCATGACGGTTCCGTTCGCCCGCGGCCGCGGCGCAACGGTTTCGCTGACCGATCGAAAATTCGCTGCCGTGTTCCGATTCCACTTCCGGCCGTCGCCTCGGGATCGGGGCCGAAAAGGCTCACGCGCAGTGTGCACGGCTCGCGCCATCGTGTAGGAATTCGTGCGGAAGCACAGTAACGCTGACTCAACGTGACCACCTGGCGGCCCCGGACCCCCCGAAGAGGGGGTGGACCACGACCCTATCGAAGGCTGTCCCTGCTGGTCAGGCCCACGCGGAGAGCGCGCTCGCCGTGCTGGCCCACACTTCGCAAAAAACTCGCTATTCGTGTAATTGTCCGTGGGCACGATCGTCGATACATTTCATTCAGCCCCGCCACGCCCATCGCCGCCCGCAGCTTCTCGCCTGCAGTGGGCGCACGGATCATTTTTTCATCTGCTGCAGCAGACCGCGCCGATGGATGTCGGACGCCAGTACAGCGTGATGGTCGGGGCGAGCCTGTTCGCGAATGGTCGGAGGACCAGTGGCACCGAGTGCGGAGACCATGATGGTGGTCGAGCGACGACACGGGGAGCGTCGTAGAACGGCGCGCTCGGCGATGTCGCCCGGCTACGTGGGCCGTCGACTCACCCTGCTGGCCTGGGACTGCGTGGCCTGGGCGCTCGGGCTGACCGTGGCCATCTGGATGCGCTACGAGGGCGACACCTCGATGATCGACCGGCCGGGCCTGGCCCTACTGGTGATCACCGCGATCGTCGCGCACCTGCTGCTGGCCGTGCCGCTGCGGTTGTACCGGGGACGGTACCGGGTCGGCGGCGTGGACGGCGCGATCGCGCTGTGCGCGGCGATGGGCCTGGTGGGTTGCGTCGCGAGCGTCGTGGTGCTGGTGCCCGGCCTGTCACCGGTGCCCCGGTCGGTGCCGGCCATCGGGACGCTGGTCGCGATCGCCGCCGCGGTCGGGGCCCGGCTCGCCGTCCGGCTGCTCCGGGAGCACAGCACCCGGTCGAACGCGCGGTCCGCACTGCGCGTCATCGTGCTCGGCAGCGGCATCGAAGGTCAGCAGCTGGTCAAGTCGATGATCACCGACCCGGACAGCGGCTACCGGCCGGTCGCCCTGCTCGACGACGACCCGGAGACCCGCCACCTCAGCGTCTACGGGGTCTCGGTCCGGGGCACCCGCCACGACATCGCCGCGGTCGCCGCCAGGACCGGCGCCGACCACCTCGTGGTGGCCGCGCGCGACCTGGGGCCGGCGGAGATGGACGAGGTGAGCCGGGCAGCCGCCGAGGCCGGCCTCGGGGTCAAGATGCTGCCGTCGCTCGATGAGCTGCTGCGGCCGCTCGACGAGCTGCTGGAGCCGAACGTCGTCCTGTCCGAGCTGCGCGACCTGGACATCACCGACCTGCTCGGCCGGCTTCCGGTCGAGATCGACGTCGCCGCCATCGCCGGCTACCTGACCGGCCGGCGGGTGCTGGTGACCGGAGCGGGCGGTTCCATCGGTTCGGAGCTGTGCCGCCAGATCCACCGCTTCGAGCCCGCCGAGCTGATCATGCTCGACCGCGACGAGTCCGGGCTGCACGCGACCCAGCTGTCGATCACCGGCAGCGCGCTGCTGGACTCGTCCGACGTCGTGCTGGCCGACATCCGCGACGCCGACGTGCTGGCCGAGCTGTTCGCCCGGCGCCGCCCGGAGGTCGTGTTCCACGCCGCCGCGCTCAAGCACCTGCCGGTGCTCGAGCGGTTCCCGGACGAGGCGTGGCGGACCAACGTCCTCGGAACGCAGAACGTGCTCGATGCCGCGCGGATCGGCGGCGCGACGACCTTCGTCAACATCTCCACCGACAAGGCGGCCAATCCGATCAGCGTGCTGGGCCGGTCCAAGCGCATCGGCGAGCAGCTGGTGGCCGAGGCATCCGAGCACGGCGACGGCATCTACGTGTCGGTCCGGTTCGGCAACGTGCTGGGCAGCAGGGGCTCGGTGCTCACGACGTTCACCGAGCAGATCGCCGCGGGCGGCCCGCTCACCGTCACCCACCCCGACGTGACCCGGTTCCTGATGACCATCTCCGAGGCGGCGCAGCTGGTCGTGCACGCCGCGGCCATCGGGCGCCCCGGCGAGGTGCTGGTGCTCGACATGGGCGGACCGGTGCGCATCGTCGACCTCGCCGAGCAGCTGATGCGACTGACCGAACGCACGGTCGACATCGTCTACACCGGCCTGCGGGGTGGGGAGAAGCTGCACGAGGAACTGCTCGGCGACGGCGAGGTCGACCACCGGCCGATCCACCAGGCCGTGTCGCACATCCCGGCGCCGCCGCTGCGGATCAGCTGCGCGATCGACTACGCGTCCCGGTTGGGCTGCGCCCAGGCGATGGTCCACCTCCTGCGACTGCCCCTCCCCGCCCTCGCCCTCGCGCCCGGCATGGCGTCCAGCCGACCGGGCCCCGACCCGGTGTTCCCGCAGCCGCGGTGGGTGTCATGAGCACCCCGGTGACCCACACCTCGGCGCTCGCCCTGGACGGCGGCACGCCGGTCCGCACCGGCCGCTGGCCCGGCTGGCCGCACTTCGACGACGACGAGCAGGCCGCGGCGCTCGCCGTGCTCGCCTCCGGTCGGGTCAACTACTGGACCGGCGAGCACGGGCGGGCCTTCGAGCGCGAGTTCGCCGACTGGGTCGGGGTCGCGCACGCGGTCGCGGTGGCGAACGGCACCGTCGCGCTGGAGATCGCGCTGCGCGCGGTCGGCGTCGGCCCGGGCGACGAGGTCGTCGTCCCCGCAGCCACCTTCATCGCCACCGCCAGCGCCGTGGTGGCCTGCGGGGCGCAGCCGGTGGTCGTCGACGTCGACCCGCTGACCCAGTGCCTCACCGCCGCAACGGTCGAGACAGCGCTCACCGAGCGCACTGCGGCCGTGGTCGTGGTGCACCTCGGCGGCTTCCCGGCCGATGTGGAGCCGGTCGTGCGCCTCGCCCGCCGGGCCGGGCTGGCCGTCGTCGAGGACTGCGCACAAGCCCACGGCGCGCACCGGGACGGCCGCCGGGTCGGCACGTTCGGCGATGTCGCAGCCTGGTCGTTCTGCCAGGACAAGATCATGTCCACGGTCGGCGAGGGCGGCGCGATCACCACCGCCGACCGACGGGTGTGGCGGCGGTGCTGGGAGTTCAAGGACCACGGCAAGAACCACGACGCGGTGTTCGCACCCGAGCGCCGGCCCGGGTTCCGGTACGTGCACGACAGCTTCGGCACGAACGCCCGGCTGACCGAGCTGCAGTCGGCGGTGGGCCGCTGCCAGCTCCGCAAGGTGGACGGCTGGGTCGCGATCCGCCGGGCGCACGCCGCCCGGCTCACCGCGGCCCTGGCCGACCTGCCGCCGCTGCGCGTACCCGCTGTCCCGCCCGGTGTCGGACACGCCTTCTACCGCTACTACGCCCACCTGCGCCCGGAACTGCTCGCTCCCGACTGGGACCGGGACCGGGTGATCGCCGCGCTGGTCGCGGAAGGCGTCCCCGCCACCTACGGCGGCTGCGCGGAGATCCAGCGGGAGCTGGCCTTCGACCCGCAGGGGCGGTTGCCCGTGGTGCTGCCGAACGCCGCCGCCCTGGCCCGGACGTCGATGACGCTGCCGGTGCACCACCGGATGACCGACGCGGACGTCGACGACGTGGTCGCGGCGGTGCACAAGGTGCTCGGAGAGGCGACCCGATGAGAGACCCGATGAGACGAGCCGTCGACATCTTCGCGAGCACGCTCGGCGCGGTGCTGCTCTCCCCGGTGGCCGC
>JASLAP010000553.1 GCA_030147065.1 Pseudonocardia sp. | reverse complement strand
GTCGGCGGGTAGTAGTAGCCCGGTCCGCCCTGCGGCTTGCCGCCGGTGACCAGCCGGGCGCCGGCCGCGACCGTGTCGCGCACCTGCTGGTCGATGGTCTCCACCGCCTCGGCGTTGACCAGCGGGCCGATGTCGGTGCTCTCGTCCATCGGGTCGCCGATCCGCTTGGCCTCGAACCGGCGGGCCATCCCCTGCTCGAACTCGTCGGCGATCCGCTCGTGCACGATGAACCGCTTGGCGTTGATGCAGGACTGGCCGTTGTTCAGCAGCCGGGAGGCGACCGCGGCGTCCAGCGCGGCGTCCAGGTCGGCCGAGGGCATCACGATGAACGCGTCGCTGCCGCCCAGCTCCAGCACGCTGGGCTTGATCGACCGGCCGGCGCTCGCGCCGACCTCGCGGCCGGCCGGCTCGCTGCCGGTCAGGGTGGCCGCCCGGACCCGGTCGTCGTCGAGGATCCCGGCGACCTTCTTCGACGAGACCAGCAGGGTCTGGAACGCCCCCTCCGGGAACCCGGCGCGGTGCAGCACGTCCTCGATGGCCAGCGCGCACTGCGGCACGTTGGACGCGTGCTTGAGCAGCCCGACGTTGCCGGTCATCAGCGCGGGCGCGGCGAACCGGAAGACCTGCCAGTACGGGAAGTTCCACGGCATGATCGCCAGTACCGGGCCCAGCGGCTCGTAGCGGGTGAACACCTGCCCGTCGCCCGCGCTGGGCACCTCGTGCGCGACATCGGCCAGGATCGCCTCGCCGTGGTCGGCGTACCAGCGGCAGCCCTTGGCGCACTTGCCGACCTCGGCCACCGCGGAGGCCAGGGTCTTGCCCATCTCGGTGACCGCGATCCGGCCCAGCCGGTCGGCCTCGGCGTCGAGGATCTCCGCGGCCCGGCGCAACCACCCGGCCCGCTCGGCGAAGGTGGTGTGCCGGTAGCTGCGGAAGGTGTCGGCGGCGAGCTGCAACCGCTGGTCGAGTTCGGCGTCGGTGAGCTCGTCGAACTCCTGGAGGGTCGTCCCGGTCGCCGGGTTCGTCGTCGCGATGGCCATGCTGTGGTCCTACCCCCTCCGGGCCCGCGGCAACATCCCCTTCCCGCCGTCGAGCGGTCGGACTGTCCGTCCGGCTCCGCATCGGTACCCGCGGTGTGCTCCTCGGCCGACGGCTGACCGGGTGTCGCAGCGCGTGGGGTGCTCTCGCAGGTGGTCGGCGGGCTGCGCGAGCACCATTGGGGCTGCGCGAGCACCGCTGGGCTGCGCGACATCGGCGCGGACGCGGAAGGACGCGGCCGGTCGCGGTGCGGTCGTGGGGAGGGTGCTCGCAGCCCATCGCTGGTGTCGCAGCCCGTCGGGTGTCCTCGCACACTGTCGACCGTCTGCGAGGACACCAATCGGGCTGCGAGGGTGGCGGACCCGATCGTGCCCCGGAGGCGCCACACCCTCGGGCCCGCCGCGCGCGTGTCGTGACAGTCGCGCGCCCCGACCGGGCCGACGATGGGTGGCCCAGGTCGGGGCGTGGACGGCGGCCGCGGTGCGGCCGCCGCCGTGCTCAGCTGGTGCCGGCCCCGGCCGGGCGCCGCCGACCGGCGCGGCTGAACCCGGCCGCCTCCGCGACCTCGGTCGAGGTGAACCACACCTCGGCGCGGGTGCGCGAGTAGTAGGGCGACTCCGGTGCGTGGTAGAGCTTCGACCCGGCGTTGCCCTTCACCGTGTACTCCGGTCCGGGGGCGTCGCCCCCGGCCACCGGCAGCGCCGACCCCGGCCCGAAGGGCGTGGCGCTCGACGCCGACGCGAGCGGGGCGCGGTCCGCGGTCTCGGTCCCGGTGCGGCGGGTGGCCGCGCGTCGGGGTGCGGTGCGGCGGGTCGCGGTCCGGATCGCGGCGGCCGATGCCGTGTCGGCCGGGAGGACGGTGCCGGACGCGCTGGGCTCCGTCTCGACGGCAACCGGCTGACCGGCCGCCCCGAGGTCCGCGGGGGCGGCGGCGTCCGGGGCTGTGTCGACGCTGCTCGGCGCGGTGGCCACGGTGCCGGCGATGTCGCCACCGCCGTTCATAGCCGCAGTGGTCCGGCCGGTGCCGACCGTGGGGTCAACCGGGTCGGCCGTCGAAGCCGACGTGTCGACCGGTCCGGTGCCGGTGGTTGCCGGCGGTTGGGCGGGATCGGCCGGCTCGGGGGAAGCCGGAAGCGAGGACGTGCCCACACCGGTCGCGGTGCCGTTGGTGTCGGCGGGGGGTGTGGCGGGCGAGGTCGCGTCGGGCGTGGTCGTCGCGGTGGCCAGGCTGCCATCGCTGGTGCCGTTCGTGCTGGCGGCGTGGCCGTCGGCGCTCGAGAAGGCGGGCACGACGACGCCGTTGGCGGTCACCGGGGCGTCGGCCGGCGTGGCCGCGGCGGCCGGGCCGCCGGCGACCGGGGTGTCGACGACCACGTCGGCTGTGGCCGAGGTGTCGACGGCAGTGTCAGGGGCGGCGTCGGCGGCGGGCTGAGCGTCCGTGGCGGGGAGGGCGGCCGGAGCATCGGCGGTCGGGGCGCCGGCGGGTGCGGGGGAGTCCGGGGCGGAGACGGACGGCTGGCGGTCGGCGGTGGTGGTGGTCCCGGCGGGCCCGGTGGTCGTCGCCGCGGCCGGGGTCTGCTGGGTCGG
>JASLAP010000497.1 GCA_030147065.1 Pseudonocardia sp. | reverse complement strand
GTCGGCACTGGCCAGCGCGCTGTTCGGGTGGACGGCCGCGCAGACCGCGGGCCTGGGCGAGCCGGCCCTGGCCCGCACCCTGGCCACGCTGTGGTTCGCCACCGGCGGGGTCGGCTTCGTCGCGCCGTTCGGGCTGCTGGTGCTGGGGCTGGCGGTGCCGGCGGTGCTCCTGCGGCTGGTGCCCGCCTGGCTGGCCTGGACCGGGCTGGTGATCGGCGTGCTGGCCGTGCTGAGCACGTTCGCGCTGCTCACGCCGGCGCTCTACGTGCTGCTGCCGATGGGCCGGTTCGGCGGCCTGCTGTTCCTGGTGGCGCTGGCCGTGCTGCTGCCGCACACCGCCCGCGAGGTCCGCGCCGCCCGTCCCACGACCTGAGCAGGACCCGGGGCCGTCGAGATGGCCGCCGCCCTGCTCACCGGTCGAACGGGGAAAGCAGTGCCGGAACACTGTTTTCCACGCACGACACCATCAGGCGGGGCGGACGAGCAGGGCCACGGGGTAGCGGCGCAGGAGGTCGGACAGCAGCGGGGCGGAGCCGGAGACGGGCTCGTCGGTGAGGACGTCGTGCCAGTCGGCGGCGCCGTCGGGCAGCGGGAGCACGGTGTCCTGCCAGCCGCCGCGCTCGGCCAGCCCCAGCGGCAGCCGGGTGGCCACCGCGACCAGCTTGGGCGAGCGCTGGAAGGCCACCGCGTGCGCCGCGGCCGGGCCCTCGGCGAGCAGCGGCCGGTACCCGACGAACTCCTCGGGCCGGTAGCGGCGCAGGCGCAGCGCGCTCACCGTGACCAGCAGCTTGACCGCGCCCACCGTGTCGTCCGAGGCGTCGTCCGGTGCATCGATGTCGGGCAGCCAGCCCTCGTCGAGGCGGGCCAGCAGCCGGCGCCGCAGCGCCCAGTCCACCGGACGCCGGTTGTCCGGGTCGACCAGCGAGTACTCGAACAGCTCGGTGCCCTGGTAGACGTCGGGCACCCCGGGCCCGGCCAGCTGCAGCAGCTTCTGGCCCAGCGAGTTCGACCGGCCCGGCCCGGCGATCCGGGCCACGAGCTCCTCGATCTCGGCCACGATCGCGGCGTCGGCCAGCACCTCGCCGGTCCAGGCCGCGACGGCCTCGTCCACCTCGGGCACCGCCTCGACGTGCGAGGTGACCAGCTTGGCCTCCTTGGACGCCTTGCCCAGGTACCCGGTCATCCGCTCCGGCGAGATCGGCCAGGCGCCGACCAGGTTCTGCCAGGCCAGCAGGTCCAGCGAGCGGTCGGGCAGCGGGTAGGCGTGCGACCAGCGGCGCAGCCGCTGCCCCCACTCGCCCGGGACCTCGGCCAGCACCGCCAGCCGGGCCCGGACGTCCTCGGACCGCTTGGTGTCGTGGGTGGACAGCGTGGTCATCGTCGACGACCAGGACGCCTCCCGGGCGGCCAGCGCGGCGTGGAACTCCGCCGGGCCGACCCCGAACCGGGACGGGTCGCCGCCCACCTCGTTCAGCGCGACGAACCGGTTCCACCGGTAGAACGTGGTGTCCTCCACGCCCTTGGCCATGACCATGCCGGAGGTCTGCTGGATGCGGGTGGCCAGCTCGCCGTGCGGGTCGGCCAGCATCGCCGCGCGGATCGCCGACAGCACCTCGGCCAGGTCGGGCCGGTGGCTGCGGGCCACGGTCACCGCGGTGTCCAGCGCGGCTCGGCCCTCCGGCAGGTAGGACCGGTACACCGGGAACCCGCACAGCAGCTCCAGCACCGCGGCGTGCACCGCGGAGGCGGCGAAGTGCTGCCCGGGCTCCGGCCGGAAGGTCCGGGCGATCCGGGCGACCTCGGCGGCCAGGACGGTGGCGGCCACCTCCTGGCGGGCGGCGTGCTCGGCGGTGTGCAGCGACTCCTTGCGCCGCACGTGCTCGGCGGCGATCTGGGTGATCAGCCCGGCGCCGGCCGGGTCGACGAACACGCCCTGGACCTCGCGCAGCGCCTCGTAGCCGGTGGTCCCGTCGACCGGCCAGGACGCCGGCAGCGCCTCGCCGACGCCGAGGATCTTCTCCACCACCAGCCAGCGGTCCGGGCCGATCGCCGCCCGCAGCCGGCGCAGGTACTCGCCCGGGTGCGACAGGCCGTCCGGGTGGTCGATGCGCAGCCCGTCGACCTCACCGGCAGCGACCCACCGCAGCACCTCGCGGTGGGTCTTGTCGAAGATCTCCGGGTCCTCGACGCGCACCGCGGCCAGCGTGGAGACGTCGAAGAACCGCCGGTAGGTCAGCTCCGCCGCGCCGCGGCGCCAGGAGACCAGCCGGTAGTGCTGGCGCTGGTGCACCTCCTGCGGGCTGCCCTCGCCGGTGCCCTCGGCGACCGGGTAGGCGTGCTCGTAGTAGCGCAGCTCGGTGCGGTCCTCGGACAGCTCCAGGTGCTCGGCGAGCACCTTCTCCTCGTCGGCCGGGTCGTTCTCGGCGCCGAGCACGGGCAGCAGCACCGGCCCCGCGTCCCAGTCGATGTCGAAGGTGTCGGCGTGCTCGGAGGCTCGGCCGCGGGCCAGCACGTCCCACCACCACGGGTTGACCTTGGCGACCTCGACCCCGACGTGGTTGGGCACGATGTCCAGCACGAACTGCAGGCCGCGCTCGCGCACCGCGGCGACCAGCGCGCGCCGGTCCTGCTCACCGCCGCGCTCGTCGGACACCCGGGTGGGGTCGACGACGTCGTAGCCGTGGTTGGACCCGGCGCCCGACTCCAGCAGCGGGGACGCGTAGAACGCACCCGCGCCCAGGGCGTCCAGGTAGGGCAGCAGCTCCCGGGCGTCGGCGAAGGTCTGCTGCGCCGAGAGCTGGATCCGGTAGGTCGACGACGGCCCGGTCATGACGCCGAACCGTCGATCCGCTGCAGCACCAGCACCGAGCGGGCCGGCACGGTGTGCACCGCGCCCGCCTCGGCGGTCGGCGGGTCGGCGGCCACCACGCCGGGTGCGGTGGACAGCGTGATCACCTCGCCGGCCGCGGTGTCCACCACGATCGCCCAGGTCCCGCCGTAGTCCGATCCGGGGATGCGCACGTCGATGTCCTCGTAGTGGGCGTTGAGGCAGAGCAGGAACGAGTCGTCGGTGACCGGCTCGCCGCGGGTGTCGTGCTCGCCGATGCCGGCGCCGTTGAGGAACGCGGTGACGCACTTGCCGAACCCGGAGTCCCAGTCCTGCTCGGTCATCTCCTCGCCGGACGGGGTGAACCAGGCGATGTCGGGCAGCGGGGCGTCCGAGCGGCGGCGCGGCCGGATCGGCTTGCCCTGGAAGAACCGGCGACGGCGGAACACCGGGTGCGCCCGGCGCAGCGCGGTGACCCCCGAGGTGAACCCGATCAGCCCGGCGTTCTTGCCGGCCAGCGACCAGTCGACCCAGGCGATCTCGCTGTCCTGGCAGTAGACGTTGTTGTTGCCGTGCTGGGTGCGGCCCAGCTCGTCGCCGTGCAGCAGCATCGGAACGCCCTGGCTGAGCATCAGGGTGGCGATGAAGTTGCGCTGCTGGCGGGCCCGCAGCTCCAGCACCGCGGCGTCGTCGGTGGGGCCCTCGACGCCGCAGTTCCAGGACCGGTTGTGGCTCTCCCCGTCGTTGTTGCCCTCGCCGTTGGCCTCGTTGTGCTTGTCGTTGTAGGAGACCAGGTCGTGCAGGGTGAACCCGTCGTGCGCGGTGACGAAGTTGATCGAGGCGAACGGCCGGCGGCCGTCGTTCTGGTACAGGTCCGAGCTGCCGGTGATGCGCGAGGCGAACTCGCCCAGGGTGCCCGGCTCGCCGCGCCAGAAGTCGCGCACGGTGTCGCGGTACTTGCCGTTCCACTCGGTCCACAGCGGCGGGAAGTTGCCCACCTGGTAGCCACCCGGCCCGACGTCCCACGGCTCGGCGATCAGCTTGACCTGGTTGATCGTCGGGTCCTGCTGGACCAGGTCGAAGAACACGCTCAGCCGGTCCACGTCGTAGAACTCCCTGGCCAGCGTGGAGGCCAGGTCGAAGCGGAACCCGTCGACGTGCATCTCGGTGACCCAGTAGCGCAGCGAGTCCATGATCAGCTGCAGGGTGTGCGGGTTGCGCACGTTCAGCGAGTTGCCGGTGCCGGTGTAGTCCATGTAGTACCGCTGGTCGTTCTCGACCACCCGGTAGTACGCGGCGTTGTCGATGCCGCGCATGGACAGCGTGGGGCCCATGTGGTTGCCCTCGGCGGTGTGGTTGTAGACCACGTCGAGGATCACCTCGATGCCCGCGTCGTGCAGGTCGCGGACCATCGCCTTGAACTCCTGCACCTGGTTGCCCGCGCGGCCGGCGTTCATCGCGTAGGCGTGGTGCGGGGCCAGGTAGGCGATGGTGTTGTAGCCCCAGTAGTTGGAGAGCCCCTTCTCCTGCAGGTGGTGGTCGTTGAGGAACTCGTGCACCGGCATGAGCTCCACGGCGGTGATGCCGAGCGTCTTGAGGTGATCGATCATCACCGGGTGCGCGAGGCCGGAGTAGGTGCCGCGCAGCTCCTCGGGGATCTCCGGGTGGGCGATCGTGAGACCCCGCACGTGCGCCTCGTAGATCACGGTCTCGTGGTAGGGGATGCGCGGTGCGCGGTCGGTGCCCCAGTCGAAGAACGGGTTGACCACCACCGACTTCGGCACGAACGGCGCGGAGTCGGCGTCGTTGCGGCCCTCGGGCTCGCCGAACGGGTAGCCGAACACCGCCTCGTCCCACACGACGGGCCCGTCGAGCGCCTTGGCGTAGGGGTCGATGAGCAGCTTCTGGGGGTTGCAGCGCTGGCCCTGCGCCGGGTCGTAGGGCCCGTGCACGCGGTAGCCGTAGCGCTGGCCCGGCTCGACGCCCGGCAGGTACCCGTGGTGGACGAAGCCGTCCACCTCCGTGAGCGGCACGCGGGTCTCCTTGCCGCGTGCGCTGAACAGGCACAGCTCGACCCGCTCCGCGGCCTCGGAGAAGATCGCGAAGTTGGTGCCCGACCCGTCGTAGGTGGCACCCAGGGGATAGGCGTGGCCCGGCCACGGCCGCATGGTTCCTCCGGCGTTTTCGTGAGTCAGCGCCCGGCCGCGGCCGTTCGTACTCGATCGTCAGCTCGCGGCGCCCGGACCGGGGATCCGGTCCGTACGCGCCGCGCAGAGGCTACCGGGGTACCCCGACAGAGTGCTGGATAGCGGGCTCAGGCCAGCCGGGCCGGGAAGCCGCCCTTCGCCACGGGGCTCCACCGGGTCGGCGTGATCCGGATCAGCGCCTTGCCCTGCTCCTGCATCGCGCGGCGGTACTCGTCCCAGTCCGGGTGCTCCCCGGAGACGCACCGGAAGTACTCGACGAGCGGCTCCAGCGCGTCGGGCAGGGTCAGTAGCTCGGCGTCCCCGTCGATCTGCACCCACGCGCCGTTGAAGTCGTCGGACAGCACCACGACGGCAGCCTTCCCGTGCCGCGCGACGTTGCCGGCCTTCGCCCGCTCCGGGTAGGTC
>JASLAP010000482.1 GCA_030147065.1 Pseudonocardia sp. | reverse complement strand
CGACCTGGACACCGCCGAGGGCCGGGTGGCCGCGCTGCAGCGCACGGTGCCGCTGGTGTCCCGGATCCGGCGCGAGGACCTGCGCGACGAGTACGCCCGCCGGCTGGCCGGCTGGGTCAGCTGGGACGACATCGCGATGGTGGTCCGCCGGGTGCGCGAGTCCGCGGGCGGGGACGTCGCCGAGATCCGCGGCCGGCGCCCGGCCCCGCCCGCCCCGCCCAAGGACGACCCGCGGCTGCACCTGCAGCGCGAGGCGCTCAAGGCCGCCCTGCAGGTGCCCGCCGTCGCCGGCCCGGCCTACGACGAGCTGCCCGAGCAGGTCTTCAGCCACCCCGCGTTCGCCGCGGTGCACCGCGCGGTGCAGGCCGCCGGCGGGGCGTCCGGCGGCCGGGACGGTTCGGCCTGGCTGGAGGCGGTGCAGTCGCACGCCAACGAGGAGACCCGCAAGCTGGTCATCGAGCTGGCCGTGGAGCCGCTGGAGCTGCCCCGGCGCAACACCGAGGAGGCCCGCTACGTCGGCAGCGTCATCGCCGGGGTGCGGCTGGCGCTGGTCGAGGCCCAGGTCGCCGAGCTCAAGTCGCGGCTGCAGCGGACCAACCCGATGGAGGAGGCCGACGCCTACCACCAGATCTTCGGCGACCTGGTGCCGCTGGAGCAGTACCGGATCGCGCTGCGCGAGAAGGCCGCCCGATGAGGCTGCCCCGGGTGCTGCGCCGGTTGACCGGCCGCGACGGGCTGCCCGAGCGGTTCGCCGGCACCCTCGACGTCGACGAGCGGGTGCTGGCCGTGGCCGAGGTGGCCGGGCGCGACGCGCACCTGGTCGCCACCTCGATGGGGCTGTGGCTGCCCACCGACGACACGCCCCGCCGGGTCGGCTGGCACCTGGTCAGCAAGGCGACCTGGCAGGGCGGCGCGCTGGTGCTGATCGAGGCGACCGAGGCCGCGGAGGTCGACGGCGCGGTGCTGCTGACCGACCGCCCGGCGGTGCGCTGGCGGCTGTCGGACCCGGGCCGGGTGCCCGAGGTGGTGCACCAGCGGGTGACCGCCTCGATCCGCTCGCGCCACCACCGCGACCTGCCCGGCGGCGGCGCCTGGTTCGTGCAGCGCAAGGTGGCCGGCCGGGACGGGATCGTGCTGCAGGTCCGCCCCGACCCGGGCACCGACCCGGAGACCGTGCGCCGGGTGGCTGGGGCGGTCGCCCGCGCGACGGGCCTGGGATGACCGGCACCACCTGGGACCCGGCGCTCTACCTGAGCTTCGACGACCACCGCTCGCGCCCGTTCCACGACCTGCTCGCCCGCGTCGGCGCCACCGCACCTCGCCGCGTCGTCGACCTGGGATGCGGGCCCGGCCACCTGACCGGGCTGCTGTCCGCCCGCTGGCCGGACGCGACGGTGACCGGGCTCGACTCCTCGGCCGAGATGGTCGCCGCGGCCGCCGAGCGCGGGGTGGCCGTCGAGCAGCGCGACGTCGTCGACTGGGTACCGGAGCCGGACACCGACGTCGTCATCACCAACGCCGTCCTGCACTGGGTGCCCAGCCACCCCGACCTGCTGCCCGGCTGGCTGGCCGCGCTGCCGTCCGGGGCGTGGTTCGCCCTGCAGGTGCCGGGCAATTCCGGCGCGCCGTCACACGCGGTGGTCCGCGACCTGCTCGCCCGGCCGCGCTGGGCCGGACGGGTCGACCTCGGTGACGAGCTCGCGGTCCCGCAGCCCGCCGAGTACGCGGATCTGCTGGCCGCCACGGGGGCCGAGGTGGACGTCTGGGAGACCACCTACCTGCACCGGTTGACCGGCCCCGACCCGGTGCTGCAGTGGATCAGCAGCACCGGGCTGCGGGTGGTCCGCGACGCCCTGGACGCCGACGACTACGCGGCCTTCCGCGCCGAACTCGCCCCGCGGCTGCGCGCCGCCTACCCGGCCCGCCCGGACGGCACGACCTGGTTCCCGTTCCGGCGGATCTTCGCGGTCGCCCGGACGCCCTGACCGGTCCGGAGCGCGGTGGTGGATCCGCCGCCCCGCTCATCGTGACCTGGGTCACGTGTCCCAACCCGGTGCGCCCGGCCGCGGTCGTCCGGGTCGTGACCGACTTCGACAGGCACCCGCCGGCCCACCCGCTCCCGCCGCTGGGCCGCCGGTCCGTCCTGGGGATGCTGCTCGCCACGGCGGCGCTGACCGTGGCCGGCATCGGCCAGGCCGTGGCCGGTGGCCCGCCGCAGGACTGCTCGGAGCGGGTACCGGTGCAGGTCGACCGCGACTACGGGGCGAGCGTCGTGATCACCTACGTCGGCGCGCCGAGCCCGTGGTGGTTCCAGCCAGAGCCGGTCCACCGGGTCTGGCCGCACCGCGGCTGACCAGCGCCGCAGGTGGTGGGTGGGTCCGGCCTCCTCCCCGCGCAGGATGACCGGAGCCGTACCTGGGAGGCTGCGGCGGTGACCTCTTCTCCGCCGAGCGCCGGCGCGGTTCCGGGGCGGCCGCCGGCCCTGGTGACCGGCGCGTCCCGCGGGCTGGGCGCGGAGATCGCGGCCCGGCTCGCGGCCGCGGGCCATCCGGTCGCCGTCAACTACGCCCGCTCCGCCGACGGCGCCCAGCGTGTCGTCGAGCGCATCACCGCCGCCGGCGGCACCGCCGTGGCCTACCGGGCCGACGTCACCGACCCGGACGAGGTGGCCCGGCTGGCCGACGACGTGCGCCGCGACCTCGGCGCCGTCGGCGTCCTGGTGCTGAACGCGACCGGCCCGCAGCCCGCGGTGCCCGTCGACGTCCTGGACTGGCCGGACCTCGCCCAGCACCTGGACTTCTTCGTCAAGAGCCCGGTGCTGCTGCTCCGCGCGGTGCTGCCCGGGATGCGCGGGGCCGGGTGGGGTCGGGTCGTGCACGTCGGCTCGGACGTCGTGCAGCGGCTGCCGCTGGGCGACTCGGCCTACGTGGCGGCCAAGTCGGCCCAGCTCGGGCTGGCCCGGGTGTGGGCGAAGGAACTGGGGCCGCTCGGCATCACGGTGAACACGGTGGCGCCGGGCTGGATCCCGGTGGAGCGCCACCACGGTGCCGACCCGGCGGAACTGGCCGCGTACACCGCGGGCGTGCCGCTCGGCCGGCCGGGCCGGCCCGCCGACGTGGCCGAGGCCGTGGCGTACCTCGCCTCCGACGCCGGCGGGTTCGTCACCGGGGCGTGGCTGCCGGTCAACGGGGGCAGCACCATCAGCTGACCGGTCGGGCCGGTCCTGCTGCGGTGATCCGGGCTCCGGTCAGCGCGGGACGAGGAGTACCGCCGCCCCCGCGTCCGGACGCCTGTGATCGGTGATGGCACCCGGACCGCGCCGGGCAGTAGTTTCGACGGCGAGCGTCGCCGTCAGCCGCTCGCCGCCCGTGGTGCTGTAGGGAGTCGCTTTGCCGTCCAAGCCCGTCCTGATGACCGTCGACGACGACCCGGGGGTCAGCCGATCGGTGGCCCGCGACCTGCGCCGCCGCTACGGCCAGGACTACCGGATCGTGCGCGCCGAGTCCGGCGCCGACGCCCTGGAGGCGCTGCGCGAGCTGACCCTGCGCGGCGAGCCGGTGGCCGCGATCCTGGCCGACTACCGGATGCCCGGGATGAACGGCATCGAGTTCCTCGAGCAGGCCATGGACGTCGCCCCGCACGCCCGCCGGGCCCTGCTCACCGCCTACGCCGACACCGACGCCGCCATCCAGGCGATCAACGTCGTGGACGTCGACCACTACCTGCTCAAGCCGTGGGACCCGCCGGAGGAGAAGCTCTACCCGGTGATCGACGCGCTGGTCGAGACCTGGCGCGCGGTCGGGGTGCGGCCGATCGACGAGATCCGGGTGATCGGGCACCGGTGGTCGGCCGAGTGCTTCAGCGCGCGCGACTTCCTGGCCCGCAACCAGGTGCCCTACCGCTACCTGTCCAGCGACGACCCCGAGGGCGCCCGGCTGCTCGACGCCGCCGGGGCCACCGCCGACGACGTCCCGGTGATCATCACCCCGGACGGCACCGCGCTGCGCTCGCCGTCGGAGGCCGAGATCGCCGCCGTGGTCGGGCTGACCACCGACCCGGCCACCGACTTCTACGACCTGATCGTGATCGGTGGCGGTCCGGCCGGGCTGGGCTCGGCGGTCTACGGCGCGTCCGAAGGGCTGCGCACGGTGCTGGTCGAGCGCCAGGCCACCGGCGGGCAGGCCGGGCAGAGCTCGCGGATCGAGAACTACCTCGGCTTCCCCGACGGCGTCTCCGGCGCCCAGCTCACCGACCGGGCGCGCCGGCAGGCCGCCAAGTTCGGCGCCGAGGTGCTCACCACCCGCGACGTGGTCGCGCTGGAGCCCCGCGGTTCGGCCCGGGTGGTCCGGTTCGGCGACGGCACCGAGATCGCCGCGCACGCCGTCGTGCTGGCCACCGGGGTCTCCTACCGCAGCCTGGACGCCCCCGGCGTGGCCGACCTGACCGGCCGCGGGGTGTTCTACGGCTCGGC
>JASLAP010000166.1 GCA_030147065.1 Pseudonocardia sp. | reverse complement strand
GGTCCTTCTCGGCATGGAGATCCCCTCGGCCCCTCGCTCGATATCCGAGCGATCTTGTTCGGTTTTCGTGAGGCTAACGGCGGTGTGACGCCGACCACAAGGACACCGGGACACGATCCGGCCACGGCCGGAAGGACGCCGCCACCGGCGGCCGGCGCTTGTGCGGTTCGGGCGCGGATCCTACGGTCGCCTCCACAGCAGAGCGTCGCGCTCGCACATCGAGCCACCGGAGGGGCCGCGATGACCGCGAAACCGTTTGCCTCCTCAGCCGACCTCGCTGCCAAGGAGCAGACCCTCGAGATCATCGGCGACGGCGTGTACGCGCTCACGGCGCAGGGCGACCCCAACATCGGGGCGATCGAGGGCGAGGACTTCCTGGTCTGCTTCGAGGCGCTGGCCACCCCGGTGGTCGCCGCCCGCTGGCTGGAGAAGCTGCGCGAGCACACCGACAAGCCGGTCCGCTACCTGGTGCTCAGCCACTACCACGCGGTGCGGGTGCTGGGGGCGTCCGCGTTCGACGCCGAGGTGATCGTCGCCCACGAGAACACCCGGGCGCTGGTCGCCGAGCGCGGTGAGCAGGACTGGGCCAGCGAGTTCGCCCGGATGCCCCGGCTGGCCGAGGGCGCCGACTCCGTGCCCGGGCTGACCTGGCCCACGCTGACCTTCTCCGACCGGCTCGCGATCGACCTCGGCGGCGACCGCGGCGACCTGGTCCTGCAGTACTGCGGGCGCGGGCACACCGAGGGCGACATCGTGGCCTGGCTGCCGCGCCAGGGCATCCTGTTCGCCGGCGACCTGGTCGAGGCCGAGGCCGCGCTCTACACCGGCGACGCGTTCCACCGCGACTGGGCGGGGGCCACCCTGGACAACGTGGCGGCGCTGGGCGCGCACACCCTGGTCGGCGGGCGCGGCGGGGTCAGCCGCGGGCCGGACGCGGTGGCGGCCGCGATCGCCCAGACCCGGCACTTCCTGCAGGTGATGATCGACGAGGTGGGCGCGGTGCAGCGGGCCGGCGGGACGCTGCGGGAGGCCTTCGAGCGCAGCCGCGCGGCCCTGGTGGACCAGTACGGGAGATGGCCGATCTTCGAGCACTGCCTGCCGTTCGACGTGTCCCGGTTGTGGGACGAGCTGTCCGGGGTGGAGCGGCCGGTGATCTGGACCGCCGAACGTGACCGGGAGGTCTGGGCGCAGCTGCAGTCGTGATGGAGAACCCCGCGCCGGTCGCGGTTATCGGGAACGGGCCGGTCGGGCAGACCACCGCACTGCTGCTGGCCCGCTGGGGCATCCCGGTGGTGCTGCTGGACCGCCGCCCCGAGCGCGACGTGATCGGCTCCAAGGCCATCTGCCAGCAGCGCGACGTGCTCGACATCTGGTCCGCGGTCGGCGCCGGTGAGCAGATCGCCGCCGAGGGCGTCACCTGGACCACCGCGCGCACCTTCCACCGCGGCAAGGAGCTGTTCACCTACACCTTCGCCGAGTCCGGGCGGGCGGCGTTCCCGCCGTTCGTCAACATCTCCCAGACGCGCACCGAGGAGATCCTCGACGAGCGGGTGGCCGCCGAGCCGCTGATCGACGTCCGCTGGGGCTGCCCGGTCACCGGGCTCGACCAGCACGCCGGCGGGGTCACCGTGGGCTGCGCGGACGGCGACGCGGTCGAGGCGTCGTTCGCCGTGCTGTGCGCCGGGGCGCGGGCCGACGAGCTGCGCGGGCTGCTCGGCGTCGCGTTCGGCGGGCACTCCTTTGACGACCGGTTCCTGATCTGCGACATCCGCACCGACCTGCCCGGCTGGGCCACCGAGCGGCGGTTCCACTTCGACCCGGAGTGGAACCCGGGCCGGCAGGTGCTGGTGCACCCGTGCCCGGACTCGACGTTCCGGATCGACTGGCAGGTGCCCAGCGACTACGACCTGGACGCCGAGGTGGCCAGCGGGGCGCTGGACCGGCGGATCCGGCAGGTGATCGGCGACCGGCCCTACGAGGTCGTCTGGAAGTCGGTGTACCGGTTCCACTCCCGGTGCGCGGACCGGATGCGGGTCGGGCGGGTGCTGCTGGCCGGCGACGCGGCGCACCTGGTCTCCCCGTTCGGCGCGCGCGGGCTCAACTCCGGGGTCGCCGACGCCGAGAACGCCGCCTGGAAGATCGCGTTCGTGGCCCGCGGCTGGGCCGGCGAGGAGCTGCTGGAGAGCTACCACCAGGAGCGGCACGCGGCGGCCCGGGAGAACCTGGAGATCACCACGGCGACGATGGACTTCCTGGTCCCGCAGTCGCCGGTGGCCCGCGCGCACCGCAAGGCGGTGCTGGAGCGGGCGGCCGAGGACCCGGCGGCCCGCGGCATGGTCGACTCGGGGCGGCTGGCCGAGCCGTTCTGGTACGTCGACTCGCCGCTGACCACGCCGAACCCGGACCGGCCGTTCCCCGGCCGGCCGGCGCGCGGCGACGTCCCCCCGCCGGTCCCGGGCGTGCTCGTGCCGGACGCGCCGGTGCGGGTCGACCGCGAGCGCCGGCTCCGGGAGGTGGCCCGGGACGGGTTCACCCTGCTGACCGGGACCGACGCCGATCAGGACGCGGTCGCCGGGGGCGCCGCGCGGGTGGCCGCGCCCGTCCAGGTCCTGGAGCTCGCGGCGATCGACGTCAGCGGCGCGCTGGCCAAGGCCCTGGACGCGCAGCCCGGCGAGGTGTGGCTGATCCGCCCGGACGCCCACATCGCCGCCGTCCTGGACCGCCCGGACGCCGCCGCCGTCCTCGCCGCCCTGTCCCGCGCCCTCTCGGTCAGGTGAGCAGGATGCGCGCGGCGGCCTTCCAGACCGGCAGGTGCGGATCGGTGCGCGGGTCCCGGCCGGTCAGCGCGTAGGTCAGGCCGACCCCGCGCATGCTGGTCAGCACCAGGTCGCGGACCTGCTCGTAGCGCGGGTGGGCGGTCAGCTCCGGGCCGTAGAACTGGGCCAAACCGGCCCGGATCACCGCGCCCAGCTCGCGCTCGGCCGGCAGCAGGGCCGCCCGCAGCTCGGCGTCGGTGCGGGCGGCCGTCCACAGCTCGACGGCGGCCCAGAAGTGCGGCTAGGAGAACGTCTCCCACATCAGTTCGATGGCCCGGTCCAGCCGCTGCTCGGCCGGCAGGTCGGCCGGGATGGCCAGGATGCGCTGGTCGGTGCGGTGCAGCCGCTCGGTGGCCAGGTGCTGGGACGCGGCCACCAGCAGCGCCTCGCGCGACGGGAAGTGGTGCAGCAGCCGCCCGCGCGACACCCCGGCGCGGGCCTGGATGCGCAGCGTCGTGGCGTCGCCGTAGCCGCACTCGACCAGGCACTCGACCGCGGCGTCGAGGATGCGGGCGCGGCTCGTCGCGGTCCGTTCCTCGCGGCGACCGCGGCGCGCCTCGGCGGGCGGCTCGGGTGGCTCCGGGAGCGCGGCCATCCCGCGACAGTAGCGACGCCCGCCCCCCGGTGGATCGGGTGCAATGCCAACCGTTCGCTTGTTGCGCGGGGCTACGCGGGAGGGGCGGTGGTGGTGCCGACGCGCAGGGTCACCGGGAGCAGGACGTCGGCCGGGCTGCCCCCGGCGACCAGTTCCATCGCCGCCCGGGCCGCGGCGCGGCCCTTCTCGCCGCTCGGCTGGACCACGGTGGTGAGCACGGTGCCGCCGAGCCAGTGCAGGTCCGCGCCGTCGAACCCGACCACAGACACGTCCGCCGGGACGGCCAGGCCGAGCTCGGCGGCGGCTTGCAGCACGCCGGCGGCGAGCACGTCGCTCTGCGCCACGACCGCCGTCGGCCGCTCCGCGGCGGGCACGTCCAGCATCGTCCGCGCGGCCCGGGCGCCCTCGTCCACCGCGTTGCTGGCGGTCTCCAGGATCGGCACCGGGCCGAACACGTCCTCGACGGCGAGCAGGCGCTGGCGCACGTCGCGGTAGTGCGCGCGGGCCCGGCGGGCCGCGTCGACCGGCCCACGGGTGCCGTCCAGGCGCAGCGGCATCGCGATCACGCCGACCCGGCGGTGCCCGAGGTCGTGCAGGTGGCTGGCCAGCTCCCGGGTACCGGTCCGGTCGTCGATGTCGATCATCGGGACGCCGTCGACCTCGGGGCCCTCCACGGCCACCACCGGCACCCCGCGGGCCAGCAGCGAGGCCATCGCCGGGTCGTCCTCCAGCCCGCAGGTGGCGAAGATGGCCGCGTCCAGCGGGATCCGGGCGATCTGCTCGGGGGCCGGCCGGCCCAGGTCGCCGGCCAGCAGCAGCAGCCCGACGCCGTGCCCGCCGAGCACCTCGGCGATGCCGTCGAGCAGTTGCACCGCGACCGGGTCGCGGAAGGCGTAGAGCAGTCGCTCGCCGACGAACGCGCCGACCACCCCGCTGCGCCCGCGCCGCAGCGAGGCGGCGATCGGGTCGGGTCCGGCGTAGCCGAGGTCGGCCGCCGCGGCCAGCACCCGGTCGCGGGTCGCGCCGGCCACCCGGGTGCTGCCGGCGAACGCCAGCGACGCCGTGGACGGCGAGACCCCGGCCCGCGCCGCCACGTCCGCGAGCGTGGGACGGCTGGACACGGCCGCAGGCTACGCGCGTCACAGTCGGGCCGGTTGAGCGGAGCCGGGCCGAGGCGTACCGTCGACGCCTGATCGAATCGATTCGATCGTACCGACGCCGGCACCCGGAGGAGCCCCGTGGACCCGAACCCGATCGCGACACCGGACCGCGCCGACGCGGCGACCCGCCGGGCGCGCACCGCCGTCGTCCTCGCGTTCCTGGTCAACGGCCTGGCCTTCGCCTCGGTCATCGCCCGGACCCCGGCGCTGCAGGGTTCCCTCGGGCTGTCGCTGGGGCAGTTCGGGCTGCTGCTGCTGTGCCTGTCCGGCGGCGCGGTGGCCGGGCTGCCGCTGTCCGGGCCGCTGGTCACCCGCAGCGGCCCGGCCCGCGGCGTGCTGCTCGGCATGCTCGCCGTGACCGCCGGCCTGGCCCTGATCGGGGTCTCGCTGATCACCGGTGCGGTGCCGGTCGCCGCGGCCGGGCTGGCGCTGTGCGGGCTGGGCAGCGGCGTCTGGGACGTCTCGATGAACGTCGAGGGGGCCGACGTCGAGCGCCGGGTGGGCGGCTCGCTGATGCCCCGGCTGCACGCCGCGTTCAGCATCGGGACGGTCGCCGGCGCCGGGATCGGGGCCGGCGCGGCGGCGGTCGGCCTGCCGCTGGAGGTGCAGCTGTTCGCGGTGGCCGCGCTGATCCCGCTGATCGCGCTGCCGATCACCCGCCCGTTCCTCAACCACATCGCGCCCAAGGGCGACGACGGCCGGCCCGGGGTGCGGGTGCTCGACGTCTGGCGGGAGCCGCGCACCCTGCTCGTCGGGCTGCTGGTGCTCGGGTTCGCCTTCACCGAGGGCTCGGCCAACGACTGGATCGCGATCGCCTTCGTCGAGGGCTACGGCAGCAGCGAGACCGTCGGCGCGGTGGCGTTCGGCTTCTTCGTCAGCGCGATGACCATCGGCCGGATGTTCGGCGGGGCGATGCTGGACCGGTTCGGCCGGGTCGCGGTGCTGCGCGCGACCGCCGCGGTGGCGCTGGTCGGCCTGCTGCTCGTGCTGCTCGGCGGGAGCACGCCGGTCGCCCTGGCCGGTGCGCTGCTCTGGGGGATCGGCGCGTCGCTGGGGTTCCCGGTCGGGATGAGCGCGGCCGCCGACGACCCGGAGAAGGCCGCCGCGCGGGTCTCGGTGGTCAGTTCCATCGGCTACACCGCGTTCCTCGCCGGGCCGCCGCTGATCGGCCTGCTGGCCGAGCACACCGGCATCCTGCGGGCGCTGTTCGTGGTGGTCGGGGCGCTGGTGCTGGGCCTGCTGGCGGCCGGCGCGGCCCGTCCGCTGCCGGTCGCCGCGGAGGCCGAGCCGACCCGCTGACGCCCGCGCACCCGCGCCGTGACGCGTGTTTCCAGCTCGGTCGGCCTCTTGACAGCGAGCCCCGCCAGAGCGAACTCTGTTGCGTGTCGTGCACCAGGTTCCGCCATGCGCTTTGAAGGGCCCCGATGATCAACGTCTGCTCGCTGTCCGACCTCCCCCGGGGCAGCGCCCGCCGGCTTCCCCTGCGACCCCCCGTCTCGGTGTTCCACACCGACGACGGCGAGCTCTACGCCATCGACGACACCTGCACCCACCAGGACGCCTCGCTCGCCGACGGCTGGCTGGAGGGATGCGAGGTGGAGTGCCCGCTGCACGCGGCGATCTTCGACCTGCGCACCGGTGAGCCGGACGGGATGCTCGCCCGCAAGCCCGTCCGCACCCACCGGGTGGTGGTCCAGGACGGTGCCGTGTTCGTCGTGCTGTCCGGCGCGGACGAACTCGACGTCGCTTCGTGAGCAGCCTGGTGAGCGGCCCCGGGTCGTCGTCCTGGGCGCCGGGGTGGTCGGCGCCGCGATCGCCGACGAGCTCATAGCCCGCGGCTGGACCGACCTCACCGTGCTGGACCGCGGCGAGCTGCCGTTGCCCGGCGGGTCCACCTCGCACGCCCCGGGCCTGGTGTTCCAGACCAGCCCGTCGAAGACGATGGCCGGGTTCGCCCGCTGCACCGCCGAGAGGCTGTCCGGGCTCGGCTGCTTCACCCGGGTCGGCGCCCTGGAGCTGGCGACCACCCCGCAGCGGCTGGCCGACCTGCGCCGCAAGCACGGCTGGGCTCAGAGCTGCGAGAGTGGCTTTCGTCCGGTCTGGTTGGCGAGAGCGGCTTTCGTTCGGTGAGGTTGAGCGAGAGTGCTGCCGGCCGGGTCGGGCGGCAGCCCGGCGGAGCTCGCGCAGCGCGTGTGGTGTCCTCGCAGCTGGTCGGCGCGCTGCGAGGACCCTCGACGGGCTGCGCCATCCGCCACGAGCTGCGACCGTGACCGGCTGAGGGGAGCGGGGCGGCGTGTCGTGCTCCGGGCGAGAGCGGCTCCGGCACGACGGGTTGGGCGAGAGTTCCGTTCGCCCGCCCCGGGACGTCAGCAGACCTCGCGCAGCCCGGGAGGTGCCCTCACAGCGGGTGGGCGGGCTGCGAGGACCCCCGACTGGCTGCGCAACGCACGACGGATTGCGACGGCGCCGCCGTCGGGTGGCGAGGGGCTCACTCGGCCGGCGGGGTCGGTCGTCGGGGCCGGTCCCGGGCGTCAGTGGTGGGTGGTGTGGCGGTCGATCGCCGCGACGACGGTGTCCCAGAGGTCGGGTGGGGGGACCTCGTGGCCCATGCCCGGCAGCGGGACCAGGGTGGCGTCCGGGATCTCGGCGGCCAGCGCCTCGCCGTGCGGGAACGGGAACAGCGGGTCGGCGGTGCCGTGCAGGACCAGCGCCGGCACGGCGATCTCCGCCA
>JASLAP010000411.1 GCA_030147065.1 Pseudonocardia sp. | reverse complement strand
CCCCGGACGACAGCGGCTCTCGTCCGATCCGACCGGACGAGAGCCACGTTCGTTCACCGGGTCAGCGGAACAGCCTCCGCAGGACGGCCAGGGCGAGGATCGCGCCGACGCCCATCAGCGCGTAGCGGATCTTCGGGTCGGCCAGCCGCTCCTGCACGCTCTGCCGGCCCTGGTCGACCAGGTGCTTCGGGTTGGCCCGGTCGCTGAGCACGTCCAGGCTCTCGGCCAGGGCGTCCCTGGCGCGCTCGATCTCACGCTGGATGGTGTCCGGGTCGCGCGCCACGAAGCCCCTCCTGACGATCGGTGTTGCGAGGTCGCCACACCGTAGATGACCGCTCGCGGCCGCGTCGGCCGACCCACCGCGTGCCAGGATCGACCCATGACCACCCGCCTCGCCCCCGGCGACCCCGCGCCGGACTTCACCCTGCCCGACGCGGACGACAAGCCGGTCTCGCTGTCGGACTACCGCGGCCGCCGCGTGATCGTCTACTTCTACCCGGCCGCGAGCACCCCGGGCTGCACCAAGCAGGCCTGCGACTTCCGGGACAACCTCGGCGAGCTCTCCGACGCCGGCCTGGACGTGCTGGGCGTCTCCCCCGACAAGCCGGCCAAGCTGGCGAAGTTCCGCGACGCCCAGGGTCTGACCTTCCCGCTGCTGTCCGACGTCGACCGCGAGGTGCTGACGGCGTGGGGCGCGTTCGGCGAGAAGCAGATGTACGGCAAGACGGTGACCGGGGTGATCCGCTCGACGTTCGTCGTCGGCCCGGACGGCACCCTGGAGCAGGCGCTGTACAACGTCCGCGCCACCGGGCACGTCGCCAAGCTGCGCAAGGACCTGAAGGTCTGACCGCCCGCCACGGCCGTATCCTGGCTCCCGCACCCGCTCGGCCGTCCGCGGCCGGGCGGCCCGGGCCGGCGTACTCCAACAGGCAGAGAGACGGCGCTTAGAACGCCGCCAGTGCGGGTTCGAATCCCGCCGCCGGCACCCCGGTCCCGCCGCCGCTCAGGCGGCGCGGCCGAAGTCCTCGGCGTCGTGGTCCACCCGCTCGACGGGCCCGGCCGCGGGCTCGGGCTCGGGCAGCGGCCGGCGAGCCACCAGCACCGCTCCGGTCAGCCCGATCAGCCCGGAGACCACCGACACCACGAACATGGCCGGGTGCGGGTTGCCGCCCACCGCGGCGTCGCCGAGCACCACGATCGAGATGGTGCCGGGCAGCACGCCCACGAGCGTGGCGAGCAGGTAGGGCGCGATCCGCGCCCCGGACAGCGCCGCCCCGTAGTTCATCACCGAGAACGGCATGGCCGGGATCAGCCGCAGCGAGATCATCGTGAGCAGCCCGCGGTGCTGGACCCGGCGGCGCACCCAGGACACGGCCGGCAGGTGCACGTACCGCTCCGCCAGCGGCCCGCCGACGAACCGGGCCAGCACGAACGACAGGCCGGCGGCCAGCGCGGTACCGGTCAGGGCGGCGGCCAACCCGATCAGCGACCCGAACAGCACCCCGGCGGCGACGGTGAACACCGTGCGCGGCACCGGGCTCGCGCTGACCACGGCGTGCAGGGCGACGAACACCAGCGGTCCCCACATGCCCGCCGCGGCGACCGCCTGGCGCAGGTCGGGGATCCCGGGCACGCCGTCGCGCAGCAGGAAGACCACGACGGCGACCACGGCCACCAGCACCAGGCCGAGGCCGACCCGTCGCCACATCACCCGACCGACGGTACCGCCGACCCGCCGGGCCGACACCGCGAGGGGTCGCCCGGGCGGTCGGTCACGACCCGTTCACCGACCGGGCACGGGCTCTCCACCAGCGGTTCCGCCGGACGCCGCCGTCGTCGCGGCGTGACGCACCCGACCCCGGATAGCGTGCCCCCATGACCGACCCCGTGCCCCCGCTGGACCTCGACCCGGACGGTCTGGCCGTCCGCCGCGAGGTGCTCGGCCCCGAGCACGTCGACGCGGCGCTGGGCCGGGCCGACGCGACCACCGCCGACTTCCAGGAGCTGATCACCCGCTACGCCTGGGGCGGCATCTGGACCCGGCCGGGCCTGGACCGCCGGATGCGCAGCGCGGTCACCCTCACCGCCCTGGTCGCCCACGGCCACCTGGCCGAGCTGGAACTGCACCTGCGCGCGGCCCTGCGCAACGGGCTGACCCGGGCCGAGATCGTCGAGGTGCTGCTGCAGACCGCGATCTACTGCGGCGTCCCGGCCGCCAACTCCGCCTTCACGGTCGCCCAGCGCGTCCTCGCCGAGCCCTGACCCCCCCGGCACCCCCGCCCGTGTCAGGAAAGCCACTTTCAGGACGCATTCGGTCCCGAAAGTGGCTTTCCTGGCATGCGGGCGGGGCGGGTTAGAGGGCGCGCAGGTGGGGCAGGAGGGCGCGCAGGGCGCGGCCGCGGTGGGAGTCGGCGTCCTTCTCCTCGGCGGTCAGCTCGGCCGAGGTCCGCTGCTCGCCGTCCGGGACGAAGATCGGGTCGTAGCCGAAGCCGTTGCCGCCCCGCGGCTCCCGGATGATCCGCCCGCGCCACTCGCCGTGCACGACGGTCTCCCGCCCGTCCGGGGTGACCAGCGCCGCCACGCAGACGAACGCCGCACCGCGCCGCTCGTCGGGCACGTCGCCGAGCTGGCCGAGCACCAGGCGCAAGTTGCCCTCGTCGTCGCCGTGGCCGCCCGACCAGCGCGCGGACAGCACCCCGGGCATGCCGTTGAGCGCGTCCACGGCCAGCCCGGAGTCGTCGGCGACGGCGGGCAGCCCGGTGGCCGCCACCGCGTCGCGGGCCTTGGCCAGCGCGTTCTCGGCGAAGGTCGCCCCGGTCTCCGGGGCCTCCGGGAATTCCGGCACGTCGGCCAGCCCGACCACCTGCAGGCCGCCCAGGTCGGCCGCGGCCACGATCCGGGTCAGCTCCCCGAGCTTGGCGGCGTTGCGCGAGGCCAGCAGCAGCTTCACGGCAGCTCCCCCGGGTACGGCTCGGCCAGCGCGGCGGCCTGCAGGTCCGACAGCTGCCGGATGCCGCCCAGCGCGGAGTCCAGCATGGCGTCCAGGGTGCGGCGGGTGAACGTGGCGCCCTCGCCGGTGCCCTGCACCTCGATCAGGGTGCCGGTGTCGGTGGCCACCACGTTGGTGTCGACCTCGGCGCGGGAGTCCTCCTCGTAGGGCAGGTCGAGGCGGACCCGCCCGTCCACCACGCCCACGCTCACCGCGGCGACCCGGCAGGACAGCGGCTTGGGGTCGGCGAGCTTGCCGTGCGCACCGAGCCAGGTCACGGCGTCGGCGAGGGCCACGAAGGCGCCGGTGATGGCCGCGGTGCGGGTGCCGCCGTCGGCCTGCAGGACGTCGCAGTCCAACGCGATGGTGTTCTCCCCCAGCGCCCTGAGGTCGATGCAGGCGCGCAGCGAGCGGCCGATCAACCGGCTGATCTCGTGGGTGCGCCCGCCGACCCGGCCCTTGACCGACTCCCGGTCGTTGCGGGTGTTGGTGGCCGAGGGCAGCATCGCGTACTCGGCGGTCAGCCAGCCCAGGCCCGAGCCCTTGCGCCAGCGCGGCACCCCCTCGGTGACACTGGCCGCGCACAGCACCAGGGTGTCGCCGAACCCGATGAGCACCGAGCCCGCCGGATGCTTCTGGTAACCCCTGGTGATCGTCACCGGGCGGAGTTCGTCGTCGCTCCGACCGTCTGCTCTGGTCGCCTGCTCGCTGGTCACGCCGATCAGCTTAGGCAGCGGCGCGAGCGGGTTCCGACGCGTACTCAGACCGGGTAGGCGGCGTCCGCGACGACCAGGTCCACCGGCCCGTCGAACGCCGCCGTGGCCTCGGCCAGGATCGCGTCGCGGTCGTACCAGGACGCCACGTGGGTGATCAGCAACCGGCCCACCCCGGCCTTGGTGGCGTGCTCACCGGCCTGCCGGCCCGACAGGTGCACCCCGGGCGGGGGCTCGTCCCACAGGCCGGTGTGCGGCCAGGTCGCCTCGCACAGCAGCACGTCGGCGTCGCGGGCCAGCTCGACGAGGGCCTCGCACGGCCCGGTGTCACCGCTGTAGACGACGCTGCGCCCGTCGTGCTCGACGCGCAGCGCGTACGCCTCGCACAGGTGGTCGACCGCGCGCGCGTGCACCGTCGTCCCGGCCAGCTCCGCGGTGAACCCGTCGGCCAGCGCGGTGAAGGCGAACACGTCGGTGAGGTCGGTCTCGGCGCGCTCCTCGGCCGAGGGCGCGTAGGCCATCGCGAACCGCTCGGGCGCCTCCCCCGGCGCGCACACCGGCAACCGGTGCGCGCGGACGTCGAGGGGCGGGTGCGGGTGGTAGCGGCGGTGCACGGCGAGCGCGCTGAAGTCGGCGCAGTGGTCCGGGTGCAGGTGCGAGAACAGCACCGCGTCCAGGGCGAACGGGTCGAGGTGGCGCTGCAGGGCACCGAAGGTCCCGTTGCCCAGGTCCAGGGCCAGCGCGGCGTCCCCGGCCCGCACCAGGTAGCCGGCCGCGGGCGACTCGGGGCCCGGGCCGCTGCCCGAGCATCCCAGGACGATCAGCTCCATGCGCGCACGCTAACGCGCGCGCGTCCGCCGCAGCCACCACAGGCCGATCATCGGCAGGACGAGGGGGATGAACCCGTAACCCCGGCCGTAGCCCGACCACACCGTGTCGTCCGGGCCGAACTCGCCGGGGACGAACGTGGTGACCGTCCCGACGACCAGCACACCGGCCAGCTCGAACCCGACGGCGATCCAGGCCAGCCGCCGCATCGCCGGGCTGGTGCCCGCCAGCGCCACCGTGGCCACGATGTAGACCAGCCCGGCGAGCGCGGAGAGCAGGTAGGCCAGCGGGGCCTCGTCGAACTTCCCGGCGATCTGCACCCCGGCCCGCGCGGTCGCGGACAGCGCGAAGATCCCGTACACCGCGATCAGCGCCCGGCCCGGCCCGGAGGCGGTGGCCCGCGGCGGTGCCTGCGGGCCGGTGTCCTCGTCAGGCACCGGCGGCCCACATCCCCTGCAGCCGCACGACGGCGACGACGACGCCCACCGCACCGGCCGTGATCACCGCCCCGCCCCACCGGTTGGGGTCGGCGTTGGCCCACTGCAGGGCGATCGGCAGCACGCACACCGACACCGCGAGGTAGATCAGGAAGGTGGTGGTCTCGGGCAGCTGCGCGCCGGTGAACACCCGGAAGGCGGCGATCGCGGCCTGGACCACCAGCAGGGCCACCGTGACGTACACCGCGTAGGCCAGCGGCTTGCCCGGCGGGCGCCCGCGCACCGTCTCGACCAGCCCGAACACCGCGAGCGCGCCGGTCGCCACCAGCGTCACGATCACCAGGGCGTCGACCACGACACGACGCTACCGAAGCGGCGGGCCGCGCTCCCGTCCGGTCTAGGTGGCGGCCGCCACCGGCGTCAGCGCGGCCACGGTGCCGATCTCCGGGCCGAGGAAGCGCCGGCCCAGCCGGCGGAACGGCTCCGGGTCGCCGGTGGCCAGGAACTCGTGCGGCGCCGGCGGCGGCCCGGCGGGATCGCGGAGGAGATCGTCGGTCATCAGCACCCGGACGAGGTCCTTGGCCGTCTCGTCGGCGCTGGAGACCAGGGTCACCTCGGGTCCCAGCACGATCTGCAGGACGCCGGTGAGCAGCGGGTAGTGCGTGCAGCCCAGCACCAGGGTGTCGATCCGGGCGCGCTGCAGCGGCTCCAGGTAGCCCTGCGCCAGCCCGAGCACCTGCCGGCCGCTGGTCATCCCGCGCTCGACGAAGTCGACGAACCGCGGGCAGGCCACCGCGGTGATCTCGGCGTCCCGGGCCGCGGCGAAGGAGTCCTGGTAGGCCCCGGACGCGATGGTCGCCCGCGTCCCGATCACCCCGATCCGCCCGCTGCGGGTGGCCGCGACGGCCCGGCGGACCGCCGGCCGCACCACCTCCACCACCGGCACCGGGTAGCGCTCGCGGATGTCGGGCAGGCAGGCCGCGGAAGCGGTGTTGCAGGCCACCACCATGGCCTTCACCCCGCGCTCCATCAGCTCGTCACCGATCGCCAGGGCGTGCCGGCGGATGTCGGCGATGGCCAGCGGCCCGTACGGGCCGTGCGCGGTGTCGCCGACGTAGACCACACGCTCAGCCGGCAACTGGTCGATGATCGCGCGGGCGACGGTGAGACCGCCGACGCCGGAGTCGAAGATCCCGATCGGGGCGTCGAGGCTCACCGGGCCACTTTAGGTCACTGCTGACCGCCGGCCGCTGCGACCCGGCCGTGGGCACATGCGAACGAATTTCCCGATTCCTCCCTTCGTCATGGATACCGCCTCCGACCCTGCCGCCATGGTTTCAACAATCCGCAGGACACAAAAGACGCCGAAAATTCGGCGGATCGACGGTGTCGGTCATGGCAGGGCTGCTGATGCTGGGCGCCGCCCCGGCAGCGCTGGCCACCATCCGCAACCCGGCCGGACGACGTTCACCTACCAGTTCAGGGACGATCAGTACTCGAACGCCGTCGTCGACAACGCGCGCCGATTCACATATAGATTATTCACCACCGGCGGACGGAGCAACGACTCATTCCCGCGCGCCTTCATACCAGGATGAGGTGATCGGGATTGATCAGCGCCAACCCCAGCTCCGACGGAGTACGCCGATTTCGCCCCGCTTCGTCCATGACGTGGGCGGGGTCTGGCTGGCGACCGACGACCTGCAGCCGGTCGCGGTCGCGCTGAACTCGGCCGGGAAGGTGCTCGACCTCGCGTCCTGGAGCCGGATCCCCGCACCGCGGCAGGTCGCCTGGCCATGGCGCCGCGTCCTGGCGGTCGGCTCCGCCGTCTGGGTTCAGGACCGACCGGACGGGCCGACGGTGCGGATCGACGTCTCCGCCGCCGGGAACCTGAGCGTGACGCAGGCGGAGGCACCCGAGACCACGGCTGCCCCGACGCCGCCCGCCTACTCGCGATTCGCACGCAGTGGCGAGTTCGAGGCCACCGACGGCACCGGCTGGCGGTTCGCGTCGGTGCTGGACGACTTCCGATGGACCTCCGAGGTCCGCAGGGTGAGTGCCGTCCACACGACAACCTGGTCGCTCGGCCCAGGTTCGATCGTGAGCTGGGCAACCGCCGGGCCGACCGCAGCGACGATCAGCCGGCGAGCGGGTCCGTGGTACGCCTGCGGTCGGCACCGGCCACCAGCCACGCCGCCAGGACCCCGGCCAGCGCCCCGAACAGGTGCCCCTGCCAGGACACCCCGGACTGCAGGGGCAGCACGCCCCACAGCAGGCCGCCCCAGAAGAAGAACAGCACCACGGCCAGCAGGATCTGCCGGCCGCTGCGCGCGAAGAAGCCCCGGGCCAGCAGGAACCCGAGCCACCCGAAGATCAGCCCGGACGCGCCGATGTGCACCATGCCCAGGCCGCCCGCCAGCCACACGCCCAGCCCGCCGAGCAGCCAGATCAGGGCGGTCACCACGACGAACTGGCGGATGCCGCCGGCCATGGCGAGGAACCCGAGGACCAGGAACGGGATCGTGTTGGCGATCAGGTGTCCCCACCCGCCGTGCAGCAGCGGGGCCCACAGGATGCCCACCAGCCCGTCCAGCGACCAGGGGCGGATGCCCTCGTTGTCCAGGTTGAGCGGGATGACCTGGTCGATCGCCTCGCTCACGTACAACACGCCGGTGAAGACCAGCATCGTGAGCACCGCCGCGACCGGCTGCGCCGGGAACACGCGGGCGAGGGACCGGCGAGGGGCGGGCGCAACCATGTAATCCACGGTACGCACTCCCCCACCGCCCCGTCGAGAACGACGTTGTGGGATCAACTTGGCCTCAAGGCCGAAGTTGATCCCATGACGTCGTTCTCGAGGCGGCAGCGGTGGGGATGGGCCGGCTCAGGCCCAGAGGTGGCCCTCGATGCCGTCGGCGGCGTCGTCCAGCTCGCCGCTGTAGGCGCCGGTGGACAGGTACTTCCAGCCGCCGTCGCAGACCACCAGCACGATGTCGGCGGACTCCCCGGCGCCGGCCGCCTTCTCCGCCACAGCCAGCGCGGCGTGCAGGATGCCGCCGGTGGAGATCCCGGCGAAGATGCCCTCCTGCTCGACCAGCTGGCGGGTGCGGCGCAGCGCGTCGCGGGAGCCGACCGAGTACCGCGCGGTGAGCACCTCGGGGTCGTACAGCTCGGGCACGAAGCCCTCGTCGAGGTTGCGCAGTCCGTAGACCAGCTCGCCGTAGCGCGGCTCGGCCGCCACGATCTGCACCTCCGGCTTGTGCTCGCGCAGGTAGCGCCCGGTGCCGACGAGGGTGCCGGTGGTGCCCAGGCCGGCCACGAAGTGGGTGATCGTGGGCAGGTCGCGCAGGATCTCCGGGCCGGTGGTGCGGTAGTGCGCGTCGGCGTTGGCCGGGTTGCCGTACTGGTAGAGCATCACCCAGTCGGGGTTGTCGGCGGCCAGCTTCTTGGCCATCGCCACGGCCTGGTTCGACCCACCGGCGGCCGGCGAGGAGATGATCTCCGCGCCGTACATCTCCAGCAGCTGGCGGCGCTCCACCGAGGTGTTCTCCGGCATCACGCAGATCAGCCGGTAGCCCTTGAGCTTGCAGGCCATGGCCAGCGAGATGCCGGTGTTGCCCGAGGTGGGCTCCAGCACCGTGCAGCCGGGGGTGAGCAGCCCGTCGGCCTCGGCCTTCTCGATCATGGCCAGGGCCGGCCGGTCCTTGATGGAGCCGGTCGGGTTGCGGTCCTCCAGCTTCGCCCACAGCCGCACGCCCTCGGCGGGCGACAACGACGGCAGGCCGACCAGCGGCGTGTCGCCGACGGCCTGCAGCAGCGAGTCGTACCGGGCCACGGGTACCTCCCGGTCGGTGGTCCTGGGGTGTGCCGGCCTCAGCCGCCGGCGACCGCGGGCAGGACGGTGATCGTGGAGTTCTCGCCGACCGGCGCGTCCAGCCCGCCGGAGAACCGCACGTCCTCGTCGTCGACGTAGATGTTGACGAACCGGTGCAGCGACCCGTTGGTGATCAGCCGGCCGGCGATGCCGGGGTGCCGGGACTCCAGGTCGTCGATCACCTCGCCGACGGTGGCGCCCTTGGCCTCGACGGACTTCTCGCCGCCGGTGTGGGTGCGCAGGATGGTGGGGATGGACACGGTCACGGCCATGCGGGTGCTCCAGTGGAATCGGTCGGTCGGTGCGGAGGGCGGTGCCGAGCGCGCCGTCAGTCGTGGTCGGGCACGTCGTCCGCGCCGGTGTGCGCGAACATGTAACTCTCCACGACCTCGACGTCTTCCTCGGTCACCACACCGTCCACGATGCGGAACGACCGGAACTCGTGGGTGTCCGGCTCCCGGGTGGAGACCAGCACGTAGTGCGCCTCGGGCTCGGAGGCGTAGGAGATGTCGGTGCGCGACGGGCGGGCCTCGGTCGCGGTGTGCGAGTGGTAGATCACCACGGGCACCTCGTCGCGGGAGTCCATGTCGCGGTAGAGCCGCAGCAGGTCGCCGGAGTCGAACTCGTAGAACGTCGGCGAGCGGGCGGCGTTGACCATCGGGATGAACCGCTCCGGGCGGTCGGACCCCTCCGGGCCGGCGACCACGCCGCAGGCCTCGTCCGGGTGGTCCCGGCGGGCGTGCGCGACGATCTCGTCCACGAGATCAGCTCGGATCACCAGCACGGCTCCAGCCTACGGGCCGACGGCCGGACCTGGCACGCCTGCGGGCGGCCTCACACCCGGGGTGGGCACGGCCGCCGGGCGGACCAGGCAGGTGGCGTCCGGCTCGGCGAACCCGAACGGCCGGTACAGCTCGTGGGCGTCGGCGGTGAACAGCACCCAGCGGATCCGCGGGTCGCGCTCGACGACCGCGGCGACCATTGCCCTGCCCAGCCCGGCACCCCGCGCGGAGGCCAGTACGAACACGTCGGCGAGGTAGCCGAACGCCAGCCCGTCGCCGGTGCCGCGGGCGAAGCCGACCATCTCCCCGGTGCCGCGGTGGTAGGCGCCCAGGACCAGGAACGCGTCGTCGAGCTGGGCCTCGACCTCGGCGCGGGTGCGCCAGCGGCCCCAGTAGGCCTCGGTGGACAGGTAGCGCCAGACCACCTCGCGGTCGATCCGGGCCGGGTCGTCGTCGATCTCGTGGTCGCCGACCACCACCGGCGCGCGCGTCGCGCGGGCCTGCAGACCGGCGAGGGCGTCGAGGGCGTCGGCGGCCCGGTCGTGCGGCACGAACAGGTGGTCGTGGTGGAACCCGGCGACCGGGTTGACGCTGATCCCGCGCCCGGCCAGTGCCGCGGTCACCCGGGCCAGCAGCCCGACCGCCGACAACGACGACGCCACCCGCAGCGTGATCCACGCGCAGCGGTACTCCGCGGGCAGCCCGAGCCGCTCGGCCTCGGCCTCGGGCAGCACCACCGTGCGCCCCTCGTCCTCGGCCATCGTGGCGACCGGGTCGACGTCCAGCACCGCGCCGGGCGGGACGGAGGCGAACACGAACACCCCGGGTCGCAGCTGCGGGTCCAGCGCGCGCAGCAGCCCCGGCAGCCCGGGACCGGTCACCGCACCTGCATCCTGGCCTGCACCAGGGCGTCCTGGACGAACGTCAGCCACTGGTAGACGCCCAGGTGGGCGGTGCGCGGGTCGTCCGGGGGCAGCTCGTCGGGCAGGTCCTCGCTGACGTCCAGCGCGGTGCCCAGGGCCAGCCGGACGTCGTTCAGCGAGGCCAGCCAGGCGTCGGCCTGGGCGGGGGTGAGCTCGATGCGCCCGCCCGCCTCGGGCAGCGTGTCCTCCACGACCTGCGCGGCGGCGTCCTTGGCGTCGATCAGCTCCGGCTCGTGCAGCGAGCGCATGCCCGCCGACAGGTCCGGGTCGTCGGTGCTGAAGTCGGGCAGCAGCCGGGCCAGCACCTGGTCGTCCGGGCGGCTGGACGGGCCGGTGCGCATGCCGGTCAGCGCGGCCAGCTCGTCGGCCGGGTTCTCCTCGGCGCGCCCGGCGAGCATCCGCCGGACCTCGCCGACCAGGCCGCGCAGCACGGCGGCCTCCTGCGCCTCCAGCGAGGCCACCAGCCGGACCTTCGCCCCGCGGCCCGCACGCTTCCAGCCGTTCATCCGGTGCCCGCTCAGACCTTCTGCATCGTGGCCCACAGGCCGGCCGCGTGGAGCTTGGCGACGTCGCCCTCGATCTTGTCCTTGTCCCCGGCCGACACCGCCGCCTTGCCCTTGTGGTGCACGTCGAGCATCAGCGCGGTGGCCTTGGGCTCCGGATAGCCGAAGATCTTCTGCAGCACGTAGGTGACGTAGGACATCAGGTTGACGGGGTCGTTCCAGACGATCGCCTGCCACGGCACGTCGGCGGAGCCGGCCTGGTCCACGTCCGGTTCCACCACGGTGGTGGGAGTCGACTGCGGCACGGTCATGGGTCCATGGTGACACCCGGTACGCCGGACCTGCACGGGACCCGGCCTCTTCTAGGCTCGGCTCCCATGACCGGGAGCCCGTCCACCGCCGGCGTCAGCACGGCTCTGCTGACCGACCGCTACGAGCTGACGATGCTGGCCGCGGCGCTCGCCGACGGCACCGCGGATCGGCACTGCGTGTTCGAGCTGTTCGCCCGGAGGTTGCCCGAGGGGCGCCGCTACGGCGTGGTCGCCGGCACCGCGCGGCTGATCGAGTCGATCGGCCGGTTCCGGTTCGGCTCCGAGGAGCTGGCCGCGCTGGCCGACGTGGTGGACGCGGCCACCCTGGACTGGCTGGCGGACTACCGGTTCTCCGGCGACGTGGACGGCTACCCGGAGGGCGAGCTCTACTTCCCGGGTTCGCCGATCCTCGGTGTCCGCGGCACCTTCGTCGACGCCGTGGTGCTGGAGACGCTGAGCCTGTCGATCCTCAACCACGACAGCGCGGTGGCCTCGGCGGCCGCCCGGATGGTGACCGCGGCGGCCGGCCGGCCGCTGATCGAGATGGGGTCGCGGCGCACCCACGAGGCGGCCGCGGTGGCCGCCGCCCGGGCCGCGTACCTGGCCGGGTTCGCGGCCACGTCGAACCTCGAGGCCGAGCGCCGGCACGGCATCCCGACCGCGGGCACCGCCGCGCACGCCTGGGTGCTGCTGCACGACGACGAGCTGAGCGCGTTCGGCAGCCAGGTCGCCGCGCTGGGCCCGGAGACCACCCTGCTGGTCGACACCTACGACATCCGCCGCGGCGTGGAGCTGGCCGTGCAGGCCGCCGGCCCGGACCTGGGCGCGATCCGGATCGACTCCGGCGACCTCGGCGAGCTGGCCCGCCAGGCCCGCGAGCAGCTCGACGCGCTGGGCGCGACGAAGACCCGGATCGTGCTGTCCGGCGACCTCGACGAGTACGCCATCGCGTCGCTGCGCGCCGAACCGGTCGACTCCTACGGCGTGGGCACCTCGGTGGTCACCGGCTCCGGGGCGCCGACCGCCGGGATGGTCTACAAGCTGGTCGAGGTGGACGGGCGGCCGGTGGCCAAGCGGAGCGCGTCCAAGGAGTCGCGCGGCGGGCGCAAGTCCGCGGTGCGCCGGTTCAAGCCGACCGGGACGGCGATCGAGGAGGTCGTGCACCCCGCGGCCGTGCAGCCCGAGATGGGCCCGCACGACCGGGTGATGCCGGTTCCGCTGATGCGCGGTGGCGAACCGGTGCCCGGTCTGGAGACCCTGGAGCAGTCCCGGGAGCGGCTGCGCGCCGCGCTCGTGGCGGTGCCGTGGGAGGGCCTGAAGCTGTCCCGGGGCGAGCCCGCACTGCCCACCGTGTTCGAAGGGATGCCGAGATGACCCGCGCACTGATCGTCGTCGACGTGCAGAACGACTTCTGCGAGGGCGGCTCGCTGCCGGTGACCGGCGGCGCCGCGGTGGCCGGGGCGATCTCGGCCAGGCTGCGGGCCGGGGACGACGGGTGGGACCGGGTGGTGGCCACCCGCGACCACCACATCGACCCGGGCCCGCACTTCTCCGACACCCCGGACTTCGTCGACTCCTGGCCGCCGCACTGCCGCTGGGAGACCCCGGGGGCGTCCTTCCACCCGGCCCTGGACGTGGCCCGGATCGAGGCGGTGTTCGAGAAGGGCGCCCACGAGCCGGCCTACTCCGGGTTCCAGGGCACCGAGCCCGGCGGGACGCCGCTGGCCGACTGGCTGCGCGCCCACGACGTCGACTCCGTGGACATCGTCGGCCTGGCCACCGACCACTGCGTCCGGGCGACCGCCCTGGACGCCGCGACCGCCGGCTTCGCCACCACCGTCGTGCTGGACCTGTGCGCGGGCGTGGCCCCGGAGACCACCGAGCGCGCCCTGACCGACCTGCGCGCCGCCGGCGTCACCCTCGCCGAGGGGGACTGAGCGTGGCCGAGGACGGGCCGACCGCCGAGCGCATCCGCGCGCTGCTCGCCGCCGAACCGTCGACCCGCGAGGTGTCGATGTTCGGCGGCCTGTCGTTCATGGTGAACGACAAGATGATCGTCAACGTCCGCCGAGGTGGCGGTCTGCTCGTCCGCGTCGACCCCCGCCGGTCCCCCGACCTGGTGGCCGAGCACGGCGCCCGGATCGCCGAGATGGGCGCGGGCCGGACCATGGGACCGGGCTGGCTCGACGTCCCCGTCGAGCTGACCGCGACCGACGACGGGCTGCGCTTCTGGATCGACGTCGCGATGGGGTTCAACGAGCGGATCGCCGGCGGGCCCGGCACCCGCCGCTCCAAGGCTCCCGGCGGCGGTTGACGGCGATCAGTGCGCCGGGCCCCTGACGCCGCTCACGGGACCGGGGCGAACTCGAACTCGCCCTCGCGGATGCCCAGGGCGAAGGCGACCCACTCGGCGTCGGTGAAGTGCAGGGTCAGCCCGGCCACCGTGACGTGCCAGAAGGTGACGACCTCGGCGCCGGCCGGCCCGGTGTGGCGGACGTCCTGGGCGATCCGCAGCGCACCGGCGGTGACCGGGCGGCGGGTCACCGCGGCGCGCAGCAACTCCCGCCAGGCCGCCTGGTCGAGCAGCAGGATCGGGCCGAGGCCGCCGTCCTTGCTGTCGCGCACGAGCACCCCGCGCGGCCCGGGGGCCACCTCCACGCACGCCCGTCCGCCGCCGCTGTGGGTCGAGCTCCGCCAGGGTCGGTGGGCGGTGGGCATGCGGCACTCCTCGCGGGACGTCGGACCGTGAACCGCCCGTGGTGTCGGGGAGCGACCGGGCGTCGCCGGATCGTAGCCGGGCCGGGTACCCGGCCCGGGCCACCCGCGCCGACCCGATCGGGGCCGCCCGGCGACCCCGGCCGACGGGCCCGGCCTCAGATCCCGCGCATCCGGAACGGCTCGAAGCCGCGGGCCAGCTCGACCGGGTCGCCGTCCTCGCCGGGGGCGTGGTGCGCGCCGACCGCCTCGGCCAGGCCCAGGCAGCGCCGGCCGTCGAACAGCCCGCAGGCGTAGCGGACCGAGGACTCGTCCAGGTCGAGCACGCCGACCCGGAGCTGGTGGATCCCCGGGTAGTGCACCTCGGACAGGTAGTCCACCCGCAGCGCGCTGGGCGACAGCCCGTCCAGCGGGCCACCGGTGGGGTAGCCCAGCACGTCCAGGTGCAGCTCGGCCAGCCCGTCGAGGTACCAGCCGGCCAGCGCCACGTTGTTGACGTGCCGGTTGGTGTCCAGGTCGCCGAACCGGGTGCGCACGTCCAGCCGGAACGGGTAGTTCTCGCGGACCAGCAGCGCCGGGTCGCGCTCCGGGCGGACCGGCTCGGGCGCGTCCATCCGCAGCCCGGCGAGCGCGTCGCGGACCTGGTCGGGCAGCGGGGTGGCCGCGCCGCGGACGACGTGCACGCTGGTCGACTCGCCGGTGGCGACGCACTGGTCGCCGGCGAACACGCCGTAGGCGTAGCTGAACGAGGTGGTCCCGATCCGGGTCGCGCCGACCGCGATCCGGTAGTGCCCGGCCACCCGCAGCGGCGCCAGCACCTCGACCCGCACCGAGGCCAGCAGCAGGCGGACCTCGCTGCGCATCCGGGTGTCGAGCTCGGCGCCGAACGCGTCGCGCTCGACGGCGACCCGGGCGTCCTCGAACCAGCGGACCAGGGCGTCGCGGCCGATCCGGCGACTCGGATCGAGGTCGCTGTAGCGGGCGGCGTGCTCGATCTGCACGGGGTACGCGGAGGCGGGCACGGGACGGAGTTGCGTCGACGTCACCGGGTCATGATGGACTCCGCCGACCGGGTGGTGTCACCCGCCCCGGGACCCTCCTCACGTGTGACGCCTGCTACCTGAGCGTGCATCCTTGCTGGTCACACCCTGGTCATCGGTGCGCCACCCGGGTGACACCCGGCGTTCGCCGGGGGGTCCGCGGCGCCCCGGGCGGCGTTCCGGCCCGGTCCGGGACGGGCGCCCGGTAGCCTCGCCCGGTGCCCACCACGACCGCGCTCCCCGGGGTGGCCGAACTGTTGGACGCGGCGGTCACCGCGGTCGGCGGGCAGCGGCGCGAGGGCCAGGACACCATGGCCCAGGCCGTCCGCGCGGCCATCGCCTCCGGCGAGCACGTCGCCGTCCAGGCCGGTACCGGGACCGGCAAGTCACTGGCCTACCTGGTGCCCGCGATCCACCACGCGGTGTCCAAGGGGTCGACGGTGGTGGTCTCCACCGCGACCATCGCGCTGCAGCGCCAGCTGGTCGACCGCGACCTGCCCCGGCTGGCCAAGGCGCTCAAGCCGCTGCTCGGCCGGGCCCCGACCTTCGCCATCCTCAAGGGCCGGCGCAACTACCTGTGCCTGAACAAGCTGCACGGCCCGGACGACGTCGACCCGGCCGACGAGCTGTTCGACCCGTTCGCGATCTCGGCCATGGGCCGGGCGATCAAGCGGCTGCACGAGTGGGCCGACGCCACCGAGACCGGCGACCGCGACGAGCTCGTCCCCGGCGTGCCGGACAGCACCTGGCGGCAGGTGTCGGTGACCGCCCGGGAGTGCCTGGGCGCGGCCAAGTGCCCGGCCGGCGAGGAGTGCTTCGCGGAGAAGGCCAAGGCGGAGGCGGGCAAGGCCGACATCGTGGTGACCAACCACGCGCTGCTGGCCATCGACGCCATGGACGGGCGCCCGGTGCTCCCCGAGCACGACGTGGTGGTGGTCGACGAGGCGCACGAGCTGGTCGACCGGGTCACCGGGGTGGCCACCGCCGAGCTGACCGCGGGCGTGATCGGCACCGCCGCGCGGCGGCTGGGCAAGCTGGTCGACCAGGCCGTCGCCGACCGCCTCGCCGAAGCCGGTGAGGGCCTCGGCCTGGTGCTGGAGGACCTGCCGCCGGGCCGCTGGGAATCCCTCCCCCGGGCCGCCGCCGGGGCGCTCTCGGCGGTGCGCGACGCCGCCGGCACCTGCCGGATGGCGCTGGGCGGCGAGCGCCGCGAGGACCCCGACGCAGCGGGCGGGCGCAAGGTCGCCCAGGCCGCGCTGGACGAGGTCGCCGACACCGCCGTGCGGCTGCTGGCCGCGTTCGACGAGCCCGACCCGGCGAAGCGGCGCGACGTCGTCTGGCTGGCCGAGCAGGGGCCGGACGGCGCCCGGCACAAGGTGCTGCGAGCCGCGCCGCTGTGGGTCGGCGGGCTGCTGCGCGAGCGGCTGTTCGGCCGGTCGACGGTCGTGCTGACCTCGGCCACGCTGGCGTTGGGCGGCAACTTCGACGCGCTGGCCCGGCAGTGGGGGCTGCCGCCGTCCGCCGCGGCCGCCGGGGGCGCTGACGACCCCGTCCCCGACCCGGACGCGCCGAAGTGGTCCGGCATGGACGTCGGCTCGCCGTTCGCGCACGCCCGCAGCGGCATCCTCTACGTGGCCAAGCGGCTGCCCCCGCCCGGCCGCGACGGCCTGCCGCCGTCGTACCTGGACGAGATCGCCGGGCTGGTGGAGGCGGCCGGCGGGCGCACGCTGGGCCTGTTCTCCTCGATGCGGGCGGCGAAGCAGGCCACCGAGGCGCTGCGCGGGCGCCTGGAGACCCCGCTGCTGTGCCAGGGCGAGGACTCGACGATGCTGCTGGTCAAGCGGTTCGCCGAGGACGAGGCCACCTCGCTGTTCGGCACCCTGTCGCTGTGGCAGGGCGTGGACGTGCCCGGGCCGTCGCTGTCGTGCGTGATCATCGACCGGATCCCGTTCCCGCGCCCGGACGACCCGCTGGTCTCGGCCCGGCAGCGGGCCACCGACGCCCGCGGCGGCAACGGGTTCCTCTCGGTGTCGGCCACCCACGCGGCGCTGCTGCTGGCCCAGGGCGCCGGGCGGCTGCTGCGCGGGATGGACGACCGCGGCGTCGTCGCGATCCTCGACCCGCGGCTGGCCACCGCCCGCTACGGCGGCTTCCTCCGGGCCAGCCTCCCCCCGTTCTGGGCCACCGACGACCGCGACAAGGTGCACGCCGCCCTGCGCCGCCTCCGCGGCGCCACCTGACCCGCCCCGCCCACCCGCTATGACATGAGCTGGGCCTGCAGCGGCACCGGGAAGCGGGTGGTGAAGCGGACCGGGCCGAGCAGCTTCTCCAGCTCGTCGGCCTGGGTGTGCAGGGCGGCGGCCGCCTCGGCGCCGACGTCGGTGAGCAGCCGCAGCGCGATGGTGCCGTCCTTGCGCTGGGTCCAGCCGCCGACGGTGCGGCCGTCCACCCAGGCGGTCGGGCCGCCGTTGCCGTTGCGGTCGAACAGCAGCGGCACGAGCGCGGGGTCGAGGTGGAACCCGCGCTGCTTCCAGCCCATCGTGGACGGATCCAGCCCGGGCAGCAGCGCGGTGGACGGCGGGGCCGGCTCCGGCGGCTCGACGTCGTCGGGCAGCACGTAGCCGGTCCCCCCGTCCAGCTCGACGGCGACCGCACCGACGTCGGCCAGCGCCCGCTTGGTGGCCGCGACCGTCCAGCCGGCCCACCACTGCAGGTCGGCCTGCGTGCCCGGGCCGAAGGTCCACAGCCAGCGGCGGGCCAGCTCGGCCGCGGCCGCGCGGGGGTCGGCGCCGTCGGCGTCGAAGCCGTCCGGGAACCAGGAGCGGGCCGCCGCCCAGCGGTACTGGCCGTTGATCCAGGTGCCGGTGGGCCGGGCGCGCAGGACCCGGCCCTGGAAGCCGAGCACCAGCAGCACCCGGGTGTGCGCCGGTTGCGGGGTCGGGCTGGTGAGGCTGCCCACCGGCACCGGCCGGGTGAGGTCCGGGAGCCGGAGGCCGACCTCGCGGGCGGTCAGCGGGCCGGCCCCGGTGAGCAGGTCGACGACCTCGGCGCCGGCGGCGGCCAACCACGCCTCGGGATCACCGATCCCGGACGCCTCCAGCGACCGCAGCAGGTTGCGCCGCTGCACCGCGGCCACCGCGACGGTGGCGCCGTGGTGCGCGGCGCGGGCGGTGTCGTGGCCGAACACCCAGAGCGTGCGGCGCATCGCGTGGTGGCGCAGCAGGCTCCGCTCCTCGTAGAGCGCGGCGTCCACCGCGCCCAGGGCGGGGGTGGCCATCCGGGCGGCGGCGGACAGGTAGACCGTGACCGGGTCGCTGGAGTGCAGGCCGACCAGCCCGTCGGTGATCGCGACGACGTCGTCGGTGCGGGCCGCGGCGACGTGCCGGTGGCGGACGGCCAGGCGGGCCCGGCGCTCGGCGCCGTCGATGCGTCGGGTCACCGGACGAGCATGCCAGCCGGCCGGACCGGGGCCGCCGAGCACACGACTCCCGCGCCGCGGCGGTCGGCGGCGATCAGGCCGGCGGGTCGGTGACCAGGCAGGTGATCGAGCCGGGGGCGACCTCGGTGAACCCGGCGTCCCGGACAGCCACGGCCGCACCGGTCTTCGTCCTCGCGCACAGCGCGGCCCAGCGCTCCCCCGCGGCGTCCCGCACGGCGAAGGCGGGCACGTCGGCCAGCCCGCGCGCCGCGGCGTACAGCATGGCGGCGTGCCCGACCTGGGCGGCGGCCTTGCCCACGGACATGCCCAGCGCGGCGTTCAGCCAGATCACCGGTCGGTCGGCGGGCGGCGGGCCGGGGTCGTCGGGCTCCAGGTCGGTGCCCCCGATCTGCAGCCGCGAGACCGTCCGCGGCACCTCGTCGACCGGGCCGGGCACCAGCGCGCGCACCTGCGCGTCCCCCACCGACCAGGTGACGCCGGGCAGGTCCTGCACCGCGGCCCAGTGCGCGCCGCGGGCCCGGCGGGCGATCTTGCGGATCCGGTTCTGCACCCACGTGCGCACCGGGTCGGCCCACTCGCCGTCGGGCTGGGAGCGCGGGTCGAGGCACAGCGCCAGCGCGGCGGCGGCCGCCGCCTCCAGCACCGGGGTCCGCGCGGCCGGCGGGCGCTCCAGGCGCAGCACCACGGTCATCGCCCGGACCACGCCGTCGGGCTCGGGCGGGATCGTCGTCGGGCCCGCCAGGTAGCGGGCGGCGACCGGGGCGAGGGCCGCCGGCGGGTGGCCCGGGTTCACGCGATCGGCACCCGCCGCAGCACGCCCTCGTCCTCGTCGGCCCGCTCCACCTCGTCGCGGGTGATGCCGAGCACGAACAGCACGACGTCCAGGTAGGGGTGCGACAGCGCGGTGTCGGCCACCTCGCGCAGCGCGGGCTTGGCGTTGAACGCGACGCCCAGCCCGGCGGTGGTCAGCATGTCGATGTCGTTGGCGCCGTCGCCGACGGCCACGCACTGCTCCAGCGGGACGCCGAACCGGTCGGCGAAGCGGCGCAGCGCGTCGGCCTTGCCCGGCCGGTCCACCACCGGTCCGACGACCCGGCCGGTCAGCCGGCCGTCGACGACCTCCAGGTCGTTGGCCGCGCAGAAGTCCATGCCGAGCTCGGCGGCCAGCGGCGCGATCACCCGGGTGAACCCGCCGGAGACCACGCCGCAGCGGAACCCGAGCCGCTTGAGGGTGCGGATGGTGGTGCGCGCGCCCGGGGTCAGCTCCAGCTCGGCGCCGACCTCCTCGAGCACCGACTCGGGCAGCCCGGCCAGCGCGGCCACCCGGCGGTGCAGCGACTGGGCGAAGTCCAGCTCGCCGCGCATGGCCGCCTCGGTGACCGCCCGGACCTCGTCGGCGGCGCCGGCCCGCGCGGCCAGCATCTCGATGACCTCGCCCTGCACCAGGGTGGAGTCGACGTCGAAGACGATCAGGCGCTTGCTGCGCCGGCCGAGCCCGTTGCGCTCCACGGCCACGTCCACGCCGGCGGCGCGGGCCACCTCGACCAGCCGCGCGCGCAGCGTGCCCGGCGGGTAGTGGTCCGAGCCCTTGCCGGGCACCGGGGAGACCAGCAGCTCCAACCCGGTGACCGGGTAGTCGGCGACGCGGCGGATGGCGTCGATGTTGGCTCCGACGTCGGCCAGCGCCTGGGCGACCGCGCCGAACGCGCGGGCGGTGATCGGGCGGCCGGTGAGCACCACCACGTGCGTGGACAGCCGGCGCGCCGAGGCGTCGTCGCTGTCGACCACCGACGTGCGCACCTCCATGGAGATGCTGTCCATGGCCTGCTCGACGGCCTCCTGCAGCGCCTCCGGGTCGTGCTGGGCCACGACCAGCGCGCCCAGGGTCAGCTGGCCGCGGATCACCACCTGCTCGACGTCGACCAGGTCGACGCCGTGCCGGGTGAGCGCGGCGAACAGCACCGAGCTCACCCCGGGCCGGTCCGGCCCGCTGACGGTGATGAGGACGCTGGTCCCCGAGCCCCGCCCGGCGGTCACCGCGACTTCGGGTCTTCGTTCGGTTGGGTCTCGCCGCCGAGCGCCTGGGAGGCCTTCTCGCCGGGGTCGGCACCCCTGCTGATGTGCGCCTCGCTGCGGAACCGCTCCACCAGGTGCGGGTAGTGCAGCTCGAACGCCGGACGCTCGGAGCGGATCCGGGGCAGCTCGGTGAAGTTGTGCCGCGGCGGCGGGCAGCTGGTGGCCCACTCCAGCGAGTTCCCGAAGCCCCACGGGTCGTCCACCGTGACCACCCGGCCGTACCGGTAGGAGCGGAAGACGTTCCAGATGAACGGCAGGGTCGACGCCCCGAGCACGAACGCGCCGATCGAGGAGATCGCGTTCAGCGTGGAGAACCCGTCGGTGGGCAGGTAGTCCACGTAGCGCCGCGGCATGCCCTCGTTGCCCAGCCAGTGCTGGACCAGGAACGTGGTGTGGAACCCGACGAAGGTCAACCAGAAGTGGACCTTGCCCCAGGTCTCGTCCAGGAACCGGCCGGTCATCTTCGGGAACCAGAAGTAGATCCCGGCGAAGGTGGCGAACACGATCGTGCCGAACAGCACGTAGTGGAAGTGGGCGACCACGAAGTAGGTGTCCGACACGTGGAAGTCGATCGGCGGGGAGGCCAGCAGCACCCCGGTGAGCCCGCCGAACAGGAACGTGGCCAGGAAGCCGATCGAGAACAGCATCGGCGTCTCGAAGGTCAGCTTCCCCTTCCACATGGTGCCGATCCAGTTCACGAACTTGATCCCGGTGGGCACCGCGATGAGGAAGGTGGTGAACGAGAAGAACGCCAGCAGCACCGCGCCGGTCGCGTACATGTGGTGCGCCCACACCGCGACCGACAGCGCGGCGATCGCGATGGTCGCGTAGATCAGCGTCTTGTACCCGAACAGCGGCTTGCGGGAGAACACCGGGAAGATCTCGGACACGATGCCGAAGAACGGCAGCGCGACGATGTAGACCTCGGGGTGGCCGAAGAACCAGAACAGGTGCTGCCAGAGGATCACCCCGCCGTTGGCCGGGTCGAACACGTGCGCGCCCAGGTGCCGGTCGGCCAGCAGCCCGAACAGCGCGGCGGTCAGCACCGGGAACGCGATCAGCACCAGCAGCGCGGTCACGAAGATGTTCCAGGTGAAGATCGGCATCCGGAACATCGTCATCCCCGGCGCCCGCATGCAGACGATCGTGGTGATGAAGTTGACCGCACCCAGGATCGTGCCCAGACCGGCGACGGCCAGGCCGACGATCCACAGGTCGGCCCCGGCCCCCGGCGAGCGGATCGCGTCCGACAGCGGGGTGTAGGCGAACCATCCGAAGTCGGCCGCGCCGCCCGGGGTCAGGAACCCGGACATCACGGTCAGCCCGCCGAACAGGAACAGCCAGTAGGAGAAGGCGTTCAGCCGCGGGAACGCCACGTCCGGGGCGCCGATCTGCAGCGGCACGATGTAGTTGGCGAAGCCGAACAGGATCGGCGTCGCGTACAGCAGCAGCATGATCGTGCCGTGCATGGTGAACAGCTGGTTGTACTGCTCGTTGGACAGGAACTGCTGGCCCGGCACCGCGAGCTCACCGCGGATCAGCAGGGCCATCGCCCCGCCGGCCATGAAGAAGCCGAACGAGGTGACGATGTACAGGATCCCGATGTCCTTCGGGTCCGTGGTCCGCAGCATCCTCAGCAGCGTGGACCCCTTGACCGTGCGACGCGCCGGGTACGGGCTCGTCGCGATCGGCTTGGGAGCGACGGCAGTCACGGTGCCTCCTGCACTGGCCTTGCCTGGGTCGGTGGAACTCCAGGGGATCGTAGCTCTACCCGGCGTCGAAGGCGCGCCGCGGGTTGGCCCGAATCGATGCGGCTCACCCCCAGCGCCAGCGGGTGGCCCGGGTGGCGAACTGCTCCTCCCGCTCCACCACCGCGTACGCCCGCTCCGGGACGAACTCCAGCAGCAGCTGGGCCCGCAGGAAGTCCGCGCTCAGCTCGGCCGCCAGCGGGGTGTACTTGGCCAGGTAACGCCCGATCCAGACCTCCCGGCGCGCCTCCTCGACCACGACCGCGGCCCGGCCCTCCACCGACAGGCAGTCCACCGTGTCGTCGGTGGCCACCGTCATCTGCGGGTTCCCGGCCAGGTTGGCCGCCTTGCGCGAGCGGCGCCCGCAGGAGAAGGCGAACCGCTGCTCGGCCTCGTCCCACACCCCCCAGACGGGCAGGGCGTGCGGCCGGGCCGAGGCCGAGGCCGTCACCACCCAGTAGTTGCGTCCCGACTCCAGCTTCGGGACCGCCCACGACCACGGCAGCGGCTGCCAGTCCGGGGTGTCGACGCCGTAGTCGGGCATGTGGGGGCGCTCGGCGACGGGTGCGTTCATGGCCACGAGGCTACGACCGGACCCCCACCGGTCGGGCCTCCGGCGAAGCCGGTTCTCCCGCCCGCCGAGGAGGGGTGATCGGCGGTTGCGGCGCGGGAGCCGCACCCGTGCGGCCCATCCGCCGCATCCGGTGATCAGCGGCGGGAACCTGCCGGATCCGCTCGCCCGGTCACGGGACCCGCGCGGCTGCCGCTACGGTGCGGTGCGGTCGTTCCACGGGGGGTAAGCATGATCGACCCGGCCGGTATCCCGGTGATCCACGGCGACGCGGACGCGCTCGCCCGGCACGCCGAGGGCCTCGTCGCCGTCGGCGGCGACTTCGCCGACACCGGCGAGCGGGTGCACAGCACCTGGCAGCAGCTCGCGCCCTGCTACCTGGCCCCGGAGGCCGGCCAGTTGCTCGCCGCGACCGGGCCGGTCCGGCAGGTCAGCGCCTCGGTCGGGGAGGACATCGCCGCGGTGGGCCGGATCCTGACCGGCTACGCCGCCGAGCTGCGCGCGATCCAGCAGCGGCTCGACGCGCTGCGCGCCGACGCCACCGCCCTGGTCGGCGAGGCAGGCGGCGAACCCACCGCCGAGCAGGCCGACCGGAGCAACACCCTGCTCGCCCAGGTCAACGCCGTGGTCGTGGACTTCGAGGACGCGCAGCGCCGCTGCGCCAACGCCGTCAACGCCCTGTACGGGGGCGGCAGCTACCGGGCCGACAACGGCGACGGCCGGCTCGACCCCGGCGAGTACGGCACCACCGCGGCCGCGCTCGACGCCGCGGCCCGCGACGGCGGCGTCCCCTGGGGCCGGCAGGCGCAGGCCGCACCCGAGGACGACGGCGGCTTCTGGTCCGACCTGGGCCACGGCGCGCTCGACGTGATCGGGCTGGTGCCGGTGGTCGGCGAGGTCGCCGACGGCGCGAACGCCGCCTGGTACGCCGCGGAGGGCGACTACCTCAACGCGAGCCTGTCGGCCGCGGCGATGGTGCCGTTCCTCGGGTGGGCGGCCACCGGCGGGAAGTTCGCGGTCAAGGGGTACAAGGCCGTGCACACCGTCGACGGGGCCAAGACGTGGCTGACCGGGCGGCCCCCGATGGTGCCGAA
>JASLAP010000349.1 GCA_030147065.1 Pseudonocardia sp. | reverse complement strand
CGCACCGTCGGGCTGTTCGGCCCGACCGCCGCCGCCCGCTACGGGGTGGCCGAGCCGGGCCCGCCCGGCCGGGCGCCGTCGACCGACCTGCAGGGCCTGCCCGGCTGCCCGCACCGCCGCCCGACCGCGATCACCGAGCAGGTCTGCTGGTGGGAGGCGACCTGCCCGCTCTCCCCCGCCGGCCCGGCCTGCATGGCCGCCATCGGACCGCTGGACGTCCTGCGCGCGGTCGGAGGTTTGGGCCCGGCCCGGGCGGCGACCACGTCGGTATGACCATCGAGGTTCTCCTCCCGACCTGCGCGCGACCGGTCGAGCTGGCCACCACCCTGGCCGGGCTCGCCGCCCAGGACCACCCGTTCGACGTCCTGGTCAGCGACCAGTCCCCCGGGCCCGCCTCGTTCGACACCCAGCCGGCCGCGACCATGGCCACGGTGCTGCGGACCCAGGGCCGGCGGGTGCGGATGGTCCGGCACCTGCCGCGCCGGGGCATCACCGAGCACCGCGCGTTCCTGCTCGCCTCCTCGACGGCCGACCGGGTGCTGTTCCTCGACGACGACGTCTGGCTGGCCCCGGGCACGGTCGCCCGGCTGCACGACGCGATCGACCGGCTCGGCTGCGGGATGGTCGGCTGCGCCATGCAGGGCCTGTCCCACCTGGACGACGAGCGCCCCGACGAGCAGGTGGCGTTCGAGCGCTGGCCGGGCCGCCCCGAACCCGAACGGCTGGAGCCGGGCACCCCGCAGTGGGAGCGCTGGCGGCTGCACAACGCGGCCAACCCCGCGCACCTGGCCCGCCGGCACGTCGGCCCGGACGAGGCGTGGGTGGCCTACAAGGTCGCCTGGATCGCCGGCTGCGTGCTCTACGACCGCGCCGAACTGGTCGCCGCGGGCGGGTTCGACTTCTGGCGGGAGGTCCCGGAGAACGCCGTCGGCGAGGACGTGGTGGCCCAGCAGCGGGTGATGGAGCGCTCCGGCGGCGCCGGGATCCTGCCGTCCGGGGCGGTGCACCTGGAGTCGACGACCACCATGCCGGACCGCCCGGTCACCGCGGACGCGGTGCTCCGCGGGGTCGGTGCCGCGGGCTGATCCGCCGCGCGCCGTCCGGGCCGCCATTCGGCCGCCCCGGTGGCGCGTGCCGGATCGCCGGGCGGCAGGATCGCCCGGGACGGCCCATCGGCCGCCACCCGTTCGTCGGCCACCCGACCACCGGGCGGGCGAACCGGACCGGTCATCCGCGTGTTACGAGACCGTTATGGCCACGGACACCGCCAAGGCTTGACCGCACCGGTTGTTAGCGCTCACATTGGGGCCGCTCGTCAGGAGGGCATGGGCGCGGCTCATGCGCGACGGCAGACGTCTCGAGGAGGAGATGACGTGCGGAAGAAGCTCGGAATGGCTGCCGTGGGTGCCGTGCTGGCCCTCACGATGGCGGCCTGCGCCGGCGGAGGAGCCGGCAGTGGCGGCGGCGCCGAAGAGCCCGCCGGTGGCGGCGCCCCGCCGGAGGAGCTGCTGGTCGGGGTCTCGATGCCGACCCAGACCTCGGAGCGGTGGATCGCCGACGGCAACGCGGTGCGCGACCAGCTCACCGAGGCCGGCTACCAGGTGGAACTGCAGTACGCCGGGGACGACATCCCGACCCAGTCCCAGCAGGTCGACCAGATGATCACCCAGGGCGCCGACCTGCTGGTCATCGCCGCGATCGACGGCACGGCACTGAGCAGCCAGCTGCAGGCCGCCGCCGACGCCAACATCCCGGTCATCGCCTACGACCGGTTGATCCGCGACAGCGAGAACGTCGACTTCTACGTCACCTTCGACAACTTCCAGGTCGGCGTGGCACAGGCCGACGCCCTGCTCACCGGGCTCGGCATCAAGAACGCCGACGGCTCGCAGGGCACCGCGACCGGCCCGTTCAACATCGAGCTGTTCGCCGGCTCGCTGGACGACAACAACGCGTTCTTCTTCTTCGACGGCGCGATGTCGGTGCTCCAGCCGCTGATCGACAACGGCACCCTGGTGGTCAAGAGCGGCCAGACCGGCATCGAGCAGGCCGCCATCCTGCGCTGGCAGCAGGAGACCGCGCAGCGGCGCATGGAGGACCTGCTGACCTCGGCCTACAACGACGGCTCCCGGGTCGACGGCGTGCTCTCGCCCTACGACGGCCTGTCGCGCGGCATCATCACCGCCCTGCAGAACGCCGGCTACGGCAGCGCGCAGAACCCGATGCCCGTGGTCACCGGGCAGGACGCCGAGATCGCCTCGGTCAAGCTGATCGCCGACGGCGTGCAGAGCTCGACGATCTTCAAGGACACCCGGCTGCTGGCCGAGCAGGCCGTCGCCGCGGCGGAGGCCTTCCTCAGCGGCGGCGAGCCGGAGGCCAACGACACCGAGACCTACGACAACGGGGTCAAGGTCGTGCCGTCCTACCTGCTGCCGGTGGAGACGGTGTTCGCCGACAACATCCAGACCGTGCTGGTCGACTCCGGCTACTGGACGGCCGAAGAGGTCGCCAGCGGCCAGGCGGGCTGAGAGCCCTTCCCGGTCCCGGCCGGGCCCGGCAGCATCGGCTGACGGGCCCGGCCGCACCACTGAGCGAACCCGGTCCGCCGGCACCACCGGCACCACTGAGACCACGAGGACGACGAGGTCTGATGGACGACCACATCCTGGAGATGCGCCACATCACCAAGACCTTCCCCGGCGTGATCGCGCTGGAGGACGTCAACCTGGCGGTGCGCCGCGGCGAGATCCACGCCATCTGCGGTGAGAACGGCGCGGGCAAGTCGACGCTGATGAAGGTGCTCTCCGGGGTGCACCCGACCGGCAGCTACGACGGCGAGATCGTGTTCGACGGCGAGCCGGTCCGGTTCGGCGGCATCCGCGACAGCGAGCACGTCGGCATCGTGATCATCCACCAGGAGCTCGCCCTGGTGCCGCACCTGTCGATCTCGGAGAACATCTTCCTGGGCAACGAGCGGCGCGGCCGCGGCGGGCTGATCGACTGGAACCGGGCCAACGCCGACGCCGCCCGGCTGCTCGACGAGGTCGGCCTGCGGGAGAACCCGGTCACCCCCGTCGGCCAGCTCGGGGTGGGCAAGCAGCAGCTGGTGGAGATCGCCAAGGCGGTGTCCAAGGACGTCCGGCTGCTGATCCTCGACGAGCCGACCGCGGCGCTCAACGACAGCGACTCCGCGCACCTGCTCGACCTGCTGCGGCTGCTCAAGGAGCGCGGCATCACCTCGATCATGATCTCGCACAAGCTCAACGAGATCACCGCGATCGCCGATCGCACCACCGTCATCCGCGACGGCCGCACCGTCGAGACGATGGACATGGCCGAGCCCGGCGCCGGCCAGGAGCGGATCATCCGCAGCATGGTGGGGCGCGACCTGGACAGCTTCTACCCCGACCGCGAGTCCGCCCCGGGCGAGGAGGTGCTGCGGATCGAGGACTGGACGGTCTGGCACCCCACCCAGGACCGCAAGGTCGTCGACGGGGCGAGCCTGACGGTGCGGGCCGGCGAGGTGGTCGGCATCGCCGGGCTGATGGGCGCGGGGCGCACCGAGCTCGCGATGAGCGTGTTCGGCCGGTCCTACGGCCGCAACATCAGCGGCCGGGTGTTCGTGCGCGGCAAGGAGGTGCGCACCCGGACCGTCGCCGAGGCCATCGACAACGGCATCGCCTACGCCACCGAGGACCGCAAGAAGTACGGGCTCAACCTGATCGAGGACATCCGCCGCAACATCTCCGCGGCCGCGCTGGGCAAGCTGTCGCGGCGGGGCTGGGTCAACGGCAACGAGGAGACCAAGGTCGCCGAGGACAGCCGGCGCGACATGAACATCAAGGCGCCCAGCGTGATGAGCGTGGTCGGCAAGCTCTCCGGGGGCAACCAGCAGAAGGTCGTGCTGTCCAAGTGGCTGTTCACCGACCCGGAGGTGCTGATCCTCGACGAGCCCACCCGCGGCATCGACGTCGGCGCCAAGTACGAGATCTACACCATCGTCAACCGCCTGGTCGCGGCGGGGAAGGCGGTGCTGGTGATCTCCTCCGAGCTGCCCGAACTGCTGGGCATCTGCGACCGCATCTACACGCTGTCCGCCGGCCGGATCACCGGTGAGGTACCGGTCGGCGAGGCCACCCAGGAGGGCCTGATGGTCCTCATGACCACCGAGAAGGAACTCGCCGGATGACCCAGACCGCGCCTTCGCAGACCGACCCGGCCGGGGGCCCCGGGGCCAAGCCGGCCGCGGCGCTGCACACCGGCACCAGCGACATCCGGGCACTGCTCACCCGCAACCTGCGCCAGAGCGGCATCTACATCGCGTTCGTCGCGATCGTCGCGCTGTTCGCCGTCCTGACCGACGGCGTCTCGCTGAGCCCGATCAACATCACCAACATCGTCCTGCAGTACTCCTACATCCTGGTGCTGGCCATCGGCATGGTCATCGTGATCATCGCCGGGCACATCGACCTGTCGGTCGGGTCGGTGGTCGCGCTCACCGGGGCGATCTCGGCGGTGCTGGTGATCCAGCAGGGGCTGCCGTGGTGGGCCGGGATGCTCGCCGCGATCGGCGTCGGCCTGCTGGTCGGGGCCTGGCACGGGTTCTGGGTGGCCTACGTCGGCATCCCGGCGTTCATCGTGACCCTGGCCGGCATGCTGCTGTTCCGCGGCCTGACGCTGCGGGTGCTGGACAACATCTCGCTCTCGCCGTTCCCCGGCGAGTACCAGCAGGTGGCCAGCGGCTTCCTCAACGGCCTGCTCGGCGGCCAGGGCTTCGACGCGTTCACCCTGCTCATCGGCGCGATCGCGGTGGCCGGCTACGCGGTCAGCGGGTTCCGCACCCGGCTGGCCCGGATCACCTACATGCAGCCGGTGGAGTCCTTCCCGCTGTTCGTGGCCCGGGTGGTGCTGGTCGGCGCGGTCGTGATGGCCTTCGCCTGGCAGCTCGCGCACGCCCGCGGCCTGCCGGTGGTGCTGATCATCCTGGCCGTGCTGGTGATGGCCTACGGCGTGGTCACCCGCCGCACGGTGTTCGGCCGGCAGGTCTACGCGATCGGCGGCAACCTCTCGGCGGCCCAGCTGTCCGGCGTGCGGGTGCGCACGGTCAACTTCTGGATCTTCGTCAACATGGGTTTCCTGTCCGCGGTGGCCGGGATCATCTACTCCTCGCGGTCCAACGGCGCCCAGCCGGCCGCGGGCACGATGTTCGAGCTGGACGCGATCGCCGCGGCCTTCATCGGCGGCGCCGCGGTGACCGGCGGGGTCGGCACCGTGGTCGGGGCCATGGTCGGCGGCCTGATCATGGCGGTGATGAGCAACGGCATGCAGCTGATGGGCATCGACCAGTCGATCCAGTCGGTCGTCAAGGGCCTGGTGCTGCTGCTCGCGGTGGCCTTCGACATCTACAACAAGCGGCGCGCGGCCGGCTCGCGCTGACCGCACGGCCCCCCGGGAGGTTGACGGGGCGGGAGACCGGGCGCACCGTCGGGGCATGGCTGCGCCGACGACGTCCGAGTCCCCCGTCCCGACCACCGGCCCGCCGGCCGATCCGGCCGACTCGATGGCCGCCTACGAGCCCACCCAGGAGGGGCTCGAGCTGCCCCGCCCGCCGGTCTTCGGCACCGTCGCCGAGGAGCGGCTGCACCGCAAGCAGCAGCTGGCCGGGGCGCTGCGGATCTTCGGCCGGTTCGGCTTCGGGGAGGGCGTCGCCGGGCACATCACCGTCCGCGACCCCGAGCACCCGGACATGTTCTGGGTCAACCCGTTCGGCATGTCCTTCCGCCACATCCGGGTGTCCGACCTGATCCTGGTCGACCACGAGGGCACCGTCCGGCACGGCAACCGCCCGGTCAACCGGGCCGGGTTCGTCATCCACTCGGCGGTGCACGCGGCCCGTCCCGACGTCGTCGCGGCCTGCCACGCGCACTCGGTGCACGGCAAGGCGTGGTCGTCGCTGGGCCGCGTGCTCGACCCGATCACCCAGGACGCCTGCGCGCTCTACGAGAACCAGTGCGTGGTCACCGAGGGCGCCGGCGCGGTGGTCGTCGACGAGGAGTCCGCCCGCCTGCTCGCCGAGGGCCTGGGCCCCAACGCCATGTGCTTCCACCGCAACCACGGGATCTTCACCGTCGGGGCGACCGTGGCCGAAGCGGCCTGGTGGTTCATCAGCACCGAGCGCAACTGCCAGGCCCAGCTGCTCGCCGAGGCGGCCGGCGCGCCGGTGCTGATCGACCCGGCCAACGCCCGGTTCACCCGCGAGCAGACCGGCGGGGCCTACGCCGGGTGGTTCTCCTTCCAACCGCTGTGGGACGAGGTCGTGCGCACCGACCCCGACCTGTTCGACTGAGGTCGCGGCACCCCGGGACGGCGGCCGTCGCGACCGGTCGACGCCCCGGGTCCCGCGTCAACCGCCGCTGCGCGACCCGCTGCGCAGCCCGCCGATGCCGCCGAATCCGGGGTTCGGCAGCGGCTGCGAGGGGTCGGCGATGACCACCTCGTCGCCGGCGCCCAGCCCGGAGACGATCTCGGTCCGCACTGCCCCGACCGCGCCGATCCGCACGGGCACCGCCTGCACCCGACCGTCACGCAGCACGTCGACGGTCCGCTCGGCGCCGTCGGTGTGCACGGCCGAGGTCGGGACGGTGAGCGCCCCGGTGACGTCGGCCAGCCGGATCGAGGCCGCCGCGCCCTGCCCGGCCGGGTACGGCCCGGTGGCGCCGGGCAGGGCGATGGTGACCGGATAGGTCGCCGGACCGGTGGTGGACGAGGTCGGGAGCAGCCCGATCGCGGCGACGCTGCCCTCCACCGGGGCGCCGCCGCCGTCCGGGGTGACGGTGACCGGGTTGCCCACCGCGACCCGGGCGATGTCGGCCTCGCCGACCGACACCTCGAGCTGGTAGCCGCGGGTCGGCGGGAGCACCACGACCTGCACCGCACCGGCCCGGCCGGCCACCCGGTCGCCGACCGCCAGGTCGAGCAGGCCGACCGTCCCGTCGACCGGGCTGGTGAGCACGGCCTGCGCCAGGTTCTGCCGGGCCACGGTGAGCTGGGCGCGCGCCGCGTCCACCGCGGCGCGGTCGGCGTCGAGCTGCTCGGCCGACGCCGGGCCGGAGCCGCGTCCGGCGAGCGCGGCCCCGGGCGCCACCGACCCCGCGCCCGCTCCCCCGCCGGCTGCGGGCACCCCCGCACCCGGTGAGCCGGCACCGGCCGGCGGAACCGACCCGGTGACCACAGTGGACGGGAGGGCACCGGGGATCTGCGCCGCACCGGGTGCGGTCAGATCACCCGGCACGGGAGCGCCGGGCACGCCCGGAACAGGGGCGCCCGGTGCGCCGGAGCCGCCGGGCACGCCCGGTGCGCCGGGCGCTCCGGATGCCTCGGCGCCGGGAACCGGGGACCCCGGCGTCGGAACGCCCGGCACAGCCGGGGCGTCCGGCCGGGGAACCGGCAGGTCACCGGGCGCGCCCGGGATCACGGCCGGAGGGACGGCGTGCTGCTCGACGACGGCGAGCAGGGCGTCGAGGACGGTGCCGAGGACGCCGTCGAAGGCCGAGTCGCCCTCGGCGACCGCCGCCTGCAGGCGGGCCACCTCGGTCTGGCCGTCCAGGACGCGCTGCAGGACGTCCTGGCAGGTGGTGCCGCTCGAGGTGCTGCGGCTGAACGACGCCGGGGTGGCGGTGTCCTCGTCCGCCGCCTGCTCGCCGGTCGGGCTCGGAGTGGTGGTGGCGGCGCCGGGCGACGCCGGGTCACCGGACGCCCGGTCGCGGTCCGTCGGCTTCCCGGTCGCACGACCGCTGTCCGCCGGAGCACCGGATGCCGGCTCACCGGTCGCCGGGTCACCGGACACCGGAGCACCGGACATCGGAGCGCCGGTCGCCTGGTCGCTGCCCGCCGGGTTGCTGGGTGCCGGGTCGCTGCCCGCCGGACCGCTGGCTGCCGGGCCACTGCCAGCGGGGTCGCTGGCCGCCGGGTCGCTGGCCGCCGGGTCGTTGGCCGCCGGGTCGCTGGCCGCGCTCTGCGGTGTGGGGGTCGTCTCCTGCCCGGGTGTCGTGGTCGTCGTGGTGGGCGGGGTCGGGGTCGGGGACGAGCCGTCCTCCCCGGTGCGACCGCCCGGCTGGGCACTGCCGGCGGCAGCATCACCGGGGTCGGCCGCATCGCCGGCCGCGGAGTCGTGTTCCTCAGCAGCCGGTTCCCGCGTCGGGGCAGCGTCGGCGGACCGGTGGGGAGCCTGGGTGTCGGTCGCCGCGGGGGCGCCGGTCGCGCAGGCGACGGTCGCGGCCTCCAGGTCCTCGCGCACCGTGGCCAGCGCGGCCTCGGCGGCCGCCACCTTCTCGGCTCGCGCATCGCGCAACCCGGAGGCCGCCTCGGCGGCCTGGCGGGCCACCGCCTGCACCGCCGGATCGACCGGAAGGCCGGGGACCGGCGCTCCGGGCGCACCCGGCCCCGGCACACCGGGGGCCGGGACCCGCGGATCCGCGCCCGGCACACCCGGGACCGGTGCCCCGGGAACCGGGATCTGGGGCCCCGCACCCGGCCCCGGCACACCGGGAACCGGGACCTGCGGATCCGGACCGGGCGCCCCGGGAGCCGGTGCCGGGTTCGGGAGCTGGGGGTTCAGGCCCGGGTCGGTCGGAGCAGCGGGCCCGGCGGGGATCCCCCCGACCGGCGCCGCCGGCCCCTGGCCAGCCGGACCGGTGGGCACCCCACCCTGCGCCGCCGCGGCCGCCGCAGCCGCACCGGGCGCCGCTGCCGCCGCCTGCGCGGCCGCCAGCTGCGCTGCGCGCGCCTGTTCCGCCTGAGCCGCCGCCGCGGCGGCCGCTCCGCTCCCACCGGGGACCGCGCCGAGGGAGGGGCTCCCGGTGCCGTTCTCGTCGGCGTCCAGCCGGGCCTCGGCCGCCGCCAGCTGGGACGCGGCCGAGGCGACCTGGGCGTCCAGGGCGGTGGTGTCCAGCCGGGCCAGCACCGCGCCCGCGGTCACCTGCTGGCCGACCGCCACCTCGACCGCGGCGACCGTGCCGGCGACCGGGAAGGCGAGGTCGGCGCGGTCCACCGGCTGCACCGAGCCGGTGGCGTCCAGGCTGACCGTGACGTCGCCGGGGCCGGCGACCGCGGTGCGGTACTCCGGCTCCGCGGCGCCCGAGACGGCGGCGAACGCCGCCAACCCGGCGAGCAGCACCACCACGATCAGCCCGATGATCCACAGCCGCCGGCGGGACCGGCGCGGGGCGGGACGGGAGGGGGTGATCGGGCCGGTCGCGGCTTCACTCACGGCGGGGGCTCACTCACTGCGCAGGGCGTCGATGGGGGCGAGGCGGGCGGCCCGGCTCGCCGGGTACACGCCGAAGACCAGGCCGATGCCGATGGACACGGCCAGGGCCATGGCGGTGGCCGACGGGGAGATCACGATCGGCTGG
>JASLAP010000256.1 GCA_030147065.1 Pseudonocardia sp. | reverse complement strand
CCGGACCAGGCCTCGTTCTACACCTCGGGGCGGGCGTCGAACGAGGTCGCCTTCGCCTACCAGCTCTTCGCCCGCGCGTTCGGCACCAACAACCTGCCGGACTGCTCGAACATGTGCCACGAGTCGACCTCGGTCGCGCTGCAGGAGTCGATCGGCATCGGCAAGGCCAGCGTCACCCTGGACGACCTGTACCAGGCCGAGCTGATCGTGCTGGCCGGCCAGAACCCGGGCACCAACCACCCGCGGATGCTCACCGCGCTCGAGCACGCCAAGCACAACGGCGCCCGGATCCTGACCATCAACCCGCTGCGCGAGGCCGGGCTGCTGCGGTTCAAGAACCCGCAGAACGCCCGCGGCGTGGTCGGGCACGGCACCGACCTGTCCGACCTGCACCTGCCGGTCCGGATCAACGGCGACCTGGCGCTGTTCCAGGCGTTCGGCGCGCTGCTGGCCGAGTGGGACGCCCTCGACGACGAGTTCGTCGAGGGGTACACCACCGGATTCGCCGCCTGGCGCGAGCACGTCGGCGCCCTGGACTGGGACGTCGTCACCGGGGCCACCGGGCTGTCCCGCGAGCAGATCACCGAGGCCGCGCGGATGCTGCAGGAGTCCGGCCGCACGGTGTTCTGCTGGGCGATGGGCCTCACCCAGCACCGCAACGGCGTCGCGACGATCAAGGAAGTGGTCAACCTCGCGCTGGCCCAGGGCAACATCGGCCGGCCCGGGGCGGGGCTGTTCCCGGTCCGCGGGCACTCCAACGTGCAGGGCGACCGCACGATGGGCATCTGGGAGCGCGCGCCGCAGTCGTTCCTGGACTCGCTGCAGCGCGAGTTCGGCTTCGACCCGCCCCGCGAGCACGGCTACGACACCGTCGACACGATCCGGGCGATGCGTGACGGGAAGGTGCGGGTGTTCGTCGGCCTCGGCGGGAACTTCGTCCAGGCCGCCCCGGACACCGACGTCACCGCCGACGCGATGCGCCGCTGCTCGCTCACCGTGCAGATCTCCACCAAGCTCAACCGGTCGCACCTGGTCTGCGGGCAGACCGCGCTGATCCTGCCCACCCTCGGCCGGACCGAGCAGGACGTGCAGCTCAGCGGCCCGCAGGTGGTGACGGTCGAGGACTCGACCTGCGCGGTGCACGCCTCCCGGGGCCCGTTGAAGCCGGCCAGCCCGCACCTGCGCTCCGAGGTGGCCATCGTGACCGGCATCGCCGAGGCCACCCTGGGCGACCGGCACGGCATCGACTGGCGGGCGATGCGCGAGGACTACCGCCGCATCCGCGAGCACATCTCGCGGGTGGTCCCCGGCTGCGAGAGCTACGAGGTCAACGTGCGGCGCCCGGGCGGCTACCTGATGCCGCACCCGCCGCGCGACTCGCGCACCTTCACCACCGGCTCGGGCAAGGCGGAGTTCGTCGTCTCGCCCATCGAGGTGGTGCAGGTCCCGCCGGGGCACGTGCTGCTGCAGACCCTGCGCAGCCACGACCAGTTCAACACCACCATCTACGGGCTCAGCGACCGCTACCGCGGCATCGAGGGCGGCCGGCGGGTGGTGTTCCTGCACCGCGAGGACATCGCCGCGCTCGGCTTCGCCAACGGCGACCTGGTCGACCTGGTCACCAAGTGGGACGACGACGAGGAGGACCGGGTGGCCCCACGGTTCCGGATCGTCGAGTACGACACCCCGCGCGGCACCGCGGCGGCCTACTACCCGGAGACCAACCCGCTGGTGCCGCTGGACTCGACGGCGCTGGAGAGCAACCAGCCGGCGTCGAAGTCGGTGGTCGTGTCGCTCGTCCCGGCGGGCACCGCGACCGAGCACGACCAAGGCGGCCAGGACGCGACCGGTTCGGACGGCCGGCACAAGGCCGACCCGGAGCCCACCCACCTGTCCTGATCCGGGCACCGGGCCGGTCCGGCCGGCCCGGCGCCCGGGTGCAGCGCGGTGCGGTTCAGCCCCGCAGCCCGCGGAAGAACGCGCGCAGGTCCCCGACCAGCAACGGGCCGGCCGCCATCGCCGGGAAGTGGCCGCCCTCGGCGAACTCCGACCAGTGCCCGACCCGGTGCTCGGGGTCCATCACGCGGCGCAGCACCGGATTGCTGTCGAACACCGCCCAGCCGCTGGGCACCCCGGACGGGGCCAGCCAGTCGAGCCCGGAGTGCTCGGCCTCGTAGAGGAACCGCGCCGCGGACGCGCCGCTGCGGGTGAACCAGTAGATGCTGATCGTGGTCAGCAGGTGGTCGCGGTCCACGGCCGCACCGGGGGGCACCGCCCGGCCGCTCCAGGTCCCGAACTTCTCGGCGATCCAGGCCAGCTGGCCGACCGGCGTGTCGGTGAGCGCGGCCGCGATGGTCTCCGGCCGGGTGCTCTGCAGGACCAGGTAGCCCCGCTCCTCGCGCCAGTCCCGCTGGGCGGCCTCGATCACCGCCAGGTCGTCGGGGCCGAGGCCGTCCGGAACCGGGAACTGCTCGCCGACCAGGCCCAGCGAACCCGGGTCGCTGGTGACGTGGGTGCCGATCACCCGCTCCGGCCGGGTCGCCCCGAGCCGGCCGGTGACCCCGGCGCCGATGTCCCCGCCGTGCGCGCCGAACCGCGGGTAGCCCAGCCGGGTCATCAGCTCGGCGAACGCCTCGGTGGTCCGGCCCACTTCCCAGCCGGGCGCGGAGAGCGGGGTGGAGAAGCCGAAGCCGGGCGGCGACGGCACGACGACGTGGAAGGCGTCGGCGGGGTCGCCGCCGTGCGCGCGCGGGTCGGCCAGCGGCCCGAGCACGGTCCGGAACTCGGCCACCGAGCTCGGGTAGCCGTGCGTGATCAGCAGCGGCACCGCGTCCGGCTCCGGCGAGCGGACGTGCAGGAAGTGCACGGTCTGGCCGTCGATCTCGGTGACGAACTGCGGGAAGGCGTTCAGCGCGGCCTCCTGGGCCCGCCAGTCGAAGCCGGTGCGCCAGTGCTCGGCGAGCTCGCGCAGGTGGGGTTGCGGGATCCCGCGGCTCCAGTCCGGGCGGTCGCCGGGAACCTCGTCCGGCCAGCGGGTGGCGGCCAGCCGGGCGTGCAGGTCGTCCAGCTCGGCCTGCGGGATGTCGATGCGGAAGGGGCGGATCTCGGTGTCGGCCATGACGACGACGGTAGGAACAATTGCGGAAGACCAGCTTCCGCGATTGCTGGCATTCTCGGAGCCGTGCTGCCGACCTCCGCGCGCCTGCTGCGCCTGCTGTCGCTGCTCCAGACCCGGCGCGACTGGACCGGTGCCGAACTGGCGCGACGACTGGGCGTCAGCACGCGCACGGTGCGCAGCGACATGGAGAAGCTGCGCGAGCTGGACTACCCGGTGCACGCCGCACCCGGGGTGTCGGGCGGCTACCGGCTCGGCGCCGGGGCCGCGCTGCCGCCGCTGCTGCTCGAGGACGACGAGGCCGTTGCCGTGGTCCTCGGCCTGCGCACGGCCGCCAGTGGCGCGGTGGCCGGGATCGACGAGGCCTCGGTGCGGGCGCTGGTCAAGCTGGAGCAGGTGCTGCCGTCCCGGTTGCGGCACCGGGTCGCCGCCCTCGCCGCCGCGACGGTGACCGTGCCGGGCACCGGTCCCACCGTCGACCCGGACGTCCTGACCGCGGTCGCCACGGCGATCCGGGCGAGCGAGCAGCTGCGCTTCGACTACACCGACCACGGCGGCGTGGTCGGCCGGCGGGCCGTCGAGCCGCACCGGCTGGTCAGCCGCGGTCGCCGGTGGTACCTGCTGGGCTGGGACGTCGACCGGGACGACTGGCGCACCTTCCGGGTGGACCGGATGTCCCCGCGGGTGCCGACCGGGCCGCGCTTCGCCGCGCGCGAGCCGCCCGGCGGGGACGCCGCCGCGCACGTCCGGCGCGGCGTGGACGAGGCGGTCTGGCAGTTCCGGGCCAGGGTGCGGCTGCACGCGCCGGCCGAGCACGCCGCCCGCCGGCTCCCGCCGGGCACGGCCGTCGAGGCCGACGGAGCGGACCGGTGCGTCGTCGAGGTCGGCTCGGACAGCCCGGGGATGCTGGTGCACTACCTCGGGCTGCTCGACGTCGACTTCGAGGTGCTCGACGCGCCCGGGCTGGCCGAGGAGCTGGAGCGGGCCTCAGCCCGGTTCCACCGGGCGGCCGCGTCGGCCGGACCGGCTCACTGAGCGCCCGCGGCCCGCGGCGACGTGCGGTTCTCGGCCACCGTGCCGACCACGGTCATCACCGCGGCCACTCCGGCGCACACCGCCAGGGCGACCCGGCCGCCGGCGACGACGAGCAGGGGCGCCACGACCAGCCCGGCGACCCCGAACCCGATCCCGCCCGCCGCGTAGAGGGTCGAGAAGCCGGCCGACCACCGCGACTCGGGCAGCAGTTCCTGCAGGCCCGCGCCCCGGGCGGTCAGCGCCGGGGTGCTGAACAGCCCGCCGACCAGCACCAGGAGCACCACCGGCAGGACGTCGCCGGCCCACGCGCCGGCGGCGAGGCTGGCGCACAGCGCCAGGATCAGCACCGTGATCTGGACGCGGTAGGGCGCCGACCACCGGCGGGCCCCGTACACCACGCCGCCGACGATCCCGGCGGCCGCGAACCCGCCCAGCACCAGCCCGGACAGGCCAGGGTCGCCGCCCAGCCCGGCGAGCAGCGGCGGCAGCGCCGTGAACACCGCGCCGACCACCAGCAGGACAGCGCACTCGTGCAGCATCGCCGGCCAGGACCGGCGCCAGACGCTCGGCGCCCGCCCGGTCTCCCGGACGCGGCCCGGGTCGACCAGCGCCGCGGCCGCCACCACACCGGCCAGCGCGATCAGGCCCGTCACGACCACGGTGACCGCAGCCCCGGCGACCACCGCCAGGCCGGCGACGAGCGCGGGACCGATCGCCCACATCACCGCGGTCATGGTCGCTTCCAGGCTCAGCGCCTGGTGCCGCGCATCGGCCCGGACGCTGCGCACGACCAGCGCGCGGAGCCCGCCGTGCGCCCCGGCCGCCACGGCGCCGGCGACCGCGGCGAGCACGGTCATCAGCACCACCGCGACGGCACCGGTGAACACCTGCGCGGCCCCCACGACCAGCAGCAGCGCCACCGCCTGGACCGCGAGCACCAGCCGCAGCTCCGGCGCCGGGGGGCGGCGGTCGAACCGGCGCCCCATCGCCGCAGCGGTGGCTGCCTCGGCCAGGGCGAAGACACCCGCCAGCACCGCCCCCACCGAGAACGACCCGACGGCCGCCTCGCCGAGCAGGACCAGGGCCAACGGGGCCATCGCGATGGGCAGCCGCTGGCAGACCGCCACGGCGAACCACGCCAGCATCCCGGGCGTGCGCAGCACCTGGAGGTAGCCGCCGCTCCCCCGGGCCCGGTCGGTCCTCGGCCCGGCGGTCGGGTCGGTCGTCGTCATCGTGCACCCCTTCCGGGTCGGTGCGCGGCCGCCGTGGGCGGCGCGCGGGTACCCGGGACCAGTGGACGGGGACGCCCGGTCCGTTACACCCGCGATCCGGCGCCGGTCAGCCGCCGGCGCCCGCGGCGAGGTAGTCCTCCACGGCCTGCCGGACCCGGGCCCTGGCCCGGTGCAGCAGCACCCGCTGGTTGCCCTCGCTGATCTCCAGCAGCTCGCAGACCTCGGGTCCGGTCCACCCGTGCACATCGCGCAGGACGATCACCTCGCGCTGCGCGGGCACCAGCCGCTCGACGGCCGCGCCGAGGCGGCGGCGCATCTCGTCGGCCAGCAGGGACTCGTCCGGGATGCCGGTCCACGACTGGGGCAGGCTGGACCAGTGCCCGGCGTTGGGCCCGTCGCGGAAGAAGCGGTCGGGGTCGACCGTCGGTCCGTCATCGGCGAGCAACCCGGACAGCGGGACGCTGCGCGCCTCCCGCCCGGCCCGCCGGCGGGCGATGTTCAGCAGGATGCGGCAGATCCAGGTGCGCAGCGCGGCGCGGCCGGCGAACCGGTCGAGGCCCTCCAGCACGGCCAGCCACGTCTCCTGCACGACCTCCTCGGCGTCGGCGCGGGTCCGGACGTGCACCATGGCCAGCCGCAGCAGGACGCCCTGGTGCCGGCGAACCAGGTCGCGGAAGGCCTGCTCCTCCCCGTCCAGCAGCGCCCTGACCTCAGCTGGGACCTCGGCGGGGACCTCGGCCGGTACTGCGGTGCGGCCCTCGGCGGGGCTCACCGCCCGGACCTGTCCCGGCTCCACCGCCGGAACGCGCCGAGCACCGCCGACTCGGCCTCCGGGCCCAGGGTCACTTCGGGGGCGAGCTCGGGGACGGCGCCGAGCAGCCGGGCCGTGGTGCGCATCTGGTCGAGGTAGGCCGCGCAGCCGTCGCACCCGGCGAGGTGGTCGAGGAACCGGGCGAAGTCGTCGTCGCCCAGCGCACCTTCGAGGTGGTCGGTGACCATCTCGACGATCTCGGCGCAGGGGGTGGCGGGCCCGGCGTCTCGGGACATGTCGCGAGGGTAGCGGCGCTGTCCGACAGCTGGTCCCGTCCGCAGCAGGCCTAGCCGGCCGCCAGGTCCATGGCGGGCGGGCCCGCGGCGAGCTGGCGCAGCCCGGCGGAGGTGACGGTGGCGGGCACCCGCTGCCCGGTCACCCCGCCCCTGGCCGGCGCGATCAGACCGGCCCGGGTCAGCCGGTGCACGGCGGACTGGTCGCAGCAGTACCGGCCGTCGAGCAGCAGGTCCGGCTCCGAGCCCCAGGTGAACTCGGCGTCTCCGGCCGCCACCGCACGCAGGATGGCCCGGTCGCGCCCGCTCAACCGGCCACCCGGGCCGGACCCCGGTGACCCGGTCGACTCGTCGTCCTGCCCTGCCGTCGTGGACTCCATCGTCCCCTCCGTCATCTCGGTCGCCGGAAGCCGCCGGCACGGTCGCACTGGGGGCCGGGTACCCGTTGTGGAGCCGATCACCGGGTGATCGCAGATCCTTCCGGCGGCGACGGATGACGGGGCTGCGGCCGGGTACGTCCCCGCCATGACCGACCCGCGCTTGCAGGACGAGCCCGACCAGGACGCCGAGCCCACCATGACCGCACCGCCGGAGGACCGGCCGGACGCCGCCGCTTCGGCCGGTGGTCCCGGACGCGGCGACGATGCCGACGTGGTCGACACCGACGATGCGGAGGAGGAGGGCTCCGGGATCTGAGCGCAGGGGTCCGCGACCCACCTGCGCCACCGGGCTCGGGTGGCCCACGGCGTGCCCGGCCGCGGTACCCGGTGCACCATCGGGGACGAGCAGACGACCACGCGGAAGGCGACCCCACCGATGACCGTGCTCGACTCCCCCATCCCCCGCTTCCACCTGGCCGTCCCGGTCGACGACCTGGCCGCCGCCCGCCGCTTCTACGGTGAGCTGCTGGGCCTGGAGCAGGGCCGCAGCGCCGACACGTGGGTGGACTGGAACCTGCACGGCCACCAGTTCGTCACCCACCTCGCCCCGGCCCGCGCCGAGCGCGTGCACAACCCGGTCGACGGCCACGACGTCCCGGTGCCGCACTTCGGCCTGATCCTGACCGTCCCGCGCTTCCAGGAGCTGGCCGAACGGCTGCGCGCGGCCGGCACCGAGTTCGTCATCGAGCCCTACGTCCGCTTCGCCGGGCAGCCCGGCGAGCAGTGGACGATGTTCCTGCTCGACCCGGCCGGCAACGCCCTGGAGTTCAAGGCGTTCGCCGACGACGCCCAGGTCTTCACCGCCTGAGCCACCGGAGCCGTCCGGGACGGCCACTGCGCCGGCCGGGCAGTCCACCGGCGGGAGGCGCGACGGGGACCGCGTTGAGCTGTGACACTGGCTCCGGTCCACGACCGATCCGTCGAGGAAGCGGTGGCGCATGGATGCCGACCGGTGGCAGCGGCTCGCGCCGTGGCTCGCCACCGTCGCCGTGGCCGCGACCCTGCTGGTCGTGCTCCTGCCCGCCCAGACCGGGGGCAGCACCGGCCCGGTGCCGCCCGCCCCGTTCCGCCCGGCCCCCGAGCCGCTGGACCGGTTGAGCCAGAGCCTCGACCGGTGTGCCGCGGCGCTCGACGGCGCGGGGCTCGCCGATCGCTACCCGGAGCGGGCCGGGTGGCGTCCCCTCGCCCAGCTCTTCACCACCGACGGCCGGGCGGCGACCCTGCTCGACGCGGACGTGCCGTTCGTCTGCGCGACCGGCCCGTCGCTCGTCGAGGTGTCCGACCCGCAGGCGGCCGTCCCGATCGACCGCGCGCTCGTGCTCCTGACCTCCTCGGACGGGGTGCTCGCGGCGGTCGCGCCGGAGGGGACGCGGGTCGAGGTGGCCGCGGACGGCGGGCAGCCGTCGGGCCTGGCGGCCAACCGCGCCTTCCTCCGGCTGGCGGCCGGCCCGGTCACCGACGCCGGCCGGCTCGCCGTCGCGATCGGCGACTCGACCGGGATCCGCCAGCTCGGGGCGCCGGAGCGGCTCGCTCCCCCGGCGCTGCGCGTCGTGGACCGCCAGTCGGTGCCCGCGGACGGGTCCGCCGCGGCCGCCGACCTGCTCCGGCGCTGCTCGGCGCAGGACGGCGCGGACGCCTCCCCGGGCTGGGCGACGGTGCAGGTCCTGTCCCACCGCCGCGACGACCGGCCGGCGTCGTTGCTGATCGCGGCCCGGCCGTCGGTGGTCGGCGGCTGCTCGGTCGCGCCGGGCGAGGTCACCCCCCTGCGGCCGTGGGGGCCGGACGTCGGTGACGGCGACGCCCGGCCGTTCGTCTGGCTGACCCTGCCGTCGGACCTGCCCGGTGTCGTGGCCGGGCCCGTCCGGCCCGACGTGGTCCGGATGGAGGTCACGACCGGCGCCGGGCAACCGTGGCAGGTCAACGTCGCGGGCGGGACGTTCGCCGGTCAGGCTCCGCCCGGCTCGCCGGCGGACCCCGGGCTGCTGACCGTCCGCGCCTTCGACGCCCACGGCACGCTGCTGTACCAGGGCCCGGCGGTGGGATGAGCCGGATCTTGCCATGTTGGCAAGTTCTCGTGCGCATTTCGCCCGGTGGCGGTCAAGGTGGTGGGCGATCCCACCGACCGACCGAAGGAGGGCCCGCGATGGGTCTGGACCCCACCAGCACCGCACCGGACCCCGAGGCCGCCGTCCGCTTCTGGGAGGAGCACTACCGCACACCCCGATCCGCGCAGACCCCGCGGGTGAACCCCCTGCTGGCCGAGATCGCGACCGAGCTGGCCCCCGGCACCGCCCTGGACCTGGGGTGCGGCGCCGGCGGCGACGCGCTCTGGCTCGCCGGCCGCGGGTGGCGGGTCACCGCGGTCGACATCTCCGCCCACGCCGTGCGCCGGCTCGTCGAGCACGCGCGGCGCCTCGACCTCGCCGATCGGGTCTCGGGTCGGCGCGTCGACCTCGCCGCGGAGTTCCCCGCCGGGGTCTTCGACCTGGTGTCCGCGCAGTACTTCCACACGCCGTTCGCCATGCCCCGCTCGGCTGTGCTGCGCACCGCCGCGCAGGCGTTGCGGGTCGGAGGGCGGCTCGTGGTCGTCGACCACGGATCGACCACGCCCTGGTCCTGGAACCAGGACCCCGACACCCGCTACCCCACCCCCGACGAGGTGTTCGCCGAGCTGGACCTCGATCCGGCCGGATGGCACCGGGAGCGCGCGGACATGCCCCGACGGCGGGCGCAGGGACCTGGCGGCCAGAGCGCGATCGTGACCGACAACGTCCTGGTCGTGCGCCGGACAGCGGCATGACCCCGCCGGCGGCGCCACGCTCCCGAGCTGCGCGGAAGGCCGCGAGCGGACCGCCCCGACCCGGCAAGCGGCGCCGCGACACCGGCCCCCCGCGCACCGGTCCCAGGGAGAAGGAGGTCCTGCTGGGGTTCCTCGGCTACCTGCGCGAGGCGGTCCTCGCCACCGCGCACGGCGTGCCCGAGCCGCAGATCCGCACTCCCGGCGTCGCGTCCGGGACGAACCTGCTCGGCCTGGTCAAGCACCTCACCCACGTGGAGCGCCACTGGCTGCTCGGCGAGCCGGTGACCGACTGGGCCGCCACGTTCCGGGTGGACCCGGACGAGTCCACCGAGGACGTCCTGCGCGCCTACCGGGACGCCGCGGCCCGGGCCGACGAGGTGATCGCCGCCTGCCCCGACCTCGCCGTGCCCGGTCCACGCCCGGGAGGGCGGCCCGGTGCGGCACCGACCCTGCGCTGGACGATGACCCACCTGATCGAGGAGACCGGCCGGCACGCCGGGCACGCCGACATCCTGCGCGAGCTCATCGACGGCGCCACCGGGCGCTGACCCGCCCCGTCAGCCGGCCGGTGCGGGCTCCTGGTCCGGGCCGGCGGCCCTGAGCGCTGCGGCGACCCACTGCTCGCTCTCCCGCGCTTCCTCGTGGTCCGGTTGTGGCGTGCCGTCGATGGTGGCCATCAGCGAGAAGTAGCTGCCGAGCAGGTCGGTGAACCCGGACATGGCGTGCTCGGCCTCCTGGTAGGAGGCGGTGGTGCGGTCGGGCGCGGCCAGGGAGCGCCGCACCTCGGCGAGGTCGTGCTCGCCGGGTGGGTGCTCGGCGGTGTCCGCGGTGAGCCCGGCGATCGACACGACCAGGCGTTCGGCGATCTCCCGGGCCTGTGGCGAGTACGGCGACATCCCGGACTGCTGCGCCTGCCAGGCCTCCACCTCGATCAGCCGGTGCTCCTCGATGCGTTCGAGCCTCGACGGTGCGGTCAGCTCGAGGGCCCGGGGCGAGGCGAACGCGGTGTGGAAGAACTCGCGGACCGAGTGGCGGAAGGCCTGGTCCTGCACCAGGTCGGCCAGCTCGATCCAGGCCTGCAGCTGTTCGGTCGTCGGGTCCTCCGGCAGGTAGGGCCGCAACCGGTGCAGGTGGTCGACGAAGGCGGGGTGGACGGTGAGGCCGTCGGTGACCTCGTCCCAGAACCGGTCGAGCAGCCGGCTGCGGTCGTCGTCGGACATCGAGGCGAGGGTGTGCATGAGCGTCACCTGTTCGGTCGCGGTGTTCTGGTTGACGATGGTGCGCAGGACGGCGCGCCGGGTGCGCAGCTGCCGCATCTGGCGGTCGACGAGCGCGAGGTGGGTCGTGGCCAGATCGCGCAGCGTCGTCTCGTCGGCCAGCAGCCGGCGGATCTCCTCGAGGCCCGCACCCAGTTCGCGCAGGGTCCGGACGAGTTCCAGCCGGGCGATGGCGTCGACGTCGTAGAGCCGGTGGCCGGCGTCGGTCTGGTCGGTGGGCGGGATGACGCCGGAGTCGGCGTAGAACCGGATGGCACTCACGCTCAGCCCGGTGCGGCGGGCCACGTCCCCGATCGGGTACAGCTGCTCGTCGTTCACGGGCCCCACTCTGGGGTCTCAAGTCGCTTGAGACGCAAGCCGGTGTTGCGTGCCCGCTGGTCTACCTTTGCCCACTGGAGCACGTCGGGGCGGGAGGGCGGGGGCGGGATGTCGGACCACGTGATGCTCGGCGAGGTGCGGACCTCCTACGAACGCGCCGGACGCGGTGATCCGCTCGTGCTGCTGCACCCCGGCGGCGTCGACTCGCGCGTCTTCGCGTCGCTGGTACCAGGCCTCGCGAAGACCTTCGAGGTGTTCTGCCCCGATCGGCGCGGGCACGGCCGCACCCCCGACGTCGACGGTGCGCTCTCCTACGACCTGATGGCCCACGACACCGCCGAGTTCCTGGAGCAGGTCGTCGGCGGCCCCGCCGCGCTGGTCGGGCACAGCGACGGCGCCGTCGTGGCGCTGATGACCGCGCTGGCGCGCCCCGACCTGGTGTCCGCGCTGGTGTTCGTGTCCGGGGTGTTCCACCACGAGGCCTGGGCGCTCGGAGCGCTCGACCTCGACCAGGAGACCAAGGAGCAGTTCCGCGACTTCCACGCCGAGGTCTCCCCGGACGGGCCCGGCGCCTTCGACGTCCTCGACGCGAAGCTCGACCGCATGCACCGCGCGGAGCCGACCCTGACCGTCGCCGACCTCGCCGGCTACCCCGGTCCGGCGCTGGTGATGATCGGCGACGACGAGGACGAGATCCCGCTCGACCACATGATCGCGCTGCGCTCCGGCCTACCGCACGCCCAGCTCGCGGTGGTGCCGGCGGCCGGGCACGGGCTGCCGCTGGACCGCCCCGAGCTGTTCACGCTGCTCGTCACGGAGTTCGTCACGATGCTCGGGGAGTGATCGATCCCGGTCGGCGCGGTCCGGGAGCGTCCCGCGGGTCGGCGGCTGTCAGCCGCCGAGGGCGTAGAAGGCCATGACGGGGCTGCGGACCTCCAGCCGCTCGAACCGGGCGAACCCGGCCTGCCCGGCGAGCTCACGGGCCCGGGACTCACCCCAGCAGGCCCCGAGACCCGGGCCGCCCTGCGCCACCGACTGGGGGACGCACAGCAGGCTGCTCAACCCGTAGAGCATCCGCGCGAACGGGTCGTCGACGTTGTCCTCCAGGCGGTCGGCCACCCGCGGCTCGACCATCAGGTAGGTGCCGCCGTCGGCGAGCGCGGCCCGGATCCGGCGCAACGCGCCGAGCGGGTCCGGCAGGTCGTGCACCACGTCGAACGTGGTGATCAGGTCCCACGGCGGATCGAGCGGCAGGGCATCCACGGCCGCCTGGACGAACTCCACCGCCACACCTCCACCCGCGGCGTTCAGCGTGGCCGCGGCGATGGACCGCTCGTCGGGATCGAGCCCGGCGACTCGGGCGGTGGGGAACGACCCGGCGAGGGTGATCGGAACGATCCCGGTCCCGCAACCAACATCGATGGCCCGGCCACCGTCGTGCAGCCGGGCGACGACCTCGGGCAGCGCGGGAAGCCAGCTGCGGACCAGCCGGTGCTGGTAGACCGACCGGTTCATGCGCTCCAGCACGCCCGGGAGTTCGGGACCGAACGCGGCGAACGGCAGGCCCTCACCGCGGGCGTACGCCCCGGCGAGCTGCGGGGCCGTCGTCGCGGTGATCAGCTGCCCCTCGACCAGCCCGCCCAGGTAGTACTCGGACGACGGGTCCACCAGGAACGCCGCGTGCTCCTCGGGCAGCGCGAACCGGTCGGTCGCCGGGTCGTGCTCCACGTAGCCCGAGGCGGCAAGAGCCGCGAGGCTCTCCTCGACGGCACGGACGGGCATCCCGGCGCGCTCGGCGAGTTCGGCGCCCGACAACGGTCCGGCGCCCGCCATCGCCGCCAGCAGTCCGCTGCGCTCGGCGACGAACAGCACCGAGACCGCCAGCGCGGTGGCCACGTCCCCCACCAGCTTCTGCATGAACTGCTGCGAACGCTGCCTGTCCACGCTGCCTCCGAGCTCCCGCACCGCACGAGGTGCAGGACGACGTCGACCAGGGTCGTGCTCGGGGCTGCGGGAGACAAGTCCCCCGTTCCTGCGCGCCTACCAGCCCAGCTCCCCGCGTTCGTCGGTGAATGTCCCGGTCGGGCCGTCCGGGCCGAGGGTGGCCAGGCGCACGACGGTCCTGGCGCTGTCCACCACCGATCTGCCGATGCCGAAGGCGGCGGTCATGTCGGTGGCGGTGGTGCCGGGCTCGAGCGCGTTGAACTTGATTCCCGGCTGGGACTTGGCGTACTGCACGGTGAGCATGGTGGCCGCCGACTTGGACGCCGCGTAGAGCGCCAACGGCATGGAGGACTCCGGGCGGTCGGGGTTGGTCACCGCCCAGAACGACCCCATGCTGCTGGACAGGGTGACCACCACCGGGTTCGACGACTTCCGCAGCAGGGGCAGCGCCGCCTCGGTGACCCGGACGATGCCCACCGCGTTGGTGTCGAACACGCGCAGCGCGGTCGGTCCGTCGACGGGTCCGGCGCCGAGGATGCCCGCGTTGTTCACCAGGACGTCGAGTCGACCCTCGGCCGCGTCGACGGTCGCCAGGGCCTCGCTGACCGAGGCGTCGTCGGTCACGTCGAGCTGGACGAACCGTGCGCCCAGCTCCGCAGCGGCCTTCTCGCCCCGCTCGACGTCGCGGGCGCCGATGTACACGGTGTGGCCCAGGTCGAGAAGCTGTCTGGCGGTCTCGAAACCGATGCCCTTGTTCGCGCCGGTGATCAGTGTGACGGTCATGCGTCTCCTCCGGATGTGCGGCCGCAGCGGGCCTCTGACGAGCCAGGACGATCGCGGTGCTCGAGTGCGCGCACTTTTGTACCGATCGGTTGCAACGCCACGGTACCTAGTTCTCTACCGATCGGTTGGAGAGCTGGGTCACTTCTGTACCGAGCGGTAGAGTGGGTCCCATGAGCACTGGGTCGCCCGCCGTCGGACGGCCGCGGGCCTTCGACGAGGACGCGGTCCTCGGCCGGGCCGCGCAGGTCTTCTGGCGACACGGCTACGAGGGTGCGTCGCTGAGCGCCCTCACCAGCGCGATGGGCATCAACCGGCCGAGCCTGTACGCGACGTTCGGCAGCAAGGAGCAGCTGTTCCAGCGCGCCTTCGCCCGCTACCACGAGGCCCAGGTGGCCGGGGTGCGCGCCGCACTCGATCGACCCACCGCGTACGCGGCCATCGAGGCATTCCTGCGCTCCAGCGCCGACGGCCTCACCGCGAGCGACCACCCCGCGGGCTGCCTCTCCATCCAGGGAGGCCTGGCCTGCTCGCCGGAGAACGCCCGCATCTCGGAGGTCCTGGCCGCCGGCCGGGCCGCCACCGAGTCCGCCCTCGAGGAGCGACTGACCCGCGCCGCACAGGAAGGAGACCTCCCGCTCGGCGTGGATGCGCGAGCACTGGCCCGGTTCGTGATGGCGCTCAGCGAGGGCCACGCCGTCCACGCCGCGGCCGGCGCGACCCGCGAAGAGCTCCAGGCCTCCGTCGACATCGCCCTGCGAGCCGTCGCGCTCCGGTCCTGAGTGTCGTTGCGGTCCTGGGTCCAGCGGCGCCGTTGTCGTCGGTGATGTCGTTCCGCTAGCACCACCACCTCCGGGCGCAGTACCCGCCGGTGAGGGCCCCATCGGGTAGCCCGTCGTCGTCGTCATCGTCGACGTACACATCCGCATCCCCGTCGCCGCTGCTGCTGACCGGCGGGTACGGGTCGGCACACTCCCGACCGGACGGCGGGTTCATCGCACACTCCAGGTCGGCCGCGTAGAGCCGTTGCAGGTATGCGGGCCCGGCGTCATCGGTCCCCTGGTGGACGCCGGTGTGGTCGTACTTGACCATCAGCAGTTCGCGCCACGTTCGACTCCACGCCGCCCCATTGCCGCCCCGCGGGCAGAGCTCTACTCCGCGTCGCACGACGCAGGCGGAGCCCCGGCGAAGCTCGCGCGCAGAACCCGCTGACTCCAGGTCGACGCGGGTCGGGGAGAACGCTCCGACCTGGCAGCGGCCTGGCCCGACCTGGTCGGAAGATCCAGTCCGAGCCGACGACGAGCGTAGGCAAAGCCTTCGGCTGCCGGTGGCGGCATCGGAGTCGTCCAGGTGGCACACCTTCGCCCGCGCGCGGGGCGGTTCGTCATCGCGCTCGCGACGCTGCCAGGTCCTCGCCGAGCCGGGTGCGCTGGCCGGGACCGAGCGCCGCGGAGACGGCGTCGAGGATGCGGTCGGCCTGGTCGATCGGGCTACCGTCCAGGATCGCCCGGACGATGGCGGCGCGGGTGCCGGGTGGCAGGAACGGGAGCATCCTGCGGAGGTCGAGCAGGCCCTCCTCAGCAGTCCGGGAGGCGCGGAAGGCGTCGAACACCGCGCCGAGTTCGTCGTCGGTGCACCGCTCCCACAGGGCGGGCATCGCAACGGTCTCCTCCGCGTGCAGGTGCGCGAGGTAGGCGCTGGCGAGTTCGTTCAGCGCCAGGTAGAGGTCGTGCTGTGCGGCGGGCAGTGCTTCGGCGGGGACCGTCGGCAGGGTGCGCGCGCGGTGGTCGAGGGCGGCGAGCACCGCATCGAGCCGCACGTGCTCCGCGTCCAGCGCATCGGCCGCCTCCGGAGCCCGTTCGCGGAGCAGCGGGTGGATGTAGGTGTCCTCGTGGTCAGCGTGCTCGCGCAGCTCCTGGATCATGGCCAGGCAGCGTTCGGCCAGGTCGGGGAGGTCGCCGGGCCCGGCCGCGGCTCCCAGCTCCACCGCGAGGCCGAAGAGCCTGGCCCGCTGCCCCATGTGGACGTTCCGGTACAGGTCGACTCGTGGCATCGGTCCCCCTCACTGGTCGCAAGATTCTGGCAACAGCGTTACACTCTGACAATATGTTGTCAACCGAGGGAGGTTCTGTGGCCGACGAGATGGCCCTGCTCGTGGCCGACGTGCTGGAGGCGGCCGGAGCCCTGCGCCGGCTCGGCGAGCGGACCGCGCAGAGCGCGGGGCTCACCCAGGCCCGCTGGCAGGTGCTGAGCGTGGTCGCCGAGGACCCGCTGACGGTGCCGCAGGCGGCCCGCCGCCTCGGCGTGAGCCGACAGAACGTGCAGCGCGTCGCCAACGACCTGGTGGTGCTCGGGCACGCCGTCTACCTGCCCAACCTGGACCATCGCAGCTCCCCCCTGCTGACCCTCACGCCTCGCGGTCGCGAGGTCCTCGGCGAGGTGACCGCACGCGGGTCCGCGCTGCATCGGGCGCTCTACGCGGCGCTGCCCGAGGAGGAGATCCGCCGGTCGCGGGCGTTCCTGCGCCGGCTGCTGACGGAGCTGGACCGCCGGGAGGGGGTGCAGGGCAAGCGTTAGCCGGACGTCGAGCCCGTCGCGCGCACCGGCGTCCGGCCGCGGCCGAGCGCAGCTCGGCGAGTCCCTGCTCGATGGCAGGTTGGAAACCGCAGTGCACCGCTCGGCAACTGCTGGATGCTGCCTCGGCGGCGCCTGCTCGGTTGAGCAGCCCTGGTCAGGGCGGTGGGCGCGGCAGGGTTCGAACCTGCGACCGCTCGGGTGTAAGCCGAGTGCTCTCCCGCTGAGCTACGCGCCCGGTGCCGGACCGCCGGTCGGCGGGTCCGGAGTCAGACCGCGGACAGTGCCGCGACCGCGCGCCGCCAGCCGTCCTGATCGCGCGCCTCGCCGATCTCGTTCACCTCGGCGAACCGGATGATCCCGGCCTTGTCCACCAGGAAGGTACCGCGTCGGGCGAACCCGGCGGCCTCGTTGAGCACCCCGTAGTCCTGGGCGACCCGCCCGTGCGGCCAGAAGTCGGCCAGCAGCGGGAACGTGTAGCCCTGGGCGTCGGCCCAGGCCTTGAGGGTGAACGTGTGGTCGCAGGACACCGCGAGCACCTGCACGTCGTCGTTCTGGAACGACGGCAGGTCGTCCCGGACGGCGGTGAGCTCGCCGGCGCAGATCCCGGAGAACGCGAACGGGTAGAACACCACCAGCACGCTGCGGTCGCCGCGGAACGCGGACAGCGCCACGTCCTCGCGGTCCTGGTTCTTCAGCGTGAAGTCGGGGGCTTGTGCACCCACCTCGGGGGCCACGGGTCCTCTCCGATCTGTGCTCGGGGCGCTCACCGGCGGGTCTTGGCCGCCTTGGGCGCCACCAGCCGCGAGCCAGCCCAGCCCTCGCTGACCGTCACGTTGGACGTCTGCGAGAGCCCGGCGGTGGGTGCGACCTCGGCGATCTCGCTGGGCTCCACGTGCCCGCTGCGGCCCGTCTTGGGGGTCAGCACCCAGATCACGCCGTTGTCGGCCAGTGCTCCGATGGCGTCGACCAGGGCGTCGAACAGGTCGCCGTCCCCCTCGCGCCACCACATCAGGACCACGTCGACGACCTCGTCGGCGTCCTCGTCGAGCAGTTCGTCGCCGGCTCTCTCCTCGACGGCATCGCGCACGACCTCGTCGACGTCGGAGTCCCAACCGATCTCCTGGACGACCATTCCCGGCTCGACGCCGAGCTTGCCCGCGATGTCGGACGAACGTCCGGCATCTTCCGCGGCGACCACCCCTGTACCTCTTTTCGTCGTAGCTCCACCAGCTGCCCGCCCGGCCCGTCTCGGCCGCCGGGCGCACCTGGATGCGGAATCCGAACACGTCGGCGGCCCGGACGCAACCACTCGTTACGAGACTGCCCGTAGACAGGCACGATAGGGGATGAGCCCGAACGTCCGAGCCCCGAGCCACGCAGGGAGACCCCTTGACCGGCCAGTCCCACGACGGCGACCGCCGCGCCACCGGCGCGGCGCCCCGGCGTGTCCACGTCATCCGCGACGGCCTCGCCGCGCACCTGCCGGACATCGACCCGGAGGAGACCGCCGAGTGGCTGGACTCCTTCGACGCGGTGCTCGACGCGGCGGGCCAGCAGCGGGCCCGCTACCTGATGCTGCGCATGCTGCAGCGCGCCCGCGAGCGACACGTCGGTGTCCCGTCGCTGACCAGCACCGACTACGTCAACACCATCCCCACCGACCGGGAGCCGTGGTTCCCCGGCGACGAGGAGGCCGAGCGGGCCTACCGCCGCTGGGTGCGCTGGAACGCGGCGATGACCGTGCACCGCGCGCAGCGGCCGGGCATCTCGGTGGGCGGCCACATCTCCTCCTACGCCTCCTCGGCGACGCTCTACGAGGTGGGGTTCAACCACTTCTTCCGGGGCAAGGAGCACCCCAGCGGGGGTGACCAGGTCTACATCCAGGGCCACGCCTCGCCGGGCATCTACGCCCGCGCCTACCTGGAGGGCCGGCTGAGCGAGGACCGCCTCGACGGGTTCCGCCAGGAGCTCTCGCACGGCGGTCCGGGGCACGGCCTGCCCAGCTACCCGCACCCGCGGCTGATGCCGGACTTCTGGGAGTTCCCGACCGTCTCGATGGGCCTCGGCCCGATGAACGCGATCATGCAGGCCCGGTTCAACCGGTACCTGCGCGACCGCGGCTTCCTCGACGTCGGCACCGGACCGGGCGCCGAGCCGCACGTCTGGGCGTTCCTCGGCGACGGCGAGATGGACGAGCCGGAGTCCCGCGGCCTGATCCAGATCGCGGCCACCGACGGCCTGGACAACCTGACCTTCGTGGTGAACTGCAACCTGCAGCGCCTGGACGGGCCGGTGCGCGGCAACGGCAAGATCATCCAGGAGCTGGAGTCGTTCTTCCGCGGCGCCGGCTGGAACGTCATCAAGGTCATCTGGGGCCGGGAGTGGGACTCCCTGCTGCACGCCGACCGCGACGGCGCCCTGATCAACCTGATGAACACCACCCCGGACGGCGACTACCAGACCTACAAGGCCAACGACGGCGGCTACGTCCGCGACCACTTCTTCGGCCGCGACCCGCGCACCAAGGCCCTGGTCGAGCCGATGAGCGACACCGACATCTGGAACCTCAAGCGCGGCGGCCACGACTACCGCAAGGTCCACGCGGCCTACGCCGCGGCGATGGAGCACAACGGCCAGCCCACGGTGATCCTGGCCAAGACCATCAAGGGCTACGGCCTGGGCTCGCACTTCGCCGGGCGCAACGCCACCCACCAGATGAAGAAGCTCTCGCTGGCCGACCTCAAGGAGTTCCGCGACTCCCAGCGCATCCCGATCTCCGACGCCGACCTCGAGCGCGACCCCTACCTGCCGCCGTACTACCACCCGGGCGAGGACGCCCCGGAGATCCAGTACATGCGCGAGCGACGGCGCGCCCTGGGTGGTGCGGTGCCCGAGCGCCGGGTGCGGTCCAAGGCGCTGGTGCTGCCCGGCGACAAGGTCTACGACGTCGTGCGCCGTGGTTCGGGCAAGCAGGAGGTCGCCACCACGATGGCGTTCGTCCGGCTGCTGCGCGAGCTGGTCAAGGACAAGGAGATCGGCGGCCGGTTCGTACCGATCATCCCCGACGAGGCGCGCACGTTCGGGATGGACTCGATGTTCCCGACGCAGAAGATCTACAACCCGAACGGGCAGCAGTACACCTCGGTCGACGCCTCGCTGATGCTGGCCTACCGGGAGTCCGAGCAGGGCCAGCTGCTGCACGAGGGCATCAACGAGGCCGGGTCGGTCGGGTCGTTCACCGCGGCGGGCACGTCCTACGCGACGCACGGCCAGCCGATGATCCCGGTCTACGTCTTCTACTCGATGTTCGGCTTCCAGCGCACCGGCGACTCGATCTGGGCCGCGGCCGACCAGATGGCCCGCGGGTTCCTGATCGGGGCCACCGCCGGGCGGACG
>JASLAP010000238.1 GCA_030147065.1 Pseudonocardia sp. | reverse complement strand
CAGCCCCGCGGGCGCGGTGGCGCCGGTCGGGCCGGTCGCCCGGGTGACCCGGCGGGCCGGCGCGACCAGGCCGCGCAGCAGCGCCGGCTGGGAGCCGGCGCCGTCGGCGGAGCGCAGACGGGCGGCGTCGACCCGCATCGGCAGCACCGCGGGCCGCCCGGTGGCCAGGGCCGCGTCGAACAGCTCCAGCCCTTCCCTGGCGGACAGCGCCGCGATGCCCGAGCGGTTCGGGCCGGCGGCGCCGGCCATGCCGTCCGCGCTCGCCCAGACGCCCCAGGCCAGCGAGACGACCGGCCGCTCGGGCCGGGTGGTGTGCTGGGCGAAGGCGTCGAGGAAGGAGTTGGCCGCGGCGTAGTTGCCCTGGCCGGCGCCACCGAGCACGCCGGCCGCGGAGGAGAAGACCACGAACGCGGCCAGCTCGCGGTCGGCGGTGGCCCGGTGCAGCGCGAGCACCGCGTCGGCCTTCGGGGCCAGCACGGTGTCGATCTGCTGGGCGGTGAGCGAGCCGATGGTGCCGTCGTCGAGCACGCCGGCGGTGTGCACGACCGCGCCCGGCCCGTGGGTCGCTACCAGCTCGCGGACGGCCTCGGCGTCGGTGACGTCGCAGGCCACGACCTCGACGTCGGCACCCGCCGCGACCAGCTCGGCCCGCAGCTCGTCGGCGCCGGGCGCGGCCGGGCCGCGCCGGCCGACCAGCACCAGCCGGCGCACCCCGTGCGTGGCGACCAGGTGCCGGGCGGTGGTGGCGCCGAGCGCGCCGGTGCCCCCGGTGACCAGCACCGGGCCCGGCCCGTCCAGCCGGACCGGCTCGGCGGTGCCGGCCGCGACCCGGGCCAGCCGGGGGCGGTGCGCGGTCGCCGCCCGCACGGCGAGGTGGGGCTCGTCCAGGGCGAGCAGCCCGGCCAGCGCGGCGTGGCTGGCCGGGTCGTCGTCGAGGTCGAGCAGGCCGATTCGGCCGGGCTGCTCGGACTGCGCCGAGCGCACCAGGCCGGCCACCGCGGCCCCGGCGAGGTCGTCGACCGGGTCGTCGCCGGTCACCGCGGTCGCCCCGGAGGTGACCACGACCAGCCGGGAGTCGGCCAGCCGGTCGTCGGCCAGCCACTGCTGGAGCCAGTCCAGGGCCCGGTGGGTCGCGTCGCGGACCGCGTCGGCGGTGGCCGCGGTGACGGCCTCGGCGGCCGGCGGGCAGGCGGCCAGCACGACCGGGGGCGGCGCGGTGCCGGTCGCCACCGCCACCCCGAGGGCCGCCACGTCGGCGTAGGCCTCGACGAACACCCCGGAGGCGGTGAGCGCGTCGGCGAGCTTGGCCCCGTCCGGCCCGACCAGCCCGACCCGGCGCGGCCCCGGCCCGGTCGGCGCCGGCAGCGGCGCCCACTCCAGCCCGAACAGCGAGCGGTGCGCCTCCCGCGCCGCGCCGTCCGCGGTGCCACCAGCCGCGAGCGGCCGCAGGACCAGCGACTCGATCGAGGCGACCGGGCTGCCGTCGGGCCCGGCCAGCGCGAGCCGCACGGCGTCCGGGCCGGTGCCGGTCATCCGCACGCGCAGCGCGTCCGCGCCCGCGGCGTGCAGGGTCACCCCGGACCAGGAGAACGGCATCCGGGCCCCGCCACCGGCGGCCGGGTGCAGGGCGATGGGGTGCAGGGCGGCGTCGAGCAGGGCGGGGTGCAGGCCGTAGCCGTCGGCCCGGCCGCGCTCGGGGTCGGGCAGCGCCACCTCCGCGCAGATGTCGTCGCCGGCGCGCCAGGCGGCGCGGACGCCGCGGAAGGCGGGGCCGTAGTCGAAGCCACCGGCGGCGAAGCGGTCGTAGAGGTCCGCCACGTCCAGGGGTTCGGCGCCGGGCGGCGGCCACTGGCCCGGCTCCGCGGCGGGTTCCGGAGCGGCCGCGCCGAGCAGGCCGGTGGCGTGCAGCGTCCAGGAGCCGGCGGCCAGCTCGTCGGTCGACCGGGAGTGGATGCCCAGCTCGCGGGAGCCGGCCTCGTCCGGGGCGCCGACCGTCACGCTGACGGTGACCCCGGCGGCCGGCAGCGCCAGCGGCGCGGTCATGGTCAGCTCGGCGACCTCGCCGCAGCCCACCTCGTCGGCCGCGCGCACCGCCAGCTCCAGCAGGCCGGTGCCGGGCAGCAGGACCGTGCCGCCGACGGCGTGCTCGGCCAGCCAGGGCTGGACGGCCGGGGAGAGCCGTCCGGTGCAGACCAGGGTGTCGGTGCCGGGGACCTCCAGCAGGGCGCCGAGCAGCGGGTGCCCGGCCGGCTGCAGCCCGGCGCCGGAGACGTCGGTGCCGGCCGCCGCGTCGAGCCAGTAGCGCTCGCCCTGGAAGGCGTAGGTGGGCAGGTCGACGAGCCGGCCGCCGGCCCCGTCCAGCAGTGCCGCCCAGTCGACGCCGACCCCGGCGCTCCACAGCGCGCCCAGCGCGGCGTGCAGGGCCTCGACCTCGTCGTGGTCGCGGCGCTGGGCGGCGACCAGCACGGCGCGCTCCGGCTCGGCCAGGCAGTCCGCGGCGAGCGCGGTGAGCGCGGCGTCCGGGCCCAGCTCCAGGTAGCGGGTGGCGCCGGCGGCCTCCAGCGCCGCCGTGCCGTCGGCGAACCGGACGGCCTCCCGGACGTGGCGGACCCAGTAGTCGGGGGTGGCGATCTCCGGGCCGGCCACCGCGCCGGTCAGGTTGGACACCACCGGGGTGGAAGGCGAGTGGAAGGTGATCCCGGTCAGCTCGGCGCGGAAGCCGTCGAGGACGGCGTCCATCTGCGCGGAGTGGAAGGCGTGGCTGACCGCCAGCCGGCGGGTGCGCACGCCGTCGGCGGCGATCCGGTCGGTCACCGCGGTCACCTCGGCGGACGGGCCGGCGAGCACGACCGCGGCCGGACCGTTGACCGCGGCCACGCCGACGCCGTCCGCGCCGTCGAGGTACCCGGCGACCGCGGCCGGGCCGGCGGCGACGGCGACCATGGCGCCGTCGCCGGGCGCGGACTGCATCAGCCGGGCCCGGGCGGTGACCAGGCGGGCGGCGTCGGGCAGCGAGAGCACCCCGGCCACGTGCGCGGCGACGATCTCGCCGACCGAGTGCCCGATGAGCAGGTCCGGTCGCACCCCCAGGCTCGTCACCAGCCGGTACAGCGCGACCTCGACCGCGAACAGGGCCGGCTGGGTGTACCCGGTGCGGTCGAGCAGGTCGGGGTGGTCGGTGACGACCGCGCGCAGCGGGCGGTCCAGGTGGCGGTCCAGCTCGGCGGCGACCGCGTCGAACGCCTCGGCGAACACCGGGAAGGCCCGGCGCAGGCCCTCGCCCATGCCGGCGCGCTGGGCGCCCTGGCCGGTGAACAGCACGGCCAGCTTGCCGGTCCGGGTGCGGTCGGCCGGGCCGGTGCCCGCGGCCAGCGCGTGCAGCCCGGCCAGCAGCTCGGGCCGGTCCGCACCGGACACCGCGGCCCGGTGGTCGAAGACCGAGCGGGTGCGCAGCAGCGACACCGCGACGTCCACATCGGACGCATCGGTGCCGGCCAGGTGCGTGGCGAGGCGGGCCGCCTGGCCGCGCAGCGCGGCGGGCGACTTCGCCGACAGGGTGAGCGGCACCCGGGCCGGGCGCCGCGGCTCGCGCTCCTCGACCGGCTCGGCGTCGGGCGCCTCCTCCAGGACGAGGTGGGCGTTGGTGCCGGAGAACCCGAACGACGAGACGCCGGCGCGACGCGGGTGGTCCCCGCGCTCCCACGGCCGCGGCTCCTGCAGCAACCGGACCGCGCCCTCGCTCCAGTCGACCGAGCGGGACGGGGTGGCGGCGTGCAGGGTCGGGGGCATCGCGCGGTGCCGCAGCGCCTGCACCATCTTGATCACCCCGCCGACCCCGGCCGCGGCCTGGGTGTGGCCGATGTTGGACTTCAGCGAGCCCAGCCACAGCGGGGTCGTCCCGTCGCGGCCGGCGCCGTAGGTGGCGATCAGCGCCTGCGCCTCGATCGGGTCGCCGAGGGTGGTGCCGGTGCCGTGCGCCTCGACCACGTCGACGTCGGCGGCGGTGAGCCCGCCGTCGGCGAGCGCGGCCTGGATGACGCGCTGCTGGGCCGGTCCGCTCGGTGCGGACAGCCCGTTGGAGGCGCCGTCGGAGTTGATCGCGCTGCCGCGGATCACGGCGAGCACCTGATGGCCGTTGGCTCGTGCGTCGCTGAGCCGTTCGAGGACCAGCACGCCGACGCCCTCGCCCCAGCCGGTGCCGTCCGCGTCGGCGCCGAAGGCCTTGCACCGGCCGTCGCCGGCGAGGCCCCGCTGCCGGCTGAACTCGACGAACATGCCCGGGCCGGCCATCACCGTGGC
>JASLAP010000208.1 GCA_030147065.1 Pseudonocardia sp. | reverse complement strand
GTGGGCGCACGGCGCCGGATGCCGACGAGCCCGGACGAGCTGGCCACGATCAGCGGGATCGGGCAGGACGAGCTGGCCCGCTACGGCGAGCAGTTGCTCGCCGCCCTCGCCGCCGACCGACCCCCGCGACGCCGGACGCGGCGCTCGCCTGGAACCGCACCGGCCACGCGCTCCGCGCCGAGCACCTCCCGTTCGACGCGCCGCAGGACCCGGCGCGCCGCCCGTCGGTCCCCGGCTGTTCTTCCTCGATCCGCTCACCCGCGACCTGCACCGCAACTGGGACGAGGTCGCCCACGCCCACGTCGCGTTCCTGCGGCTCACCGCGGGCCGGTACCCCGCCGACGCGCTGCTGGCCGGGCTGATCGGCGAGCTCACGATGCGCAGCGACGAGTTCGCGTCGATGTGGGCGGCCGGGGAGGTCGCCGACTGCACCGTCGGGGCGATGCACCTGCAGCACCCCACCGTCGGCGCCGTGCGCGTCGACTACCAGGTCTGGCTCCAGCCCGACAGCCCCGACCACCGGCTCGAGATCTACACGCCGAACGACGCGAGCTCGGCCGACGCGCTGCGGATCCTGACCCACCAGAGCCGCGCGACGGCGCCGCTCCGGGATCCGCGGCGAGCGGCGCCGGTCGACCCGGGTGGGAGCGGGGAGGCCGCAGCGGTACCTGCAGTGGCGCCTCACCGCTCCCACGGGGCGGTCAGCCGTTGAGCTTCCGGACGGCGGCGACGATGTCCGGATCGTCGGACTGCAGCCGTCCGGCGAACCCGGCCATCTCCAGCGGGTAGTGGTTCATCATCACCAGGGTCTCGTCGGTGTTGGCCAGGCCGGCGTAGGCCTCTGCCACCGCCGCCTGGATCCTGGCGGCCATCTCGCGCCGGGCGTCCAGGCCGGTCAGCTCGGGCGCTTCCAGGAAGCACACCGGCCGAACCGGCTCGGTGCCCACTCGACCGTCCTGGGCGACGTTCTCGGGCGGGTACTCGCGTAGCCACACCCGGACGTCGTGGAACCGGTAGGCCTCCTCGATCGCCTCGCTGACCTGGCGCAGCAGCTTCTGCTTGGCCTCCGCCCGGACCCCGGCCGGAGCCTCGATCATCAGGATCGGCATCTGGACCTCCTTCGTCGTGCCGGATCGCCGGGTCGATCCACGGGACCGGCGCCGGGCCGTGGACATCAGCACCGGCGACTGGTCGGACGGTACAACTCTACGGTTGGAAAAAACAACTCTTGAGGTGCTTTCCCGTATCGCTGCCGGTAGAGTCCTGTTCCGTGGTGGGCAGGCGGAAGTACGACGACGACGGGTGCCCGGTCGCGCACGGGCTCGACCTGATCGGTGAGCGCTGGGCACTGCTGGTGGTGCGCGAGCTGCTCCTCGGACCCAAGCGGTTCACCGACCTGCGGGCGGGCCTGCCCGGCGCCAGCCCGGACATGCTCAGCCAGCGGCTGCGGGAGCTCACCGCCACCGGGATCGTGCGACGGCGCCGGCTGCCCGCGCCTGCCGCCTCGTGGGTGTACGAACTCACCGGATGGGGGGCCGAGCTCGAGCCGGTGGTGCTGTCCCTGGCGAGGTGGAGCAGCCGCTCGCCGGGCGCCGACACCGACGCGCCGATCGGCGCCGACTCAGCGGTGTTGTCCCTGCGCGCGCTGTTCGACTCGACCGCAGCACAGGGGATCCGCACGAGCATCGCGCTGTGCCTCGCCGAGGAGTGGTTCCGGATCACGGTCTCCGCCGGGGAGCTCCGTGCCGAACGGGCCGCGCCGGACAGCGCGGACCAGGACGGCGCGGACCAGGACAGCGCGGACGCTGTCGTGCGCACCGACCCCAACACCTTCACCGCCCTGCTGGCCGGCCGGCTCACCCTCGCCGACGCCGAGGCGGACGGCGCGGTCGCCGTGGACGGCGACCGGGACGCCGTGCAGCACGCGCTGCGCCTGTTCCCGCTCCCCCGCCCCGTGGCGAGCTGACCACGCGGGGGACCCGATCTCGTCGACGAGCTCGTGCTCTATGGGGCCGCCGGTCGGTCAGGCGCGGACGCGCGAGCCGGTCGGGTCGTGCAGCGGGGTGGGCGCGACGGCGGCGCCGATCCAGTCCCCGTCCACCTGCACCTGGGCGCGGGCGCCCTCGGCGGTGCCGGCGGGCAGGTAGGCGTAGGCGATCGACCGCTCGACGGTGTAGCCGTACCCGCCGGAGGTCACCTGCCCCACCGCGTCGCCCGCTCCGTCCAGGCGCACCGGCTCGCCGCCCAGCGCCACCCGCCGCGGCTCGTCGAGGACCAGGCAGCTCAGCGTGCGGGCGATGCCCCGGGCGCGGGCGGCGCGCAGGGCGGTGGCCCCGGCGTAGTCGTCGCCGCGGCGGACCGCGAAGCCCAGCCCGGCCTCGTCCGGGGTGGTGTCCGGGCCGATGTCGGCGCCCCACACCCGGTAGCCCTTCTCCAGGCGCAGGCTCTCCAGCGCCCGGTAGCCGCACGGCCTGGCCCCGGTCCCGGCCAGGGTCCGCCAGAGCGCGGCGCCGTACTCGGCCGAGCAGTACAGCTCCCAGCCCAGCTCCCCGGCGAACCCGACCCGCAGCGCCCGCACCGGCACGTCGCCGACGGTGGTCTCGCGCAGGGTCAGGTAGGGGAAGTCGGCGTTGGCCAGCGACGCCGGGGTGAGCGGGGCGAGCAGGTCGCGCGAGCGCGGGCCCCACAGCGCGAAGCAGGCCCACCCGCCGGTCACCTCGGCGATCCGCACCGACAGCCCGCTCCGCCGGGCGTGCCGGCGCAGCCAGCCCAGGTCGTGCCCGGCCAGCGCGGTGCCGGTGACCAGCAGGTACTCGTCCTCGGCGAGCCGGCTGACGGTCACGTCCAGCTCGATCCCGGCGCGGTCGTTGAGCGCCTGGGTGTAGACCACCGAGCCCGGCGCGCGGTCGACCCGCCCGGCGAACACCGACCGGCAGAACCCCTCGGCGTCCGGGCCGGTGATCTCGATCTTGGAGAACGAGCTCTCGTCGAACAGCCCGGCGCCGGTCCGCACCGCCGCGTGCTCGGGCTGCACGCACGGCGACCAGTGCCGCCCCGCCCAGCCGTGCGGGCGCAGCTCCTCCGGTCCGGGGTCGGAGTAGTGGTTGACCCGCTCCCAGCCGGCCTTCTCGCCGAACACCGCGCCGTGCGCGGCGTGCCAGGCGTGCGCCGGCGACAGCCGCAGCGGGCGGCCGGCGGTGCGCTCGGCCGCGGGGTAGGTGATGTCGTAGTAGCTCTCGTAGTTCTCCACCGTCCGGGCCAGCGTGTAGCCGGGCGAGCGGTAGTGCCGGCCGAACCGGCGCACGTCCATGTGCCACAGGTCCAGACCAGGGTCGCCGTCCAGGATCCAGGCCGCCACCACCTGCCCGATGCCGCCGGCCCCGGCGATGCCGTGCGCGCAGAACCCGGCGGCCACGAAGAACCCGGCCACCTCGGTCTCCCCCAGGCAGAACTCGTTGTCCGGGGTGAACGCCTCCGGCCCGTTGATCATCGAAGCGAGCCCGCTGTCGGCCAGCACCGGCACCCGGACCTGGGCGTTGGTGATGATCTCGGAGAACCGGTCCAGGTCCGGCGGGAGCAGCTTGCCGTTGAAGTCGGCCGGCACGGCGTCGTAGCCCGCCGGGCTCGCGGTGAACGGCGCCGACTGCCGTTCGTAGCCGCCCATCACCAGGCCGTCGATCTCCTGGCGGTAGTAGACCAGCAGGTCCGGGTCGCGCAGCGAGGGCAGCCCGCCCGCCGGCCGCTCCCCCGGGATCGGCGCGGTGACGACGTACTGGTGCGACATCGGCACCACCGGCACCCGCACGTCGACCATCCGGGCGATCTCGGCGGCGAACATGCCGCCGCAGTCCACGACGACCTCGCACTCCACGTCGCCGCGGTCGGTGCGGACCCCGCTGACCCGCCGGTAGGGCCCGGTGGTCGCGGTGTCGATGGCCAGCACCCGGGTGCGCTGGGCGATCGTGACCCCGCCCTTGCGGGCCAGGGCGGCCAGCGCCTGGCACAGCCGCGCCGGGTCGACGTGACCGTCGGTCGGGGTGTAGGCCGCGCCGAGCACGCCGTCGGTCGACATCAAGGGGAACAGCTCGGCGGCCTCCCGCGCCGAGATCAGCTCCAGCGGCAGCCCCGAGCGCTGCGCCCACCCGGCCTGCCGGCGGATCTCCTCCAGCCGGGCCGGCGAGGACGCCAGCCGCAGCGACCCGGACTCCACCCAGCCCGGGGCGTGCTCGCCGGCCTCCAGCTCCCGGTAGAGCTCGACGGAGTGCACGTTCATCCGGGTCAGCGCGGGATCGGCGCGCAGCTGCCCGACCAGCCCGGCGGAGTGGAAGGTCGAACCGCTGGTCAGCTCGGCGCGTTCGAGGAGCAGCACGTCGTGCTCGCCCCGCTCGGCGAGGTGGGCGGCCACGCTGGTGCCGCCCACCCCGCCACCGATGATCACGATGCGGGCCCGGGACGGCAGCTCGGTCACGCCGCGGACACTACGGTCTAGACCGTTCGTTGCGCGAGACCTACGATCCCCCGATGGAGCTGCCGAGGGCCTCCCCCGACGCCGAACCGGACAGCGACCTCGCTGCCGATCTCGACGCGCTCCTCGACGCCATCCCGTGCACCGCGGCCCGCCCCCGCGTGGTGGAGGACCTGCCCGGCGGGTTGACCAACCGCAACCTCAAGGTCACCAACGCCGACGGCTGCTGCGTGGTCCGCATCCCCGCCGAGAACTCGACGACCACAGCGGGGCCGGGCCTGCTGGGGATCGACCGCGACGCCGAGCACGCCAACTCGGTGCGCGCCGCGCAGGCCGGGGTGGGCGCCCCGGTGCTGCACTACCGCCCCGGCGCCGGGCTGACCGTCGGGTTCCTGCCCGGCACCGCGCTGACCGACCGGGACCTGCACGACCCGGCGGTGCTCGCCCGGGTGGCGCAGGCCTGCCGGCGGCTGCACGCCGGACCGCGGTTCGTCGGCGAGTTCGACATGTTCGCCGTGCAGGCCCGCTACCGGGCCGTCGTCGCCGAGCACGGGTTCCGGGTACCGCCGCGCTACGACGAGTTCGCGCCGGTGGTCGCGCGCATCCGGGCCGCGCTCGGCCCGCGGGTCAGCGTGCCGTGCCACAACGACCTGCTGGCCGCCAACCTGATCGACGACGGCCGGCGGGTGTGGCTCATCGACTACGAGTACTCCGGCAACAACGACCCGTGCTTCGAGCTGGGCAACATCTGGAGCGAGGCGGCGCTGCCCGTCGAGCTGCTCGACGTGCTGGTCACCGCGTACTTCGGCCGGCCGCGGCCGGCGCAGGTGGCGCGGGCGAGGCTGTTCGGGCTGATGAGCAAGTACGGCTGGACGCTGTGGGCAGCCATCCAGGACGCCACCAGCCCGCTGGAGTTCGACTTCTGGTCGTGGGGCCTGGAGAAGTACGACCGCGCCGTCGCGGAGTTCGACGGGCCGGACCTCGAGCACCTGCTCGCGGCGGCCGGGCAGGGCGACTGAACACGGGGGAGAGATGTCCGCAGAACGTTCGCAGCGCACCGACCGCGACACGAGCAGGCACGACGACGAGGCGCTCCTGCACCGGCTGGGCTACGCCCAGGTGTTGTACCGGGAGATGGGCGGGTTCAGCAACTTCGCCATCTCCTTCACCATCATCTCGATCCTGGCCGGCTGCCTGACCTCCTACTACATCGCGTTCAACAACGGCGGCCCGGTCGCGATCACCTGGGGCTGGCTGCTGGTCGGCGGGTTCTGCGTGCTGGTCGCGATGGCCATGGGCGAGATCGCCTCGGCCATGCCGACCGCCGGAGCGCTCTACTTCTGGGCCTCCAAGCTGGGCGGGCCGGCGTGGGGCTGGTTCACCGGCTGGTTCAACCTGGTCGGCCAGATCGCGGTGACCGCGGCCATCGACTACGGCGCGGCGATCTTCACCACCGCCCTGCTCAACCTGTGGTTCCCCACCCTGATCGGCACCGACTCGACCGCCATCTTCATCACCTACACCGTGATCATGGCCCTGCACCTGGGGCTCAATGTGCTCAACGTGAACCTGCTGGCCAAGCTGAACACCTTCTCGGCCTGGTGGCACATGGCCGGCGTGCTGGTCATCGTCGCGGTGCTGATCATCGTGCCGGACAACCACGCCTCGGTGTCCTTCGTGTTCGGCGAGACGATCAACAACTCCGGGTTCTCCGACAACGCGTTCTGGTTCGTGTTCGGCATCGGGTTGCTGATGGCCCAATACACGATCACCGGCTACGACGCCTCGGCGCACATGAGCGAGGAGACCCGCCAGGCCTCCCGGGCCGCCGCGCTGGGCATGGTGATGTCGGTGGTGGTGTCGGTGGTGTTCGGGTTCATCCTGCTGGTCGCGGTGACCTTCGCGGTCACCGATGTGCCGGGCACCCTGGATGCGGCGGGCAACGCCGTGGTCTTCATCTGGACCACCGCGCTCGGCGAGACCTGGGCGGAGTTCCTGCTGCTCATCGCGATCGTCGGGCAGTTCTTCTGCGGCACCGCGTCGGTGACCTCGGCCTCGCGGATGATGTTCGCGTTCTCCCGGGACGGCGCAGTGCCCGGCTCGCGGCTGTGGCGCAAGGTCGCGCACAACCGGGTGCCGGTGAACGCCGTGATCGCCATCGCGGCGCTGTCCTGGGTGCTGATGCTGCCGACCCTGGCCAACGACGTGGTCGGCTACCTGGTCAGCACCTCGATCGCGGTGATCGGGCTCTACATCGCCTTCGCGCTCCCGATCATCCTGCGGATCAAGGCCGGGGACCGGTTCGAGCGCGGGGCGTGGAGCCTGGGCCGGCACTACAAGTGGATCGCCCCGGTGTCGGTGGCCTGGATCGCGGTGGTCTGCGTGCTGTTCCTGATGCCGGTCTCGCCCAACGGCATCCCCGGCGCCGCGGAGTTCGACTGGGCCGTGGTCAACTACGCTCCGCTGACCGTGGGCGGCGCGCTGATCCTGTTCGGCGGCTGGTACCTGATCTCGGCCCGGCACTGGTTCACCGGCCCGGTGCGCGAGGCCGGCAGCGACGACGAGCTCGCCTCGATCGAGAAGCAGCTGGAGGCTGAGGCCCAGTGAGCGACACCGCGGGCAACCCGGCGCACGGCACGACCCACGGCACGACGCACGGGGCGGCGGGTGCCCGCCCCGGCCTGATGACCCTGGAACAGCTGCGCGTCGCCACCCAGGACGGTTCGATCGACACCGTGCTGGTGGCGTTCACCGACATGCAGGGCCGGCTGCAGGGCAAGCGGTACGCCGCGGCGCACTTCATCGACGACGTCGTCGGGCACGTCGCCGAGGCGTGCAACTACCTGCTCGCGGTGGACGTGGAGATGAACACCGTGGCCGGCTACGCCATGTCGAGCTGGGAGCGCGGCTACGGCGACTTCGAGCTCGTCCCGGACCTGGCCACTCTGCGCCGCGTGCCCTGGCACGAGGGCACAGCGCTGGTGCTGTGCGACGTCCGGTGGTCCGACGGGACGCCGGTGGCGGCCTCCCCGCGCCAGGTGCTGCGCGGGCAGCTCGACCGGCTGGCCGAGCGCGGGCTGGCCGCCGACGTGGGCACCGAGCTGGAGTTCATGCTGTTCGCCGACTCCTTCGACACCGCGTGGCGCAAGGGCTACCACGACCTCGCCCCGGCCAACCTCTACAACGTCGACTACTCGCTGCTGGGCACGGCGCGCGTGGAACCGCTGCTGCGCCGCATCCGCAACGGGATGGCCGGGGCGGGCATGGTGGTCGAGTCGGCCAAGGGCGAGTGCAACCTCGGCCAGCACGAGATCGCCTTCCGCTACGCCGACGCCCTGACCACCTGCGACAACCACTCGATCTACAAGACCGGCGCCAAGGAGATCGCCGACCAGGCCGGCATGGCGCTGAGCTTCATGGCCAAGTACGACCAGCGCGAGGGCAACTCCTGCCACATCCACATCTCGCTGCGCCGCACCGACGACGGCGCCAACGCCTTCACCGGCGACGGGCCGCGCGGGTTCTCCCCGCTGTTCGAGCACTTCATCGCCGGCCAGCTGGCCTGCCTGCGCGAGCTGACCTACCTGTTCGCCCCGAACATCAACTCCTACAAGCGGTTCGCCGAGGGGTCGTTCGCGCCCACCGCGGTCGCCTGGGGGATGGACAACCGCACCTGCTCGCTGCGGGTGGTCGGGCACGGTGCGGGGCTGCGCGTGGAGAACCGGCTGCCCGGCGGGGACATGAACCCCTACCTCGGGGTGGCTGCGCTGATCGCGGCCGGGCTGCACGGCATCGAGAACTCCCTGGAGCTGCCCGCCGAGCTGGTCGGCAACGCCTACACCAGCGACGCGCCCCGGGTACCGAGCACGCTGCGCGACGCGGCCGAGCTGTTCGCCCGGTCGAAGGTGGCCGAGGCGGCGTTCGGGACCGAGGTGGTCGGCCACTACGCCAACGCCGCCCGGGTGGAGCTGGCCGCGTTCGACAGCGCGGTCACCGACTGGGAGCGGCGGCGTGGCTTCGAACGGCTCTGAGCCGCGCCACCCCGGCGCCGGGTCGCGGCCGCTGGTCGGCATCACCGCCTACGGTGAGCGGGCGGCGTACGGGGTGTGGGACCACGACGCGGTCCTGCTGCCCCGCTCCTACCCCGACGCGGTGTTCCGCGCCGGGGGCGTGCCGGTGCTGCTGCCGCCCCGCCCGGAGGCGGCGCACGCCGTGGCCCGGCTGGACGCGGTGGTGCTGGCGGGCGGTCCGGACATCGACCCGGGCCACTACCGCGCCGAGCCCGACCCCCGCACCGGCGCACCGCGCCCGGAGCGCGACGCCGCGGAGCTGGCCGTGCTGCGCTGCGCGCTGGCGGCCGGGATTCCGCTGCTCGGGGTGTGCCGCGGCGTCCAACTGCTCAACGTCGGGCTGGGCGGGACGCTGCGCCAGCACCTGCCCGACGCCGTCGGCCACACCGGCCACAACCCGCGGCCGGGCGTGTTCGGCACGGTCGAGGTCGCGCTGGAACCGGGCAGCGCGGTGCACCGGGTGCTCGGTGCCACCGCGCGCGTGCAGTGCCACCACCACCAGGGCCTCGACCGGCTCGCCGACGGGCTGGTGGTCACCGGGCTGGCCGGGGACGGCACCATCGAGGCGGTCGAGCTGACCGGGCGGGACTTCGTGCTCGGCGTGCAGTGGCACCCCGAGCAGGACCCGCAGCGCGAGGACCCGGACAACGACGACACCGGGCTGTTCGCCGCGCTGGTGGCGGCGGCCCGGCAACGGAGCAGGGAACGGGAGCACGTGTGAGGCGGTTCGAGGACCGGACAGCGGTGATCACCGGCGGCGGCAGCGGGATCGGGCTGGCCACCGCGCGGCGGCTGGCGCAGGAGGGCGCCCGGGTGGTGGTGGCCGACATCGACCCGGACACCGGCAAGGCCGCCGCCGACGAGGTCGACGGGCTGTTCGTGCGCACCGACGTCACCGACGAGACGCAGGTGGAAGCCCTGTTCGCGGCGGCGGCACAGGAGTACGGGTCGGTCGACGTGGCGTTCAACAACGCCGGCATCTCCCCACCCGAGGACGACTCCATCCTGACCACCGGCCTCGACGCCTGGCGCCGCGTCCAGGAGGTCAACCTGACCTCGGTGTACCTGTGCTGCCGGGCGGCGATCCCGCACATGCGCCGGGCCGGGAAGGGCGCGATCGTCAACACCGCGTCCTTCGTGGCCGTGATGGGCTCGGCGACCTCGCAGATCTCCTACACCGCGTCCAAGGGCGGGGTGCTGGCGATGTCGCGGGAGCTGGGCGTGCAGTTCGCCCGGGAGGGCATCCGGGTCAACGCGCTGTGCCCCGGCCCGGTGGACACCCCGCTGCTGCAGGAGCTGTTCGCCGCCGACCCCGAGCGCGCGCAGCGCCGGCTGGTGCACATCCCGCTCGGGCGCTTCGCCCGCCCCGAGGAGATCGCCGCCACGGTGGCCTTCCTGGCCAGCGACGACGCCGGCTTCATCACCGCCTCGACCTTCCTGGTCGACGGCGGCATCTCCGGCGCCTACGTCACCCCCCTATGAGGCGCTCGTGCGCGAGTTTCATGCCTATAGGCATGAAACTCACGCACGACCCAGGCGGCGCAGCATCTCCGGGAGCGGCCGGGTGTGGACCACGGCCAGGCGCTGGGTGGCGCGGGTGAGAGCGACGTAGAGGTCGTTGGCCCCGCGCGGGCTCTCGACCAGCACCTCGGCCGGCTCCACCAGCACCACCGCGTCGAACTCCAGGCCCTTGGCCGCGCTGATCGGCAGCACCACCACCGGCGAGGTCAGGTCGACGTCCGGGTCGGCCGGGCCGTCGGGGGTGTCCGGGCCGGGCTCCACCGCGCCGACCAGCCGGGCCCGCAGCGCCTCGGCGCGGGCCGCGGGCACCAGCACCGCGGTGCGGCCGTCACCGACCGCGCCGGCCTCCTCGGCGAGGACCTTGGCCACCGCGTCGTCCAGCCGGCCGGGTTCGGCGACCACCGCCCGCGGCGGCACCCCGGTGCTGCGCACCGAGCGGGGCGCGGCCAGCCCGGGCTCGATCGCGGCCAGCACGTCGTCGGCCACGTCGGCGATCTCGGCCGGGGTCCGGTAGTTGACGGTCAGCTGCTCGAGCCGCCACCGGTTGGCCACGAACGGGCCGAGCACCTGCCCCCACGACGACGCCCCGGACAGGTCCCCGGTCTGCGCGATGTCCCCGACCAGGGTCATCGACCGGGTCGGGCAGCGGCGCATGACCAGCCGCCAGGCCATCGGCGAGAGCTCCTGGGCCTCGTCGACGATGACGTGGCCGTAGGTCCACTCGCGGTCGGCCGCGGCCCGGTCGGCGGTGGAGTCGTAGCGGCGCACCCGCTGACGCTCGGCGAGCCGGTCGGCGTCGACGATGTCGGTGGCCCGCAGCAGCTCCGGGTCCAGGTCCTCCTCCAGGTCCAGCACGTCGAGCACGCCCTGGGCGTAGGCGACCTCCTCGCGCAGCGCCTCGGCCTCCCGGGCGGCCGCCTCGGACCCGTCGTCGCCGAGCAGCTCGGCGGCCTCGTCGAGCAGCGGGACGTCGGCCGGGCTCCACCGGGCCCCCTCGGCGACGTCGTCGGCCGGCACCGCCCGGTACAGCAGCTCCCGGTCGCCCGCCGGCAGCCGGCGGGCCACCTGGGCCAGCTTGCGCCGGTCGGCGAACAGCTCGGTGAGCAGCTGCTGGGCCGACAGGGTGGGCCACAGCGCGTCCAGCTCGCGGGTCAGCTCGGCGGACTCGACCAGCTCCTCGCGGATGTCCTCCAGGTCGCCGCCGTCGAGCAGGCCGCGCCCGCCCAGGCCGCGGGCGACCTGCTGGGCCAGCAGCCGCACCGCCTCCTTCTGGAAGATCCGCTTGGCCTCGTTGTGCGGCTTGCGGGACCGCCGGGCCCGGCTGCGCGCCTGGTTGACCAGGTCGTTGTCCAGCCGCACCCGCTGCTGCTCGACCACCAGCTCGATCGGCCGGCGCGGCACCCGCTGCCGGTCGCGCACCGCCGCCGCGACCACCCCGGCCATCTCCGCGCGGCCCTTGACCTCGCTCACCGCCGCCGGCTCCGGACGGCGGGCGTCCAGACCGGGGAGCAGCTGGCCCACCGTGCCCAGCACCACCGCGGTCTCCCCCAGCGACGGCAGCACCTGGCCGATGTAGCTGAGGAACGTCGGGTTCGGGCCGACCACCAGCACGCCGCGCCGGGCCAGCCGGTCGCGGTGGGTGTAGAGCAGGTAGGCCGCGCGGTGCAGGGCGACCGCGGTCTTGCCGGTGCCCGGTCCGCCCTGGACCACCAGCACCCCGGACGGCTTGGCGCGGATCACCGCGTCCTGCTCGGCCTGGATGGTCGCGACGATGTCGCCCATCCGCCCGGTCCGCCGGGCCCCGACCGCGGCCAGCAGCGCCGCCTCGCTGGTCAGACCGGACCCGGAGCCGCCCGCGGCGGCGTCGTCGAGGTCGAGCACCTCGTCGTCGACCGACAGCACCTCGCGGCGCCGGGTGCGCAGGTGCCGCCGGCGGCGCATGCCCTCCGGGGACGCCGCGGTGGCGGTGTAGAACGGGCGCGCCGCCGGCGCCCGCCAGTCCATCAGCAGCGGCTCGTACTCGTTGTCCTCGTCGAGCAGCCCCAGCCGGCCGACGTAGCGGCGCTCGCCGTCCTCGGCGTCGAGCCGGCCGAAGGCGAGCCCGTGCTCGGCGGCACGCAGCGCGGCCAGCCGGTCGGTGTACATCGCCGCGGCGACGTCGCGCTCGGTGAGCGCCTGCGGGGTGCCGACGGTCTCGGAGTGCAGCACGTCGTGCAGCCGCTGCGCGGTCTCCCGGCGCCGCGCGTCCAGGCGCTCGTAGAGCATGCCGACGTAGTGCCGCTCGTGCTCGATCCCGTCCTCCTCGGGACCGCTCGGCTGGAGACCGTCGGGACTGTGCGCACAGGAGGTGCTGTTGGACACCGGTGGATCACCTTCACATGCGGGCTGGCGGAAACGCAGACCTACGAACCTACCAGCGCGGTGGTTTCCGGCCGGGGCGCCGCGGGTATCTGGGCGAGTGCGCAATCGCTGGCGGACCGGTCGTGGCTGAGACGGGCGGCGACTCCGAGTACGGCCACCTGACGCCGCTGTTCACCGAGCTGGCCGCGCTCCCGCCCGACCACCCCGAACGCGCCGCCCTGCGGGCCAAGCTGATCACCGGCTACCTGCCGGTCGTGCAGCACATCGCCCGCCGCTTCGGCGGCCGCGGCGAGCCGGTCGACGACCTCGAGCAGGCCGGCACGGTCGGCCTGCTCAACGCGGTCGACCGGTTCGAACCCGGCCGCGGGGTCGACTTCCTGTCCTACGCGGTGCCCACCGTCACCGGCGAGATCCGCCGCCACTTCCGGGACCGCACCTGGGCGATGCGGGTGCCGCGCCGGCTCAAGGACCTGCAGTCGACCATCAACGGCGCGGTCGGCCCGCTGTCCCAGGAGCTGGGCCGGGCCCCCCGCCCCAGCGAGATCGCCGCCCGCGCCGGACTGCCGGTGGAGGAGGTCCTGCAGGGCCTGGACGCCCAGCAGGCCTACCGCAGCAGCTCGCTGGACGAGCTGGTCGCCGGCGCCGACACCGCGCTGGCCGACACGCTCGGCCAGACCGACGCCGAGCTCGACCACGTCGAGTACCGGGAGGCGCTGGGCCCGCTGCTCGACGAGCTGCCCCCGCGCGAGCGGACGATCCTGCTGCTGCGCTTCTTCGGCAACCTCACCCAGACCCAGATCGCCGACCGGGTCGGGATCTCCCAGATGCACGTCTCCCGGCTGCTGTCGCAGACCCTGGAGCGGCTGCGCCGACGGATGACCGAGGACGGCGAGTGAGCTGCCGCCCCACCGGATCGGACGACCCGGGGCGGGCGGTTAGCCGCCCAGGCGCCGGGTAAGCATCCGGCATGACCACCAACGTTCTGCAGAGCATCGACGTCGCCGTGCCGGTCAGCACGGCCTACGACCAGTGGACCCAGTTCGAGTCGTTCCCCAAGTTCATGGACGGGGTGGAGCGGATCGACCAGCTCACCGACACCAAGACGCACTGGGTGACGAAGATCGCCGGGGTCGAGCGCGAGTTCGACGCGGAGATCACCGAGCAGAAGCCGGACGAGCGGGTGGCGTGGACCACCACCAACGGCACCCACCAGGCCGGCGTCGTCACCTTCCACCGCATCGACGACAACACCACCCGGGTCACCCTGCAGCTCGATCACGACCCGCAGGGCTTCGTGGAGAAGGCCGGTGACGCGCTCGGCATCGTCCAGCGCCGCACCAAGGGCGACCTGCAGAACTTCAAGAAGTTCATCGAGAGCCGCGGCAGCCAGGAGGCCGGCTGGCGCGGCGAGGTCGGGCGCGCCCCGCAGACCGGCGAGTTCAACGGCTGACCGCCGGGTCGCCCCGGCGGCCGGTCAGGAGCGAGCCGCCACCCGCTGGTCGGGTGGCGGCTCGTTGCCGTCCGGGGCGTCCGGCTGGTCGCGGTCCTGCTCCCCGTCGGCCTGCGCCTGCTGGCGCAGCAGCGGGATCGGCAGCACGAACCACAGTCCGGCCAGCACCAGCGTCACCACGATCGCGGTGCTGACCGCGAAGGCGCGCCCCACGGCCACGTCGAGCACCAGCAGCGCGCCCCCGGCCAGGGTCAGCACCAGGGTGGCCAGCCCGGCCGAGAACAGGTGGTGCCCGACCTGCACGATCTGCGGCTTGAGCCCGCGCTGGAACGACACCCGGTGCACCGCGGCCGGCGCGATGAGCAACCCGGCGGTCAGGATCGCCATCAGCAGGGTGGCCACGTAGGTCCAGCGCTGGAACTCGTCGATGCGGGCGAAGCGCTCGGTGAAGGTCATCGTCAGCAGGAACGCGACCAGGATCTGCACCCCGGCCTGGACGACCCGCAGCTCCTGCAGCAGCTCGTTCATGTTGCGGTCGGCGCGCTCGTCGGGGGACTCCCGGCGCCCGGCGGTCGGTTGGCCGATCCGCCCCACGAGGTCACGCTCACTGCCGGTCGACCGGTTCACCCGCGCAGCGTACCGGTCGGGAGACCGCGCTCACCTCCCGGTCCGCCGGCCGGTGACCGGCACGGGCCGGTTCGTCAGCCCCCGGTCCGCCGGTGGCTCGCGAACACCTCGACGACGGTGGCGCAGAACGCCGGGAGGTCGTCCGGGTTGCGGCTGGAGACCAGCCCGTCGTCGGTCACCACCTCCCGGTCGACCACCTCCGCCCCGGCGTTGCGCAGGTCGGGGCGCAGGCTCGGGTAGGAGGTCAGGGTGCGGCCCTTGACCACGTCGGCGTCGATCAGCGTCCACGGCCCGTGGCAGATCACCCCGACCGGCCTGCCGGCGCGGAACACGTCCTGCACGAAGCTGCGCACGCCCCCGTCCATCCGCAGCCGGTCGGCGTTGACCGTGCCGCCGGGCATCAGCAGCGCGTCGTAGTCCGACGCCGAGACCTGCCCGGCGACCTTGTCCACGCTGAACTTCTCGGCCGGCTCGATGTCGCCGTTCATCGCCTGGATCTCGCCCTCGGCCACCGACACCAGCTCGACCCGGGCGCCCTCGGCGGTCACCGCCTCGCGGGGCTCGGTCAGCTCGACCTGCTCCACCCCGTCGGTCGCCAGGATCGCGATGCGCATGCCGTCCAGCCTGCCGCTCATCCGCCTTCCTCTCCTCGTCCACGATCGTGCCGTGCCCGGGAGGGGTAACCGATCGGCGGCCGGGTACTCGTTGATCATGAGCGAGTTCGAGAAGGGCGACCACGTCAGCTGGAAGAGCCACGGCGGCACCGCCGAGGGCGTGGTCGAGGAGAAGATCACCGAGGACACCGAGGCGGCCGGGCGGACCGTGCGGGCCTCCGAGGACGACCCGCAGTACCGGGTGCGCAGCGAGAAGAGCGGTCGCGACGCGGTGCACAAGCCGGGCGCGCTGGACAAGGACTGACCAGCCGCGGATCAGGTGCTGACGGCCGGGTCGGTGACGACCGGGCCGGCGACGGTCAGGCGTTGACCGGGGTGTCGGCGTGCTCGCGGCAGGTCTCGGCCTCCGGCCGGGCTTCCAGCCGCTCGTCGTCGATCTCCTTGCCGCACACCGAGCAGCGGCCGTAGCTGCCCTCGTCCAGGCGCTCCAGGGCGGCCTCGACCCGACGGCGCTGCAGGCCGACGGTGTCGACGAGGAGTTCGCTGTCCATCGTCGCGGCCACCTCGCTGCCGTAGTCGCCGGGGTGCTGGCCGAGCGCGCCCTCCTCGTTCGGGTCCGCGGTGGTCTCGGCGCGGGTGCCCGCGGCGAAGCGGGCCTGCTCCTCGAGCTCGGCCAGCTCGGTGGTCAGCAGCTCGCGGGCGTGGTCGGGGTTCACGGACGTCCTCCGGGATCGGGGTGCGCGGACCCGGCGGCGCCGGACCCGCGTGGTCGGGTGGTGGGGCTTACCCGGCCGCACGGCCCCCCACACCCGACCGGCCCCGGTGTCAGCCGCCGGGGTGCCGCGCCCGCGGCGCGCGGCCCTGCGGCTGCTCGACCGGCTCCACCCACGGCGCCGGCGCGATCGGGCGCACCTGCGGCTCGTCGGCCAGCGCCAGCGCCTCGCCGTGGTGCTTGAGCCGCATCGGCGGCCCGTCGACCAACCGGTACTCCGCCTCCTCCGGCCGGATCTCGATCCGCAGGCTGCGGCCCTGCCAGTGCAGGCCGAACGAGATCCGGGACAGCGCCGGCGGCAGCCGGGGGGAGAACTGCAGGCCGGTGCCATCGTTGCGCATCCCGCCGAACCCGGCCACCATCGCGGTCCAGGTGCCGGCCATCGACGCGATGTGCACGCCGTGGTCGGAGTTGCCGGCCAGGTCGTTGAGGTCCACCAGGGCGGCCTCGGCCAGGTAGTCGTAGGCCAGGTCCAGGTGCCCGGTCCAGGCCGCGACCACCGCCTGGGTGCACGCCGACAGCGACGAGTCGCGCACGGTCAGCGCCTCGTAGTACGCGAAGTTGCGGGCCATCTGCTCGGCGGTGAACGCGTCCGGGCGCAGCTGCATGGCCAGCACCAGGTCGGCCTGCTTGATCACCTGCTTGCGGTACAGGTCGAAGTAGGGCACGTGCAGCAGCAGCGGGTACATCGACGGCGGGGTGCGCTCGAAGTCCCACACCTGGTGGTCGGTGAAGCCCTCCGACTGCGGGTGCACGCCGAGCACCTCGTCGAACGGGATGCGCATCGACTTGGCCGCGTCGCGCCAGCTGGCCATCTCCTCGGCGTTGACCCCGAGCCGGGCGGCCGCGCGGCTGTGCCGGGCCGCGGTGTCCGCGGCGACGCGCAGGTTCTGCTGCGCCATCAGGTTGGTGTAGACGTTGTTGTCGACGATCGCGGTGTACTCGTCCGGGCCGGTCACCCCGTCGATGCGGAAGTGCCCCGAGGTGTCGTGGTGGCCCAGCGAGCGCCACAGCCGGGCCGTGGCGACCAGCAGCTCCAGGCCGACCTCGCGCTCGAACTCGGTGTCCCCGGTGGCCGCGACGTGGCGGCGGACGGCGTCGGCGATGTCGGCGTTGATGTGGAACGCCGCGGTGCCGGCCGGCCAGTACCCCGAGCACTCCTGACCGCGGATGGTCCGCCACGGGAACGCCGCGCCCTGCAGCCCCAGCTGCTCGGCGCGCTGGTAGGCCAGCGGCAGGATCGACTGCCGCCAGCGCAGCGCGTCGGCGGCGGCGTCCGGGGCGAGGTGGCTCAGCACCGGGATGCAGAAGGTCTCGGTGTCCCAGAAGGTGTGGCCGTCGTAGCCCTCGCCGGTGAGCCCCTTGGCCCCGATCGCGCGCCGCTCGGCGCGGGCGCCGGCCTGCAGGACGTGGAAGGTCGCCAGCCGCACGGCCTGCTGCAGCTCGGCGTCGCCGTCGATCTCGACGTCCGCGGACACCCAGAAGTCGTCGAGGTACTGGCGCTGCTCGGCGAGCAGCCCCGGCCAGCCGGTGTAGCGGGCCGCCGCCAGCGCCGCGCGGACCTGGTCGTGCAGCGCGGGGTTCGACCGGCGCGACGACCAGCCGTAGGCGACGTACTTGACGACGGTGAGCTTCTGCCCCGGCGCCAGCCGGGCGATCACCGTGGTGCGGCCGATGTCCTCGGTGGCCTCCGAGGTGACCTTGAACCCGTCCGGGCCGGTCACCTCGTGGTCCATCGCCGCGGCCACCCGCAGCCCGGACCGGCGGGTCTGGTGGATCAGCGTGGCGCCGGCCTCGTCGCTGCGGTGCTGCTCGGAGACCAGCGGGTCGGTCAGCGCCGCCTCCACCCGCGGGTCGTCGTCGCCGCGCGCGGGCAGCTGCTCGTTGGCCACCAGCTCGGACTGCACGACCAGCAGCGCCGGGGCGTCGAGCACCTCGACCTCGTAGCAGATCGCCGCGATCGCCCGCTGGGTCAGCGAGACCAGCCGGGTGCTGCACACCCGCACCGCGCGCCCGGCCGGGGACTCCCACTCCACGGTCCGGGTGAGCGTGCCCGCCTGCATGTCCAGCACCCGCTCGTGGCCGCGCAGGTAGCCGTAGCGCAGGTCGAACGGCTCATCCTCGACCAGCAGCCGGATGATCTTGCCGTTGGTCACGTTGATGATGGTCTGGCCGGACTCCGGGTAGCCGTAGCCGCCCTCGGCGTAGGGCAGCGGCCGGCGCTCGTAGAACGAGTTGAGGTAGGTGCCCGGCATGGCGTGCGGCTCGCCCTCGTCGAGGTTGCCGCGCAGCCCGATGTGCCCGTTGGACAGCGCGAACACCGACTCGACCTGGCCGAGCGCGTCCAGGTCGAGGGAGGGCTCGCGGACCACCCACGGCTCGACGGTGAACGGGCGTCCCGGGTCGGGGCTCATGCCGGCCCGTCCAGCAGCTCGGCCAGGTCGGCCACAACGACGTCGGCGCCGTGCTCGCGCAGCGCGTCCGCGTGCCCGAGGCGGTCCACCCCGATCACGTAGCCGAACCCGCCCGCCTTCCCGGCGGCCACCCCGGCCAGGGCGTCCTCGAACACGACCGCGGCGGAGCGGTCGACCCCGAGGTCCTGCGCCGCGGCCAGGAAGGTGTCCGGGGCGGGCTTGCCCGGGATGCCGCGCTCGCGCGCGGTCACCCCGTCGACCCGGTGGTCGATCAGCGGGGTCAGGCCGGCCACCTTCAGCACCTGCTCGGCGTTGGCCGACGAGGAGACCACCGCAGCGAGCAGCCCGGCCTGCTTGACCGCCTCCAGGTAGCGCACCGAGCCCGGGTAGACGGTCACCCCGAGGGTGACGATCTTGTCCTGGACCAGGTCGTTCTTGATCGTGGACAGCGCGTGCAGGGTGTCGGCGCCGGCCGGGTCGCCCGGCTCGCCCTCGGGCAGCTCGATGCCGCGCGAGCGCAGGAACGAGTCGGTGCCGGCCAGCCGCGGCTTGCCGTCGACGTAGGGGCCGTAGTCGGTCTTGACGTCGAACGGGCGGAACGGCGTGCCGTCCCGCTCCGAGCGGGCGCGCAGGTAGTCGTCGAACATCTGCTTCCACGCCGCCGCGTGCACGCTGGCGGTGTCGGTGAGCACACCGTCGAGGTCGAAGAGGCACACGCGGGTGCCGTCGGGAAGGCCGAGCATGGGCGAACGGTACCCATCGCCCCTCGCCCGTCCCGCCCGGACCGCTGTTACCGGCGGGTGAACTCCGTTCAGCCGGGCCGTTCCGCCCCGGCCGCCGGCAGGACGATCACCGCGGGCCGCCCGGCCGGCCCCTGCACGGTCACCGTGCACCCGGTCCCGCCCGCCCGGACCGCGACGCTCAGCAGCCCACCCTCCCGGCGCGGCTCGATGTCGCCCTGGACCACCTCGCGGACGGCGGCGAGCACCTGCAGCGGCGGCACCGCGACCGCGGCCAGCACGTCCGCGGCCGCCTCGACGGCCAGCTCCACCACCAGCCGCCGGCCGAACCGGGCCTGCTCCAGCTGCAGGTAGCCGCGCACCGCGTCCAGCTCGCGGGCCAGCGTGCTGGTCGCGTCGCCGGGCAGGTCCGCGGCCCGGGACAGGTCGGCGAAGCCGAACAGCAGCTCCCGGGCCCGGCCGGGGTCGGTGCGGATCAGCGCGGCGATGGTGTTGAGCGAGTTGTAGACGAAGTGCTGCTCCAGCCGGCGGGCCGCCACCGGGTCGGCCACCCGGTCGGCCACCGGATCGGCTACCGCGGGGGGCTCCGGTTCGGGGGCCGCCGGGCGGACCGGCTCGGGCACCGCACCCGGCGCGGGGACCGGCTCGGCAGCCTGCGCAGCGGCGGGCACGGCTGCGGGCACGGCTGTGGCGGGCACGGCGGCTGCGGGCACGGCTGTGGCGGGCACGGCGGCTGC
>JASLAP010000138.1 GCA_030147065.1 Pseudonocardia sp. | reverse complement strand
CGCGCTGCCGGTGGTCAACCGGGTCGCGGTGGAGTCGGCGATCCGGATCGGCCTGGCGCTGAACTGCACCATCGCCCCGTGGGGCCGGTTCGCCCGGAAGAACTACTTCTACCCGGACATGCCGAAGAACTTCCAGACCTCCCAGTACGACGAGCCGATCGCGGTGGACGGCTGGCTCGACGTCGAACTCGACGACGGCAGCACCGTGCGGGTGGAGATCGAGCGCGCCCACATGGAGGAGGACACCGGCAAGTCGCTGCACGTCGGCGGCGCCACCGGGCGCATCCACGGCGCCGAGTACTCGCTGCTGGACTACAACCGGGCCGGCGTGCCGCTGATCGAGATCGTCACCAAGACGATCCCGGGCACCGGGGCGCGGGCCCCGGAGGTGGCGCGCGCCTACGTGGCCGCGCTGCGCGACCTGCTGCGCGCCCTCGACGTCTCCGACGTGCGGATGGAGCAGGGCTCGCTGCGCTGCGACGTCAACCTGTCGCTGGCCCCGAAGGGGTCCGGCGAGCTGGGCACCCGCACCGAGACCAAGAACGTCAACTCGCTGCGGTCGGTCGAGCGGGCCGTCCGCCACGAGATGTCCCGGCAGGCCGGCGTGCTGCTGGCCGGCGGCGAGATCGTCCAGGAGACCCGGCACTTCGAGGAGCAGACCGGCACCACCCGGGCCGGGCGGCGCAAGGAGACCTCCGAGGACTACCGGTACTTCCCGGAGCCCGACCTGGCCCCGATCGCGCCGTCCGCGGAGTGGGTCGAGGAGCTGCGCGCGACGCTGCCCGAGATGCCGTGGGACCGCCGCCGCCGGATCACCGCCGAGTGGGGGCTGTCCGCCGAGGAGCTGCGCGACCTGATCAACGCCGGCGCCCTGGAACTGGTCGAGTCCACCGTCGCGGCCGGCGCCCCGGCCGGCGAGGCCCGCGGCTGGTGGGTGGCCTACCTGGCCCAGCAGGCCAACACCCGCGGCGTCGAGCTGTCCGCCCTGCCGATCACCCCGGCCCAGGTGGCCCGGGTGATCGAGCTGGTGTCGACCGGCGCGCTGAACAACAAGCTGGCCCGCCAGGTGGTCGACGGCGTGCTGGCCGGCGAGGGCTCCCCGGACGACGTCGTCGCCGCCCGCGGCCTGGCCGTGGTGTCCGACGAGGGCGCCCTGGTCACCGCGGTCGACGAGGCGCTGGCCGCCCAGCCCGACATCGCCGAGAAGATCCGCGGCGGCAAGGTCGCCGCCGCCGGCGCCATCGTCGGCGCGGTCATGAGGTCGACCGGCGGCAAGGCCGACGCCAAGCGCGTCCGCGAACTCATCCTCGAACGCGCCTAACGGCTCGTGCGCGGAAGTTCACGCCCGAGCGTGAACTTCCGCGCACGAGCTACGCCCGGCTCTCGCCGCCGGCGGCGGGGGGTTGGATGCGGATGACGCGGTCGTCGGCGGGGACGGGGGTGCCGCCGGTCTTGTTGGCGGTGCCCAGCCAGAGCAGGCCGTCGGGGGCGAGGGCGGCGGCGGTCAGCCGGCCGTAGGTGTCCTTGAGGATCGTCTCGGGCGCGCCGGTGAAGGTGCCGTTGTCGCCGGGGCGCAGCACGAACAGCGAGCGCGAGTCGCTCTGCGCGATCGTCACCAGCCCGGGCTGGGCCATGCACCCGGCGACCCCGGGCCGCTCCGGCCAGGTCCAGGCCGGCGGCGGCAGCGGGCCGGGGACCAGCAGGTGCAGGACGTCCTGGGTCGGGGTGCGGTCGGTCACCCAGGTCATCGTGGTGATGGGGTCGGTGCAGATCCCGCCGGGCGCGCGCAGGCCGGAGCTGAGCACCGGGGAGGCCGGGTCGGGGTTGCCGCGGGCGGGGCGGCCGAGGGTGTCGATCCGCAGCACCTTGCCGGCCAGGGACCCGGCGGCGGCGGGCTGGCCGGCGTCGCCGGTCGCGACCAGCAGCGAGCCGTCGACGTCCACCCCGAGCGTGCCGCCGTTGTTGCTCGCCCCGCGCGGGATCCCGACCAGCACCGGCTTGGGCGGTTCGCCGGCCGCGATCCGCACCACCCGGTTGTCGGTCGGGGTCGAGACGTAGGCGTAGACGAGCTGGTCCTCGATGTAGGACGGGGACAGCACCAGCCCGGTCAGACCGCCCCCGCCGGAGGCGTCCGTCGGCACCGTCGCGACCAGTTGCGGGTCCGTCCCGCGCTGCACCCGCAGCACCCGCCCGGTCGTGCGCTCGGCGACCAGCGCGGAGACGCTGTCGGGCAGCACCGCGACCGCGCCGACCGGCTCCAGGCAGGTCGCCACGACCTGCGGGTCGGGGTCCACGCACCCGGTCGGCGGCCGCGGGGTGCCGTTCTCCCCGGGCGACCCGCCCGGCTGCTGCGGGGTCGGCGGCGGGGGAGTGGGCACCAGCGGCGGGCCGCCGAGCTCGCCGGTGCCCTCCAGCTTGTCCCGCCACTCCCGCGGTCCGGAGTCGGGGAACTCGGCGCAGCCGGCCGTCAGCAGGGCCAGCACGCCCAGTACGGCCGCGGCCACCGCGCGCCGACCCCGTCCTGCCACCCGGCCAGATTAGGCGCGGCCGGGTGAGCGGCAGGTGAGTACGGTCGCGGCCATGGTCGACATCCCGGTCCTGGTCCCGCACGAGCAGGGCGTGGCCGCGCTCGCCGAGGTCGAGGGCGTCACGCCGCTGCGCTACGACCCGGCCGGCGAGCTGCCCGCGGGCGCCGACGCCGCGCAGGTCCTGGTCCCGCCGTTCCTGGCCACCGGCGAGGCGGTGTCGATGGTCGGGAAGCTGCCCGCGCTGCGCCTGGTGCAGCTGCTCACCGCGGGCGCGGAGAGCTGGATCGGCCGGCTGCCCGACGGCGTCGCCCTGTCGGACTGCCGCGGGGCGCACGGCGGGGCCACCGCGGAGTGGATCGTGACCGCGCTGCTGGCGGTCTACCGGCACCTGCCGCGGTTCGGCCGCGCCCAGGACGAGGGCCGCTGGGACTACCACCAGACCGAGGAGCTGGCCGGCAAGCAGGTGCTGATCGTCGGGGCCGGTGACGTCGCCGAGCACACGGTCCGCCGGCTGGCCCCGTTCGAGGTGGGGACGACGCTGGTCGCCCGCCGCGCCCGCGACGGCGTGCACGGCATCGACGAGGTCCACGACCTGCTGCCCCGCTTCGACGCGTGCGTGGTGATCGTCCCGCTGACCGACGACACCCGTGGCCTGGTCGACACCCGGTTCCTGGCCGCCATGCCGGACGGCGCGGTGCTGGTCAACGCCGCCCGCGGCCCGGTCGCGGACACCGACGCGCTCACCGCCGAGCTGGTCGGCGGCCGGCTGCGGGCCGCGGTCGACGTCACCGACCCGGAGCCGCTGCCGCCGGGGCACCCGCTGTGGACGGCGCCCGGGCTGCTGCTCACCCCGCACGTCGGCGGCAGCGTCCCGCTGGCGCTCACCCGGGCCTACCGGGTGGTGGCCGACCAGCTGGCCGCCGTGGTCCGCGGGGGACAACCCCCCAACCTGGTCGAGAACGGTTACTGATTCGACTCGGCGCGGGACCGTCGGCGCCGGTCGGGGCTATCGTCGAAAACCATGAGCACCGACCAGACCCGCCCGTTCGACATCGGGTCGCTGGGCGGCTCCGAGCCGCCGCTGGGGCCGCCCCGGTCGGAGCGGCGGCCGGTGGCCTGGAACGTCGGCGCGGACATCGGCCTGCTGATCCTGCGGTTCCTGATCGGCGGGCTGTTCCTCGGGCACGGCGCGCAGAAGGTCTTCGGGCTCTGGGGCGGGCAGGGCATCCTGCGCACCGCGGAGAACCTGGAGGGCTACGGGTTCGTCCAGCAGGCCGGGACGCTGTCCTGGACGCTCGGCGTGGTCGAGCTGGTGGCCGGGGCGTTCGTCGCGCTCGGGCTGCTCACCCCGCTGGCCGCGGCCGCGCTGCTGTCGATCAAGATCGTCGCGGTGACGGTCAAGTGGGGGACGGTGCCGCTCTACGCCGCGGCCGCGCCGGACGCCCTGGAGGTCGACCTGCTGCTCGGCGGGGGCGCCGCGGCCCTGGTCTTCACCGGGGCCGGCCGGATCGCGCTGGACAAGGGCCGCACCTGGCAGCGCCGCCCGCTGCCCTACGCGTGGCTGTGCCTGATCCTCGGGATCGGCGCCGCGCTGGTGGTGCTCCTCGTCCTGCGCGGGTGAGCGCGTCCCCGGCGCCCGCGGGGCTGCCGGCGGACGAGGCCTGGCTCCCGTCCGTGCGCCGGTGGGTGGGTGCGCCGGTGGCGGTGCGCGGGTGGCGGGACCTGGCCGGCGGGTACGTCTCCGACGCCGTCCGGCGGGTCGACCTGGACGCCGGCGGCCTGCGGCTGGCCGTGGTGGTGAAGCGGGCGGGGCCGGTCGAGATCGCGGCCATGCGCGCGCTGTCCGAGGTGCCCGGGGTGGCCGCACCGCGGCTGCTGTTCGCCGGCCCCGACTGGATCGTGCTGCCGTTCTACGCCGGCAGCCCGCCCGCCGACGGCGTCCCGGTCGCGCCCGAGGTGTTCGACGTGCTGGGGCGGGTGCACGCGCACTGGTGGGACCGGTGCCCGCCCGGGGTGCCCGTCGTGGACGCGCGCTGGTGGGCCCGGCTGTGCGAGTGGACCCTGGTCGCGGTGCGCGGCGGGCTGGCCCGCACCGGCGACGCCCGGTTCGCGGCCACCGCCGACGCGCTCGCCCGGTGGCGGACCGACGCCCGGATCGCCGCGGCCCTGGACGTCCTGCCGCGGACGCTGTGCCACGGCGACCCGCACCGCGGCAACCTGCTGGCCGGCCCGGACGGCACGGTGCTGATCGACTGGGGCAACGCCCGGGTCGCCCCGGCCGCCCTGGACCTGGCCGTGCTCGCCGCCCAGGGCGCGCCGCCGCCGCCCGGCCACCCCGACCCGGCCCCCCTCGCGACGGCCTGGGGGACGCTGCAGGCGCACGTCCAGTACCTCGGCTACGCCGCCGACCACCGCGGCCCGGCCCGGGTGGTGGAGAGCCAGGAGGAGGCCGTCTCGGTCATCCTGACCAAGCAGATCCAGCCGGGTGACGTGCTCGTCGTGCGGTACGAGGGGCCGTCGGGCGGGCCGGGGATGCAGGAGATGCTGCACCCCACCGCGTTCCTCAAGGGCGCCGGGCTCGGCAAGGTGTGCGCGCTGATCACCGACGGCCGGTTCTCCGGCGGGTCCAGCGGGATCTCGGTCGGGCACATCTCCCCCGAGGCCGCCGCCGGCGGGGTGATCGGGCTGATCGAGGACGGCGACCGGGTCGTCATCGACGTG
>JASLAP010000157.1 GCA_030147065.1 Pseudonocardia sp. | reverse complement strand
CGTGGCGCACGGTGCGGGATCACCAGGGATCCGTAGCCGCCCAGCCGGCACTGCCGGTGCGTGCAGTAGCGGCCGTCGGCGGACGGGAGGTGCTGGTCGAGGATCGTCGACCAGGCCGTGGTGTTCCTGGAGAGCTCGCGCGCCACGGCCCGGAACATGTCCGCCGCCGGGCCGGCCGCCCGGGTCGGGACGATCTCGGCGAGCAGCGCGTCCAGCGCGTCGCGGTCGGTGCCGTCGCCGGGGAGCCGGTCGGTGGGGCTGTGGGTTCGAGTGGGCATTTTCGTGTGACTTCTCGACACTGGCGTGTCATGGCGTTTCGCTGCGCTGATCTGCGACTTAACTTGATCGTGTGACCGGTGATGACGTTCCGCCCGAGGAGCGGCGACTGCTGACGACCGCCCAGGCAGCGAAGATCATCGGCACCTCGTCGCGGTCGCTGTCCCGATGGGCCGCGGAGGGCAAGGTCGTGCCGGCCGCCGTGCTGCCCGGCGGAGCGCTGCGGTGGGACATGAAGGACCTGCGCCGGCAGCTCGCCGTCCGGGCAGACCGGGCAGACGACGAGTAGGCCCCGGGCGCAGCCCGCCGCTGACCCGAGCCGTCGCAGCGCGCGCTGAGCACACGTCGCTGCGGCGGGGGTTCACCCGACGGGGTGGCGCCACATCGCGGCGACGGCGGGCCGGTCGGCTGATCCGGCCGCGTGCGGCTCAACGGAGGTGGTACCACTCGACGGCGGTGCCGCCCAGGACCCGGGCCCGCTCGGCGGGAGTCAGCCCGGCGAGCAGCTCCTCGGTGCGGGCGGCGGTGGCGGCGTACTCCTCGCCGAGCCGGCAGACCGGCCAGTCCGACCCGGCCAGCGCGCGGTCCGGCCCGAACACCGCCAGCAGGTGGTCCACGGCCGGGGGCAGGTGCTCGGCCGGGCGGTGCGCCAGCCCGGAGACCTTCACCGCGACGTTCGGGCAGTCGGCCAGGGCTGCGGTGTCCCGCCGCCAGGCCTCGCCGTCGGCGGTGTCCACCGGCAGCGGGGGGTTGCCGCCGTGGTCGAGCACGAAGCGCAGCTCGGGCACCGCCCGGGCGGTCCGGACCACCAGCGGGAGCTGGTGGGGCGAGACCACCAGGTCCCACACCAGTCCGGCGTCGGCGAGGGTGCCGAGTCCGCGCCGGACGTCGGGGCGGGCCAGCCAGTCCGGGTCCGGCTCGACCTGCAGCTGGTGGCGCGCCCCGACCAGCCGCTCCCGGTGCGGCAGCGCGGCCAGCCGGTCGGGGAGCGCCGGGTCGGTCAGGTCCGCCCAGCCCACCACGCCGCCGACCAGCGGCTCGACCGCGGCCAGCGCCAGCAGCTCGACGGTCTCGTCCGGGTCGGCGACGGTCTGCACCAGCACCGCCGCGTCCACCCCGGCCGCCGCGAGCTGCGGGGCCACCTCCGCGAACGGGTACGACCGCTGCAGCACCGGGAACGCGTCGGTCCACGGCTGCGCCCGCACGTCGAGGTCCCACACGTGCAGGTGCGCGTCGACCCGACGGGTCACCGCGTGCGGGGACGCAGGCGCAGGCCGTCCATGCCCCCGTCGACGGCCAGGGTGGTGCCGGTGGTGGAGCCGGCCAGCGGGGAGGCCAGGTAGAGCACGGCCTGGGCGACCTCGTCGGCGGAGACCAGCCGGCCGTGCGGCTGGCGGGCCTCCAGCGCAGCCCGCTCCGCGGCCGGGTCCGGCGCGCTGTCGAGCAGCCGGCCGATCCAGGGGGTGTCCGCGGTACCCGGGTTGACCGCGTTGACCCGGATGCCGTCGGGCATCCCGTCGGCGGCCATCGCCCGGGTCAGCGCGAGCACCGCGCCCTTGGACGCGGAGTACACGGCCCGCTCGGGCAGCCCGGCGACGGCCGCGATCGAGGCGGTGTTCACCACCGCGGCCCGCGAGGACGCCCGCAGGTGCGGCCAGGCAGCCCGGCTGACCCGGGCGGTGCCGACCACGTTGACGTCGAGCACCCGCGCCCAGTCGTCGTCGGTCGCGCTCTCCACGGTGCCCTGCGCGCCGATCCCGGCGTTGTTGACCAGCACGTCCAGCCCGCCGAGCTCGGCCACGGCCCGCTCGACCGCGGCCCGCACGGCCGCGTCGTCGGCGATGTCGGCGGTGACCGCGACGATGCCGTCGGCGAGCTCGGCGGGCTCGTCGCGGTCCAGCACGGCCACCGCGGCACCCTCGGCCCGGAACGTCTCGGCGATGCGCGCGCCGATCCCCGACGCGCCCCCGGTGACCAGCGCGCGGATCCCGTCCAGCGCGCCCATCACGCGGCCCCGAGGCGCTGCCGCTGCCGGCCCAGACCGTCGATCTCCAGCTCCACCACGTCCCCGGCGCGCAGGTACGGCTTGGGGTCGGGCTTGCCCATCGCCACCCCGGCGGGGGTGCCGGTGTTGACGATGTCGCCGGGGTAGAGCGTCATGAACCGGCTCAGGTACCACACCAGGTGCGCCACCGGGAAGATCATGTCCTGGGTGTGGCCGTCCTGGCGCAGCTCGCCGTTGACCCGCAGCCGCAGGCCGAGCGCCTGCGGGTCGGGGACCTCGTCGGCGGTGGTGATCCACGGGCCGAACGGGTTGAACGTCTCGCAGTTCTTGCCCTTGTCCCACTGCCCGCCGCGCTCGATCTGGAACTCGCGCTCGGAGACGTCGTGGCTGATCGCGTAGCCGGCGATCACCCCGGCGGCGTCGGCGGGGGAGTCGAGGTAGCGGGTGGTCCGGCCGATCACCACCGCCAGCTCGACCTCGTAGTCGGTCTTGGTCGACCCGCGCGGGACCAGCACGGTGTCGTCCGGGCCGACCACGGTGTCGGGCGCCTTCAGGAACAGCACCGGTTCGGGGGGCGCGTCGGCGCCGGTCTCGGCGGCGTGGTCGCGGTAGTTCAGGCCGATGCAGACGATCTTGCCGATCCGGCCCAGCGGCGGCCCGAACCGGGCGTCCGGGCCGACCGGCAGCTCGGGCAGCGTCGAGGTGTCGAGCCCGGTCGCGGTGAGCAGCTCCCCGGTGACGTCGGGGGCCACCGGGCGCAGGTCCAGCCAGCGGTGGCCGTCCACCGAGACGGCGGGTACCTCGGCGTCGGCCGCGCCGATGCGGGCGAATCTCATCCGGTCTCCTCGTTTGCGGGCGGGGTGTGCGGGCGGGTGGGTCATCAGGGGGTGCGGTCGAGGCGGTCGGCGCCGCGGCCGTCGGTGCGCCGGGTCAGCCAGGCCTCGGTGATGTGGCGGTCCATGGCTGCGGCCGCCCCCGCGGCGTCGCCGGCGGCGATGCACGCGTAGATCTCGCGGTGGCCGAGGTTGGACGCGGTGCAGCCGGTCGCGTCGGGCTGGCCGATGTAGCGGGCGGTGTCGGCGGCCTGCGACTCCAGCGAGCGCACCACGCCGCGGGCGATCCGGTTGCCCGACGCCCGCATGATCACGTCGTGGAACTCCTTGTCCCGCGGCATGTACCGGGGCCAGTCCGCGACCAGGGCGTCCATCAGGTCGACCAGCTCGCGCAGCCGGGCCAGGTCGTCGTCGCCGATGCTGCGGGCCGCCACGAAGGCCATGTCGGCCTCGAGCAGCCGGCGGGTTACCACCAGATCGTCGAGGATGCCGGGGTCGCGCTCGGAGCCGATGCTGGCCGCGAGCACCTGCTCGTCGAGCAGGTTCCACAGGTCCGGGTCGGCGATCACCGTCCCGGAGCCCTGGCGCACCCGGACCAGGCCCTTCTCCTGCAGCATCTTCACCGACTCGCGGACCACCGTGCGGCTGACCGAGAAGGTCTCGCACAGCACCGGCTCGGTGGGCAGCGGGCTGCCGGGCGGGTAGGCGCCGGTCACGATCCGCTGCACCAGCTCGGTGGCCACGGCCCGGGAGAGCCCGACGGGGCGCCGGGTCCAGCCCGGGCGGGTCGGGTCGGCGGCGGCACCGTCGACGGGGGCAGCTGTCATCGTCGGCACCCTCCTTCCTCTCGGCAGCCCTCTCGGCAGCCGAACAGTACCCGACCGCGGGCGTTGACATCAGTCGTCATACGAATTACCTTTCGGCGACCTCGCGGGAGCATCCGGCCCCGCAACCCCGTCCCACCCGGGCGCAGCGGCCCCGCGCGCCCCGGCCTGTCGTCCCGTGGGAGGCAGCGCAATGAGAGGCAGCGCCATGAGAGGCACCGCGATGAAGCGAGCACTCGGAACCGCCCTCGGGCTGGTCGCCGCCGTGACCCTGACCGCATGCGGCGGCGCCGCGGGCACCGGCTCGGCCCCGGCGGCCGGCGGCGGCGAGCAGAAACTCGTCGTGTGGGACTGGAAGTCCGGCGACGCCGCCACCGCCGGGTACTTCGACGCGGTCCGCGAGTCCTTCGCCGCCGCGCACCCCGACGTCGAGGTGGAGTTCGTCGCGCAGCCCTTCGACCAGTACTACACGCTGCTGGGCACGGCCATCGAGGCCGGCCAGGGCCCGGACGTGGTGCTGTTCAACGGCGGCGGCCAGATCCGCGACCGGGCCGACGCCCTGCTCCCGCTCGACGAGTACCTGGGCGACACCGAGCAGCGGCTGACCGGCTGGGAGGCCTTCCGTGCCGGCGACACCACGCTGGCCGCGCCGGTGACCCTGCAGGGCATGCCGATCTACTACAACAAGGAGCTCTACCGGCAGGCCGGGCTGGACCCGGAGCGGCGGCCGTCGACCTACGCCGAGCTGGAGTCGACCTGCGCGGCGGTCGAGCAGCGCACCGAGGCCACCTGCTTCGCGGTGGGCAACAAGGAGGGCATCGGCATCCAGTTCTTCATGTCCGCCTTCGGGCCGGGCATCCTCACCCCGGCCGAGTACGACGCCTGGCTGGCCGGCGAGCGCGACTGGTCGTCGCCGAACGTGAAGAAGATCTTCGAGCTGTGGAAGCAGTTCAACGACGCCGGATACAACAACGAGGGCGTCAACTCCACCGCGCTGTTCAACGACGCCTTCGCGGTGTTCTCCGGCGGCCGGGCCGCGCACGTCATCGGGCTGATCTCGGACGTGGGCAACTGGAAGGACCTGGGCGAGTTCCTCGGCGACGACCTCGGCGTCACCGTCGGGCCGACCATCACCGACGGCACCACCGGCGCGCTGGCCTATGACGGCGGCATCGGCTACGGCGTCACGAAGTGGACGGCGGACCCGCAGCTGGCGGCCGATCTGGTCCTGGCGATGACCGAGACCGACGCCCTGCGCTCGTTCTACACCGACGCCGGCGCGCTGCCCGCCGACCCGACCATCGACACCTCCGACTCCGGCCCGGTGGTCGGCGAGCTGGTCGCCGACCTGGACACCGGACGCCCCGCGCTGCACGTGGCGCTGCCGGCGGGCACCCAGGAGCTGATGGGCCGGCTGTCCCAGGAGCTGCTGTCCGGGTCGGTCACCGTCGACGACGCGGTCGCCCAGCTCGCCGCCTCGGAGCAGGCGTGACCGAGGTCGCCGCCCGCGCCGCGGACCGGGCCCCGGCCCGGTCCGCGGGCCCGGGTGCCCGGCCGCCTGCGCACCGCACCGGCCGGCGCGGGTGGGAGGTGCCCGACCGGGCCTGGCCGTACCTGCTGGTGCTGCCGGCGGTGCTGGTGCTGGCGGTGTTCCGGTTCTACCCGCTGGTGCTGGGCGCGAACTTCTCGTTCACCGGCGACGGCGAGCTGAACGGGGAGTTCGTCGGGTTCGACAACTACGTCGAGATCGCCGGCGACCCGGTGTTCCGCTCGGCGATGGGCAACGTCGGGCTGCTGCTCCTGCTGCTCCCGGTCGCGGTCGCGGTGCCCGGGCTGCTGGCCACGTTCCTGTACCTGCAGGTGCCCGGGCACCGGTTCTACCGCAGCGTCTACTTCTTCCCGGTCGTGCTCTCGCCGGTGATCATCGGGGCGATCTTCAACATCGTGCTGGCCATCGACGGGCCGGTGAACGGCCTGCTCGGGCTGGTCGGGCTCGGCCCGGTGGAGTGGCTGGGCGACCCGCGCGTCGCCATGGTCTCGGTGGTCGGGGTGCACATCTGGGCCACCTTCGGGATGGCCCTGGTGATCTTCATGGCGGGCTTCGCGACGCTGGACCAGTCGCTGCTGGACGCGGCCAGGGTGGACGGGGCGAACCTGGTCCAGACCGTCCGGCACGTCGTGATCCCCGGTCTGTCGCGGACCATCCAGTTCGTCGTGGTCACCACCATGATCGGGATGTTGACGGCGATGTTCGGCCTGCTCTACGTGACCACCGGCGGCGGGCCCGGCTCCTCGACCTACCTGCCCGAGCTCTACATCTGGATCACCCAGGGCCAGCTGAACCGGCCGGCGCTGGCCTCGGCGGCGTCGATGGTGCTGTTCGGGCTGATGATCGTGATCGGCACGGTGCAGATCCGGCTGCTGCGGCGCGCGACCAAGGAGGTCTGATGCGGCCCACCTCGACCGCCGAGCGGTTCGGCCGGTGGCTGATCGCGGTGCCGATGGCGCTGCTCGCGCTGGCCACGATCTACCCGGTGCTGTTCACCGCCAACGTGGCGTTCAAGTCCCGCCGCGAGTACGTGCTGGACCGGTTCTCGCTGGCGGACGGGATCGGCTGGGACAACTTCGTCACCGCCTGGACCCGGTCCGGGCTGGACCGCTACTTCGTCAACTCGGTGGTGGTCACCGTGGCTGCGGTCGCGCTGCTGGTGGTCATCGGGTCGATGGCCGGGTTCGCCTTCAGCCACCTGAGCTTCCGCGGCAGCCGGCTGCTGTTCGTCGCCTGCCTTGGCGCCCTGCTGGTGCCGTTCCAGGTGATCATGGTGCCGTTCTTCCGGGTGCTCGCCGACACCGGGCTGCTCGACACCTACCCGGGGCTGGTGCTGGCCTACGTCAGCCAGTTCCTGCCGTTCACGATCTTCCTGATGACCAGCTACTACGCCGGCATCCCGCGCGAGATCGTGGAGGCCGCGCGGGTGGACGGCAACACCACGTTCGGGGTCTACCGGCGGATCATGCTGCCGCTGGGCCGGCCCGCGCTGCTCAGCGTCGGCATCCTCAACGCGCTCTACTGCTGGAACGACGTGCTGGTCGCGCTGCTGGTCATGCAGTCCTCCGACCACCGCACGCTGATGGTCGGCATCACCGCGCTGCGCGGGCAGTACTCCGCCGACATCCCGACGTTCGCGGCCGGCGTGCTCATCGCGGCCGTCCCGCTGCTGCTGGTCTACCTGGTGTTCCAGCGCCAGATCACCCAGGGCGTCACCGCCGGCTCGACGAAGGGATAGCAGGTGCGCATCACCGGGTACCGGACGCTGGCCACCGTGCACGACTGGGGCCGCCCGGTCGGCGACGCCAACGGCGTGATCGCCGAGGGGGTGACCGAGGTGCCGCTGGTGCTGGTCGAGACCGACGCCGGGATCACCGGGGTCGGCGTCGGCCCGCACCCCGAGCTGGAGCGGGTGTTCGGCGCGATCGAGGGCGAGGACCCGCGCGCGGTCACCGCGCTCTACGACCGGATGCTCGACCGGGTGTTCAAGACCGGCCACGCCGGCGGGGTGTTCGGCACCATCGGCGCGCTGGACACCGCGCTGTGGGACATCAAGGCCAAGGCGGCGGGCGAACCGCTGTGGCGCACCCTCGGCGCCCGGACCGGCCGGGTCCCGGCCTACGCCTCCGGGCTGGACATCGGCCTCACCGACGAGGAGCTCACCACCCTGTACAAGCGCTACGCCGGGCGCGGGTTCACCGCGGCCAAGCTGAAGGGCGGGCTGGACGTCGAGCGCGACCGGCACCGCCTGACGCTGGTCCGCGACGTGCTGGCCGAGGCGGCCGACGGGCGCCGCCCGGCGCTGATGCTCGACGCCAACGAGGCCTGGTCGCGCAAGCAGGCCGTGCGCCACGTCGCCGAGCTGGAGCGCAGCCTGGACCTGACCTGGATCGAGGAGCCGGTGCGCCGCTGGGACGCCGACGGGCTGGCCGCGGTCAGCCGCGGCGTGCGGGCCGCGGTGGCGACCGGGGAGAACCTGACCGGGCTGGAGCAGTACCGGGCGCTGCTGGCCGCGGGCGGGGTGGACGTCGTGCAGGCCGGCGCGGTCTGGGGGATCACCCACTTCCTGCGGGTCGCGGTGCTGGCCCACGCCCACGAGCTGCCGGTGAGCCCGGTCGGCTCCACGCCCAACCCGCTCGCTCACGCCGCGGCCGCCGTGCCCAACCACCTCGCCTGCGAGCTGCAGGACCTGGCCGACCCGCTGGGCCTGGACGTGGACGCCGAGGTGCGCGGCGGGGCCGTCGTGCTCGGCGACCGGCCCGGGATCGGCGTCGAGGTCGACGAGGCCGCCATCGCCGCGCACCGCGCCACCGGCGACTGGCGGGTGCCGGCCGGCCCGCACGTGCGGCCCGCCCGGGCCGGGCGCCGGATCGTCGCCGACCCGCACCCGTGACCCTGCCGCTGCGCCCGCTGGGCCGCACCGGGGTGCTGGTCACCGAGCTGGGGCTGGGCGGCGCCGGGCTGGGCAACGGCGGCGGCGCGATCACCGACGAGGACGCCGGGGCGATCGTGGACACCGCCTGGAAGGGCGGCGTGCGGTACTTCGACACCGCGCCGCACTACGGGCTGGGGCTGTCCGAACGGCGGCTGGGCGCCGCGCTGCGCGGGCGGCCGCGCGCCGGGTTCGTGGTGTCGACCAAGGTCGGGCGCACCCTGGAGGCCAACCCGGCGCCGACCGGGAGCGACCGGGCGGCCGGGTTCGCGGTGCCCGACGACCTGCGCCGCCGGTTCGACTTCGGCGCCGACGCGGTGCGCCGCGGCCTGGACGTCAGCCTCACCCGGCTCGGGCTCGACCGGGTCGACATCGCGCTGGTGCACGACCCCGACGACCACGTCGACGAGGCCCTGCGGGGCGCCCTGCCCGCCCTGCTGGAGCTGCGCGCGCAGGGCGTGGTCGGTGCGGTCGGGGTGGGCATGAACCAGTGGCAGGCGCCGCTGCGGATGCTCGACGAGTGCGACCTGGACGTGGTCATGCCGGCCGGGCGCTGGACGCTGCTGGACCGCTCCGCCGAGCCGCTGCTGGACGCCTGCGCCGAGCGGGGGGTTGCGGTGCTGGCCGCGGCGCCGTTCAACTCCGGGCTGCTGGCCCGGCCGTGGCCCGCGGAGGGGGCCAGCTACCAGTACGCCGCCGCGCCCCCGGACGTGCTGCGCCGGGCGCGGGCGCTGGCCACCGCGGCCGAGGCGGCCGGCACCGACCTGCCCACCGCGGCCCTGCGGTTCCCGCTCGGACACCCGGCGGTCGCCTCGGTCGTCGTCGGGGCCCGGGCCCCGGCCGAGATCGCGGCCAACCTCGCCCGCCTCGCCCCGTCGGGCTGACGGGCCACCCGGGCGGGTGGCCCGCCGGCCGATCAGGGGTGTACGCCCGCGAACCGCAGGAAGGCGATGATGCTGTCGACGACGTCGCCGCTGCCCGCGCCGGTGGTGACCCCCTGGGTCGGGTCCCAGCCCTGGTTGAGGAACGACGTGGGGTCGGCGCGCAGCTGACCGATGATCGTCTCGGCGACGATCCGGCTGCCCACCGGGCCCAGCCGCTGCCCGTCCTCGAGGACCTCGGCCTCGCGCAGCACGTAGAACCACAGCGGGGTGTCCTCCACGAACCCGCCGTCGACCAGCGCGTCGTCCACCGGGGTGGGTGCCCGCTCCGAGGTCAGCAACTGGTCGCGGGTCAGCGGCGGGACGCCCAGCGAGCGGGCCACCGCCTGACCGGTGGGCATGGCCAGCTTGTAGCCGCGCAGCAGGTTGCGCACCGCCAGCCGGCGCAGGATCCGCCGGATGCGGTCCGAGGTCTCCGCGACGGCCTCGTTGGTCAGGTCGTTGAGCACCGGCGCCAGGTGGGTGTCGATCCGGCGGGCGAACCGGGCGGGCACCGCGGCCGGCGCGTCCGGGGGCCGCGGCTCGAACCCGGTCAGCCGCTCGTACTGGGCCGGCCAGTTGTCCGGCAACGTCGGCGAGCCGAAGAACCCGCCGCCGCCGGTGAAGGCGAACAGCAGCTGGAACGACGCCGACGGGGCCCGTCCCGGCGCGTCGCCGGGGGCGCCGAAGTTGACGTTCCAGTCGTAGGACGCGCGGACCATGCTGTGCCCGAAGCGGAACGCGGCGATGGAGAACTCCAGCGGCATGAACACCCGGTCCGGCGGGGTGTCCGCGGTGATCCCGAACCGCGGCTCGATGGTGCCGTCCAGCAGGCCGTCGACGACCTGCGGTTGGGCGACCGACTTCAGGAAGTCGTGCACGGTGATCCACTGGTAGTGCCACTCCACCAGCTGCCGCGCCCGGTCGAAGCCGCCCCCGTCGGTGACGTGGCTGTCCGGGTGGTCGGCGAACCAGTCCAGGACCTTGTTGTGGAACTTCAGGAAGGCCAGGTGCAGCTGGGCGACGACCAGGTTCTCGTCGTTGCGGCCGTCGCCGGTCCGGGCCTTGCCGTCGTCGTCGCGGGGCAGGTCGTCGCCGGCCACCACGAGCTGGCCGGGCGGCCCGGGCGGGGACACCACCGGGGTGAGCGCGCCGATGTCGAGCCGGTCGCCGGTGTAGGGGACCTGGCCGGGATCCCCGGAGTGGGCCGGGCCGTTGCCGTAGACCGAGTCGAGGTTCAGCCGCGGCTCGCGCAGGTTGCGCAGGTCGCGCACCACCTTCTCCGGCTGGACCGGGTCGAACGGCAGGTCGGTGATGCTGATGTCGTCGTCGCGGTCGGTGTTGGCGGTCAGGTCGTGGTCGACGAACTGGCCCCAGTAGGTGAGGATCGGCGGCAGCTGCGAGTCCTGCCCGGCGGGCGAGCCGGGCTGCTCGACCATCGCCGTGCCGAGGGCCTTGAGCGAGGCCACCACCGCTGCAGACTGCTCGGCCGGCAGGTGCGCGGCCGGGTAGACGCCGCGCAGGTCGTCGAACAGGTAGCCGAACGGCGTCGAGGTCTCCTGCACCGAGGCCCACGGCAGCATCGTCGCGCTGCGCCGGGCCGGGTCGACCCGGGCGACGTCGTCGCCGGTCACGTGACCGCCGTGGCGCAGGTCGGACAGCACCCGGGGCACGTCCGGGGCCCCCGCTCGCCGGTGGGGTGTCGTGCGGTCGCGGGGCCGTTCCGGTGCCTGGGACATGGCGTCTCCCTCGTCACGAGTTCGGGCGGTGCGGGTTGCGGGGTGGTGTGGTCCTCGCTTCCGAGGAGCGGCGGTGCGCGCGATTGATACGCCGATCGGCGCAGGAGCCCGCCTGCCGCGTCGACCCGGACCGGTTGCCGTCGGTCAGGTGTCCGACCCGGTGGATCCCGTTCGTCATGATGATGACCGCACCGATGACACCGGAAGGAGTGCGCCATGGCGCGCTACGTGTTCCTGATGTACGACTCCGAGGACTGGTACGACACCGCCGACGAGCAGGGCGTGGCCGACGAGATGCGGCTGCACGAGGAGTTCATGGCCGCCGTGCGCGCCGCCGGGGCGGAGGTGCTCGGCGGTGAGGCGTTGGAGCGGTCGTCGGCCGCGAGCACCGTCCGGCGCGGCGGCAGCGGTGCGATGGTGACCGACGGCCCGTTCGCCGACACCAAGGAGGCCCTCGGCGGCTTCTACGTCATCGAGGCCCCCGACCTCGACGTCGCGTTGCGCCTGGCCGAGGCGTGCCCGTCCGGGAACGTCGAGGTGCGCCCGGTCATGGAGCTCCCCGACGGCGCGTGACGGCAGTGGTGGAGGAGGTCTTCCGGCGGGCCTGGCCCGTGGTCGTGGCGTCCACGGCCCGGCTGACCCGCGACCTGGACCTGGCCGAGGACTGCGCGCAGGAGGCCGTCGAGCGGGCCCTGCGGACCTGGCCGGCCGCCCCGCCGGACAACCCGGCGGGCTGGCTCACCACCACCGCCCACCGGATCGCCCTGGACCGGCTGCGCCGGGAGGCGACGCTGCGGCGCAAGCTGCCGCTGCTCGTCGACCCGGCCGGGGGGGCGGACGAGCCGGGGCCGACCGACCCGCTGCGGCTCGTCTTCACCTGCTGCCACCCGGCGCTGGCCCGGGAGTCGCAGGTCGCGCTGACCCTGCGCCTGGTGTGCGGGGTGGACGTCGCCGCGATCGCCGCCGCCCTGCTGACCGGCGAGGCCGGGGTCGCCCGGCGGATCACCCGGGCCAAGCAGAAGATCACCGCGGCCCGGATCCCGTTCCGGGTCCCGCCCGACGAGGAACTGCCGGCCCGGCTGGACGCCGTGCTCACCGTGGTCCACCTCGTCCACACGGCCGGGCACGTCGGGACGCGGACGGACCTGCGCAACACCGACCTGACCGGGCGCGCCACCGGGCTGGCCCGGATGCTGGTCCGGCTGCTGCCCGACGAGCCCGAGCCGCAGGCGCTGTTGGGGCTCGTCCTGCTCACCGAGGCCCGCGGTCCGGCCCGCACCGACGCCGACGGGGACCTGGTCCTGCTGCCCGACCAGGACCGGTCCCGCTGGGACCGCGGCCTGATCAGGAGCGGGCTCGCCCTCACCACCGCGGCGCTGCGGCACCCCCACCGCGGGCGGTTCGCGTTGCAGGCCGCCGTGGCCGGTCTGCACGCCGTGGCCCCGACGTGGGCCGCGACCGACTGGGCGCAGGTCGTCACGACCTACGACGCGCTGATGCGGACCTGGCCCTCACCCGTCGTCGCGCTCAACCGGGCGGCCGCGCGCAGCCGGCTGCCCGGCGCCGACCTGACCGCCGTGCTGCGCGAGATCGACGACCTGGCGACCGCCCTCGTCGGCTACCCCTACCTGCCGGCCGCGCGGGCCGACGTCCTCGCCCGGCTCGGCCGCGCCGCGGAGGCCGCCGCGGCCTACGACCACGCGCTGGCGCTCACCACGAACCCGGTGGAGCACCGCTACCTCGCCCGGCGGCACGCCGAACTCGCGCCCCGACCCTGATCCGGCCCGATCAGAGGACGCCGGGGTAGCTCCCGCCGTCGATCAGCAGGGACTGGCCGGTGATGAACCCGGCCTGCGCCGAGCAGAGGAACGCGCAGGCCGCACCGAACTCGGCCGGGTCGCCGAACCGGCGGGCCGGGATGGCGGCGCGGGCCCGCTCGGCGACCTCGGCCACCGGCACGCCCTGCCGCTCGGCGCCGGCGGCCTGGTTCGAGCGCAGCCGGTCGGTCTCGAACGCGCCCGGCAGCAGGAAGTTGATCGTCACGTTGGCGTGCGCGACCGACCGGGCCACCCCGGCCAGGAACCCGGTCAGCCCGGCCCGGGCCCCGCTGGACAGGTCCAGCCCGGCCAGCGGCATCTTCACCGAGCCGGAGGTGATGTTGACGATCCGGCCGAACCGGCGGGCCACCATCCCGTCCACGACCCCCTGCACCAGCCGGATCGGGGTGGCCATGTTCGCGGTGACCCCGGCGAGCAGGGCCTCGGGGTCGACGTCGCGGAAGTCGCGCAGCGGCGGCCCGCCGTTGTTGTTGACCAGGATGTCGACCTCGGGCACCGCGCCGAGCAGCCGGTCCTGGCACTGCGGGTCGTCCAGGTCGCCGGCGACGGCGAGCACCCGGGCGCCGGTCTGCGCCCCGATCTCGGCCGCCGCCCGGTCGGCCGCCGCCTGGTCCCGCCCGTTGACCACCACCGTGGCGCCGGCCCGGGCCAGCTCGACGGCGCAGGCCCGGCCCAGGCCGCGGGTGGAGGCGCACACCACGGCCGTGCGGCCGGTCAGTCCCAGGTCCACGTCTGCTCCGTCACTCCCCGTCGATCCCCATGTCGATCCCCATGTCGATCACGACCTTGACCCGCCCCGGCACCGGCCGCGCGGCCACCTCGAACGCCCGCTGGGCCTGCTCCACGCCGAACACGTGGGTGACGTAGTGCCCGGCCAGCTCCGGGTGCTCGGCCAGGTAGGCCCCGGCCGCGGCGAGGGCACCGCTGCGTTCGAGGGTGTGCGCCGCGCTGAGCGTCGCGCACTTGCGCAGGAACAGCGCCATCGGGAACGGGTAGACCGGGTCGTCCGGGATGCCGAAGGCGTGCACGTGCCCGCCGACCGCGACCGCGTCCACCGCGGCGACCAGGGTACCCACCTGGTGCCCGACCGCCTCCACGACCACCGCCGGCCGGTCCGGCCCGAGCCCGGCCGCCCACGCCGTCGCGTTGCCCCGCACCGGCTCGTCCACCCCGTATCGGGCGGCGAGGTCACCGCGGTCGACCAGGTCGACGCCGGTCACGTGGGCGGCGCCGCGGGCCTTGAGCACGTGGCTGAACAGCAACCCGGTCGGGCCCTGCCCGATCACCGCGACACGGGCGCCGCGCACGTCGGGGACGTAGTCGAGGGCGTCGAGCACGCAGGCCAGCGGCTGCAGCAGCACCGCGGTGGCCGGATCCAGCGCGGGGTCGTACTCGTGCAGACCGGCCCCGGGGGTGACGACCAGCTCGGCGAGCCCGTCGAACCGGGCCGCCCACCCGACCACCCGGCTGCCCGGGCGCACCCGGGGGTCGCGGGAGGCGAGCACCTCGCCGACGATCTCGTGCAGCGGCGTGCCGGCCACCGCGGCCGCGCCGGGCGGCAACGGGCCGGTGCCGCGGAAGGCCGGCAGGTCGCTGCCGCAGATCCCGCCGGCCAGCACCCGCACCAGCACCTCGCCCTCGGGCAGCCCGTCGGGGTCGGGGGCAGGGGTGTCGACCAGGGTCCAGGTCTCCGGGGCGCTCAGCAGCCCCGCCCGCATGGTCGCGTCGCCGGACCGTCGGACCTCCACGCGCGCGACAGTAGCCGGTCCCCGATCCGGCGGCAGGCCCCGTGATCGCCACG
>JASLAP010000086.1 GCA_030147065.1 Pseudonocardia sp. | reverse complement strand
GTCGCGCGCGGCGCGGGCCAGGCCCTCCAGCAGCGCCAGCCGGCGCCCGCGGTGCTCGGCCCTGGCCTGCTCGGCCCAGTCCGCGTCGATGCCGGCGCACGGCTCGACCGCCCCCAGCGCCGCGACCGCGGCCGGGTCGCCGGCCGCGCCGCGGGCCAGCAGGTCGTCGACGTCGAGCCGGACGTGCTGCGCGCTCAGCCCGGCCGTGCCGCGGGTCGTGAGCACCGCCTCCGGGCCCAGCGCCTGGCGCAGCGCCCACACCGCGGTGCGCAGGTTCGCGCGGGCGTTGGCGGCGGGCAGACCCGGCCAGAAGCGGGCGGCCAGCGCGTCGCGCTCGTGCGGGCCCGGTCGCACGGCGAGGAACGCCAGCAGCCGCCGGTTCAGCGGTGACAGCGCCACCGCCGAGCCGTCGCGTTCGACCCCGACCTCGCCGAGGAGCCGCACCCGCAGCACGCCGGAACGATGCCGGTCCGGGGCCCGCTGATACGCCGCCCGGCACCCGTTGACGCTCGGTTGACGGTCCCCCGACGCGCCCTCCCGAGGCTGCTCCGCAGCCGGATCGAACCCCGATCCGCCCGAACGAGGAGCAGACATGGCAGTCGACCAAGACCGGATGAACGCCTTCCTGGGCCGCTTCGTCGGCGACCTGGGCGCGACCATCGCCGCCGGCGGGATCGTCGTCGGGCACCGGCTGGGCCTCTACCGGGCGCTGGCCACCGGGCCGGCGACCCCGCAGGAGCTGGCCGAGCGCACCGGCACGGCGGTGCGCTACGTCCGGGAGTGGCTCAACGCGCAGGCCGCCGGCGGCTACGTCGACTACGACCCGGCCACCGCCACGTTCTCGCTCACCGAGGAGCAGGCCTTCGCGCTGGCCGACCCGGACGGCCCGCTGTACGTCCCGGGGGCGTTCGTGCTGGCCCTGGGCACGCTGCGGGCCGAGTCGCAGATCACCGACGCGTTCCGCACCGGGGCCGGGATGGGCTGGCACGAGCACCACGACGACGTGCCGGCGGGCACCGAGATGTTCTTCCGGCCCGGTTACCTGGCCAACCTGGTGCCCAGCTGGATCCCGGCGCTGGACGGTGTGGCGGCCAAGCTGGAGGCCGGGGCCCGGGTCGCCGACATCGGCTGCGGGCTGGGCGCGTCGACGACGCTGATGGCCCAGGCCTACCCGCGCTCGACGTTCGTCGGCTCGGACTACCACGCGGCCTCGATCGACCTGGCCCGCAAGCGGGCCGCCGAGGCCGGGGTCCGCGACACCACCTCGTTCGAGGTGGCCTCGGCGCACGACTTCCCCGGCACCGGCTACGACCTGGTCACCACGTTCGACGCCCTGCACGACATGGGCGACCCCGGCGCCGCCGCCCGGCACGTCCGCGAGGCGCTCGCCGAGGACGGCACCTGGCTGATCGTGGAACCCTTCGCCGGGGACCGGCTGGAGGACAACCTCAACCCGGTCGGCCGGATGTACTACAGCTTCTCGACGTACCTGTGCGTGCCGAACGCGCTGTCCCAGGGCGGCCGGGAGTCGCTCGGCGCGCAGGCCGGGGAGGAGGCCATCCGGCGGGTGGTGACCGACGCCGGGTTCAGCCGGTTCCGGCGCGCCGCGGAGACCCCGTTCAACCTGGTCTACGAAGCCCGGCCGTGAGCCGGTCGGCGGGCCCGGCGCGGCGCGCCCGGACCCGTCGGACCAGCCGGATCAGCCCGGCAGCTCGACGACGGTGCCGGTCGCCGCGCTGGTGCGGGCCGCGTCGAGCACGGTGGCGGTGGCGACGGCGTCGGACGCCTCGACCGGGACCGGGCCGGTCCCGCGGACCGCGGCGGCGAAGGCCGGGTAGAAGGTGTCCCACCGGCCCCGCTCCGGGCGGACCGGCTCCTCCTCGCCGCCGCCGCGGTGCAGCCGGGCGCGGAAGCCCGGCGGCTCGGTGCCCCAGGCGTCCCCCTCGGTCGCCGGGGTCCGCCCGGCCACCAGGACGTCCTCCTGGCTGTCGCCGTCGACGACGACGCAGCTGCCCGCGGTGCCGGTGACCCGGTAGCGCGGGCCGGGGGCGGCCTGGCTCCAGCTGCCCCACAGGTGCGACCGGGCCCCGCTGCGGTGGGTCAGGGCGAGGAAGACGTCGTCGTCGAGGCCGCTCTCGCGGCGCCGGGACTCGGCGTAGACCGCGACCGCCGGCCCGAGCAGCACCAGGGCCTGGTCGACCAGGTGGCTGCCGAAGTCGAGCAGCGTGCCCCCGCCCGACGCCGGCGGCCCGGCCTGCGGGGCGAACCGCTCGAACCGCGACTCGAACCGGGTCACCTCGCCCAGCACCCCCTGTTCGACCAGCCGCCGGACGGTCCGGAACTCCGAGTCCCACCGGCGGTTCTGGTACGGGCTCAGCGCGAGCCCGAGCCGCCCGGCCAGCTCGACGGTGCCGCGCGCGGCCGCGGCGTCCAGCGCGAACGGCTTGTCGCAGACCACCGCCAGCCCGAGCCCCAGCGCCTGCTCGGCGAGCGGGGTGTGGGTGTCGGCCGGGGTCGAGATCGCGACCGCCTCCGCGCCCGCCGCGACCAGCTCCTCCAGCGCGGCGACCGTCGCGGTGCCCGGCAGCTCCCGGGCCACCAGCGCCTGCCGCTGCGCGGACGAGGTCACGACCGCGACCAGCTCGCACTCCGGGGCCGCGGCCAGCAGCGGGGCGTGGAAGTACCGGCCGCCGTAGCCGTAGCCGACCAGGCCGAAGCGCACCGGTGCCATGACGTCCTCCTGCCGCGCGGGGATGATCGCCCCCACCCTGCCAGTACCGGCGCCGGGAACCGGTCGGACCGTGCTCAGACCGGGGCGCGGCCGTCGAGGTAGCCGATCCGGTCCAGCTCCGAGCGCAGCGTCTCCAGCGCCCGGCGCCGGGTCGGGCCGATGCTGCCGATCGGCACCCCGAACTCCCGCGCCATCCGGGCGTAGGGGTACTCGGGCCGGTAGAACAGCGCGCGGATCAGCCGGCGGCGGCGGTGGGGCAGCCGGTCGACCGCCGCGGCGAGGACGTCGTGCGCCTCGCCGTCCAGCACGGCACCCTCCGGACCCGGGCCGGCGCCCGGCACCTCCTCCATGTCGATCTCCCCCGGTCCCTCGCGGCTGAGCCGCCGCAGCAGGTCCAGGCACTCCCGCCGGGCGGTGGTCCGCAGCCAGCCGCCGAACCGCTCCGGGTCGTGCACGGTGTGCAGCCGCTCCACGGCGCGCAGCCAGGTGTTCTGGACCGCGTCGGCGGCGTCGGCCGGGCGCATGCGGTGGCCGGCCACGGCCCGGCGCACGCACCCGTCGTAGCGGCGGACCAGCTCGCGCCAGGCGGCGACGTCGTGCGCCCGCGCGGCCTCCACGAGCTCGGTGGTGGACCGCAGGCCGACGGAATCGGCATCGGCATCGGCACCGGCGGCGGCTCCGGGGCGGAGGTCGGGGTCGAGGGTCGCGACGGCACCGGGCATGGCCACTCCCAGGTTCGGAACGGGACGTGGGGGCCACCCTGGTCGTGCGACCTTGCACGGACCTTGCAGGGCTCAGCCCGGGGCGCGCCCGGCCGGCAGCGCCCCACCGCCGACCACCCCGCCGACGAGCGCCCCACCGGAGACCAGGGCGGCGTCCGCCTCGATCCGGGCGAGCTCGGCGGCGTCGTCACCGGCCCGGGCCAGTGCGGCGTCGAGGACGTCCGCGAGCAGCTCGCGGGCCGCCTCCCGGCGACCCGAGGCCGCCAGCGCCACGGCCAGCCGGCGGCCGGCGAGCACGGTGCTGCCGTGCTCGCGGCCCAGCGCCGCGTGGAAGATCGTGTGGGCCCGGGTCTGGGCGCTGACCGCGTCCTGCGCGGCGCCGGCGTCGGCCAGGGCCAGGCCCAGGTTCGTCAGGGCCATGCCGACCCGGGGGTCCCCGGCGCCGAAGACCCGCTCCAGCGAGCGCACCGCCCGCCGGTGGGCCACCACCGCCCCGGCGGCGTCGCCGGTGAGGCGCAGGGCGTAGCCGAGCTTGTCGTGGGCCTGCGCGGTGTCCGGGTGGTCGGGCCCGCACACCCGGGTGAAGACCTCGATCGCGGTGCGCTGCAGCGTGACCGCGGTCGCGGCGTCACCGCCGTCCTGGGCGACCATGCCGAGCCCCTCGGTGGCGTGCGCCCACTCCCGGGTGCCGCCCCGGCCCTGCCGTTGCAGGAGGTCCCGGCCGGCCTGCAGGGTCCGCCCCGCGTCGTCGAGGCGGCGCGCGGCCCACAGCGTGAACCCGAAGTCGACCAGCACCGGGGCCAGCAGGTCGGGGCGGTCCGCCGCGCGCAGGGCGGCCACCGCGCGCTCGTGCGCCGGGATCGCCTCGGCGGCGCGGTCGGCGCAGTTGAGCACGTGGCCGAGCCGGTTGTAGGCGTGCGCGAGCAGCAGCCCGGCCGGCTCGGCGACGGTCCGCAGGATGGCCACGGCGCGGTGGTGCAGCTGCAGCGCCTCGGCCAGCCGTCCGGCCGCGTCGAGCACCTCGCCCAGCTGGCAGACCAGACCGCCGAGCACCGCCGGATCGGTCGGGCCGGCGCCCTCCAGCAACCGCAGCGCCTGCCGCAGGACCTGCTCGGCGGCCGGGTAGAGGGCCCGCCCGGCATGCTCCCGCGCCACCCCGGCCAGCGCCGGGACCAGCTCCGCGGGCAGCACCCCGAGTGCTTCGGCGTGCGCGGCGAGGGTGGTCAGGTGGGTCGCCACGGCGCCGTCGCGGTTCCCGTGGGCGACCGTGACCGTGGTCGCCCGGGCGAGGCGCCGGCGGGCCTTCACGTCGTCGAGGCGGGCCCGGGCCACGTCCTGCACCAAGCGGTGCACCCGCAGCGTGGCGCCCTTGCGGTCGACCAGCGACAGCCGCAGCAGCTCGGCGAGCACGTCCTGCAGCTCGAGCTCGTCGCCGACGAGCGGGGCCAGCAGGTCCACCGGGATCGCGTCGGCGCACAGGAACGCGATCGTCTCCAGCACCTCGGCGGCCCGCGGGGACCGGGCCCGCAGCCGGTCGAACGCGAGCCCCCAGGTCGTGGCCACGGTGTGGCCGCCGGTGTCGGTGCGCAGCAGCAGGCCGGCCCGGTGGCGGCGGAAGAGCCCGACGTAGTCGCGCACCGTCATGCCGGACTGCTCGATGAACGCGCACGCCTGGCCCAGCGCCAGCGGCAGGTCGCCGAGCAGCTCCGACAGGGTCGCCGCGCCGCCGGCGTCGTCGTCGCCGGTGCGCTGCCCGACGTAGGCGGTGGCCTCGGCCCGGGTCAGCGGCGGCACCGGGATGGGGCGGGCCAGCTCGCGCCACGCCGGGTTGCGCGAGGTGATCACGATGTCGCCGTGCCGGGCCACCGGCAGCAGCGGCTTCACCAGCTCGGGATCGTCGGCGTTGTCGAACACCAACGTCCACCCGGGACTGCGGTCGAGCGCGTCCCACAGCGGTGTCCAGCCGTCCTGGTCGCGCCCGCGGCGGTCGACCCCGAGCGCGCCGGCCAGGTCGGCCAGGCCGGCCGCGGTGCTCGCCGGGTCGGCCGCGGCGATCCACCACACCACCCGCCCCGGCCGGCGCCTGCGGTGCACCAGCTCGGCGGCGGTCTCGGTCTTGCCGACCCCGGCCAGCCCGCACAGCGCGACGGCGCGCGGCTGGTGGTGGTCGGCGTCCAGGGCTCGGCCCACCCGGTCGAGCAGCTCGTCGCGGCCGACGAACGACCGGTTGCGCGGTGGCAGCCGGACCGCCGAGGCGGCGGCCGCCGGCCCGGTGGGGGCCGCCGACCGGCCCAGCACCGCCGCGTGCACCTCGCGCAGCGCCGGGCCGGGGTCGACCCCGAGGTGGTCGGCCAGCGACCGCCGGCAGCGGTCGTACACCGCCAGCGCGTCGGCCTGCCGCCCGGTGGCCGCCAACGCCTGCACCAGCCGGGCGACCAGCGGCTCGCGCAGCGGGTCGCGCCCGGCCAGCGCCTCCAGCTCGGCGACCACCTCACCGGCGCGGCCCAGCCGCAGGCACGCGTCGGCGAGCGCCTCGGCCGCGAGCACCCGCAGGTCCTCCAGCCGGGTCGCCTCCCCCACCAGGAACGGCAGGGCGCCCAGGTCGCCGTAGGCGCTCGGGCCGAGCCAGCGGCCCAGCGCCGCGCCGAGCAGCTCCGCCGCCCGCTCGTCGTCGCCGCGGGTGAGGGCCTGCCGGCCCCGGGCCACCTCCTCGGCGAACCGGTCCGCGTCGACCGACAGCACCGTCCGATCGACCAGGTAGCCGCCGCTGCGGCGGACGATGGCCCGCTCACCGAGCACGCGCCGCAACCGGGACACGTAGGCGTGCACCGAGGCGATGGTCGAGCTCGCCGCCCGCCCGCCCCACACGTCGGTGACGATCCGGTCGGCCGGGACCGCGGTCCCGCCGCCGACCAGCACCCTGGCCAGCACGGCCTGCTGCCGCGGGCCGCCCAGCGCCAGCGCGCGCCCCCCGGCCGAGGCCTCGACGGCACCGAGGACGCGGAGGTCGACGCCGGCACGGTCGTCCGCCATCGCACACCTCCCCGCCGACGGTGTCGCGCGGCCGGCGCCGACGGGTCGTCCCGTCGGTCGTCCCGGGTCGCGGTGCCCCCCGAGCGGCGGCCGGAGGACCGCCGCGGGTCGGTCATCTTAGCCGCAGTCGGCCGCGCTGTGCGCCGAGCGGGTGATCCCGGTATCCCCGCCGGGCGCGGGCCCGTCTGGTCGGCAGTGGTCCGGCGAGGACGCCGTCGGCCGCGGGCGCGGGAGGTACGCATGACGGGTTACCAGCACAACGACCGGCACACCCTGCCCAGGGTGTGCCCGGCCGCCGACGGGGCCGGGGCCGGGGGGCACCCGGGGCCGTCCACCGTCACCGTCCACCTGCCCTTCCGGGTCCCGCGGGCCGGCGCCGCGGGGGTGCGTCCCCGGCTGGTCGCGTGCTGGGGCGGGCGCCGGGTCACCCTGTCCGCGGCGCCGTCCGCGGACGGCGAGCTCCGGGAGATCACCCCGGCCTGGCTGGAGGGGGTCAACACCGGGCAGCGGGGCCGGGCCCGGGCCCCGGAACTGCGGCCGTACCTGGGGATGTGGGACGAGCTGGTCCGCGGCGGCAGCCGGTTCTTCGAGGCCCGGCTGGACGCGGTGCCGGCCGGCGCGGCGGTCCACTACGACCTCGTGGTCGACCCCGACGACGGCGACCCCGACGAGCTGTCCTGGCTGCTGTACGCCAGCAGCCCGCGGTGGTCCTTCGACGACATCATCGCCACCCACACGCCGCCCGACCTGGCCGGGGAGTACTCCTGGATCGCCTACCACCAGGAGGCCGACGGCCTGCACCACGTGCGGATCGACGTGGCCGACATCGACCAGCACCTGCCCGCGCTGTGCGTGGCCATCGGCGAGCAGCGCTGGCACTTCGCCGACCCCGCCCGGGTGCGCCGGCCGGTCGCGCTGATCGACCGGGACAACGACCACGTGCTCGTCTCGACACCGGCGGACGGGCCGATGGGCCCGCTCACGATCACCACGATGGACGCCGCCGCCGGCCACCACGACGAGCGCATCCCGGACGTGGCCCGGGCGCACCGGGCACCGAACTTCGTCGGCTCGGCGAACCTGATGCTCGTCCACTTCGCCATCCAGGCGCTCAACGACCTGCTGGAGTCGCCGTTCACCGACTACCAGGACGGTCCGCGCACCTACCTGGCGCTCACCATGCGCGACGAGTGCGGGGTGCGGTCCAGCCGCCCGCTGTCCCCGGAGAACGGGATCGGCGACGGCTACGCCCTCACCCTCGCCGCGCACGAGCGGACCCGCGTGCCGCACCTGTGGACCTTCAACGCCGGCCTGCTCGCGATGCTCGCCCACGACGCGCCCGAGGACCTGGCCTACCTGCGGCGCGCGGTCGCGGAGGGGCTGGTGGACCCCACCGTGGTCGGCTTCGCCGGTCACCGGCCGACGTACTACCAGCCCGCGACCAACCGCTACGTCATCGAGCTGGGCGTGCGGATGATGCGCAACCACCTGGGCGCGGCCAACCAGGTGTTCTTCCCGGACTCGCGGTTCTACCGCGCCGAGACCGACAACGGGCCGCTGCACGACACCGGGATGCGCTACCTGGTGCTCGACGCCGAGACCACCCTGCTCGCGCCCGGGCACCTGCGGCCGGGCTCGGTGGCCCCGGAGCCGGGGCGGGTGCACCACGGCCGGTTCGTCGACCACCAGTACCTGTGGCAGGACAGCGACTCCGGGCGCCACCTGCTGCTGATCCAGCGCGACCTGCGCGACGGCCTGTTCGGCCACCGCGAGGACGAGTACCACCGGGGCAAGCTGCCGCTGCAGCTGCGCCGGAAGATGATCGGGTTCGCCACCACGTCGCTGCGCGAGGGCAACCTGCTGGTCTACGGCGACGACGCGGACAAGGCCTCGGGCAACGGCTGGTTCGACGGCACCTACCCCGGCACGGACATGCGGTTCAACGACATGTGGAACGCCTCGCTCGACTGGATCGCCGCGCACCCCTGGATCCGCGTGGTCACCTCGCGCGACCTGGCCGGCTCCCCGGTCCCGCCGGCCGACGGCCGCCCGCCGATCCCGTGCGTCGGCGCGTTCGGGCTGCGGCTGGCCATCGACCCCTCGGTGGACCCGGGCGGGCTGGACACCGTGGACGCCGCGGGCCAGCGGGTGCACTTCGACGCCTGGTACGACCGGTGGAAGGACTACCGGGCCACGTGGCTGGGCCAGACCCTGGAGGAGGTCTCGCACGAGGCCGAGTTCGCGATCCTGGACTGGCCGCGGCCCTACCGCGACCACACCCGGCTCCACGAGCTGGCGCAGATGAGCTTCGCCTGCTCCACCCACGAACTGCCGTGGAACAAGCAGCCGCTGGAGCACGACCAGGCCAACACCGGGCCCGTCCTGGAACCGGAGGACTTCGTGGTGGCGGCCTCGCTGCAGGTCCGCAACGCCCACGTCTACCTGGCCGCGACCGGGTGGGCGCAGTGGGCCGCGACCGGCGGCACCGGCTCGTACTGCGACAGCGGCCCGGTGGCCGAGATCCTGCCGACCCTGCGCTACGCCGCGGACAACCCGATGCCGCACCTGCGCGGCAAGCCGCTGCAGGACAGCCCGGTGCACTGGGACCACGACCCGCTGGCCAACGTGATCCTCTACAACCCGCAGGCGCTGGCCGTGCTGGACCGCAACGGCGGCCGGGTCACCCACCTGTTCTGCCTGGTCGACGGCGAGCCGCTGTGCGTGAGCGGGACCTTCAAGTGCTACCAGTACGAGACCATGGACGGGCCCCGCAAGGAGCGGATCTGCGATGGCCCGGTCCTGCAGAACACCGTGTTCACCCCCAACCACGCCTACGTCGGCACCGACGTGCGCGAGAGCCGGGCCGTCGAGGGCACGATGTGGGACTCGCGGCACGCGGTGGACCGGGAGTGGTGGTACCCGGACAACTTCAACGTCTACGCCGACGGCGAGATCGGCGGCGACGGCGGCCGCCGGGCCGGGTTCGGCTACCGGCCCGGCGAGGCGCCCCCGCAGCGGCCGGACCTGCCGGCGCTGACCGAGCTGCTGGAACGCGACCGGCGCGCCCGGCAGGGGTCGGGCGAGAACCCGGTGGTCTGGCACGACCCCGCGCACGGCTCGTTCGACAAGGTCTTCACCCTCGACGGGCGGGTGCTGACCGTCGCCTACACCGGGGTGCGCCCCGGCCACCTGGTCGCCAACGAGTTCTGCGTCGACCTGTGGACGGCGATGATCCACGGCACCCAGCTCGAGCGGCGGGTGAGCGCCGAGGTCGCGACGGTGTCGCTCGGCGAGGCCACCGTGACCCTCACCCCCGGCCTCGGCTGCGTGTTCAGCGACGACACGATGGCCACAAGTGGGCCGGCCCTCCTGCGCCTGCACCGGGTGCTCACCGACCGGTTCGACGTCGTCTGCCCGGCCGGTGGCGACTTCTCCTACCGCATCGAGCTGCCGGGGTGAGGACGGCCGGGCCTCACCGCCCCGCGGCGGTCTCCGGGCGGACCACGGCGACCGGGCAGTGGCTGCGGTGGAGCACGCCGTGGCTGACCGAGCCGAGCAGCAGGCCGGCGGCGTTGCCCCGGCCGCGCGACCCCACCACGACCAGCTGCGCGGCGCTCGACTGCTCGACCAGGGCGTGCGCGGCGCCGTCCCGGGTCACGACCGGGCGCACCTCGACGTCGGGGTACTTCTGCGCCCAGCCGGCGAGCCGCTCGGTCAGCACCGCCTGTTCCTGACGGGCCACGGCGTCCCAGTCGATGATCGCTGCGACCTCGGCGTCGAAGGCGGTCTGCGCCCAGGTGTGCACGGCCACCAGCGGCACCCCGCGGCTCGCGGCGGCGTCGAAGGCGAACCCCACGGCGGCCTCGCTGGTCGGCGAGCCGTCCACGCCGACCACGACCGGCAGGTCCGAGCGGCCCTCGCGGGCCTCGCCGCGGACCACCACGACCGGGCAGGCCGCGTGCGCGGCGAGCCCGACGGCGACCGAGCCGACCAGCAGGCCGGCCAGCCCGCCCAGCCCGCGGGTGCCGAGCACCAGCAGCTGCGCGCCGCGGGCCTGCTCGGCCAGCACCCCGACCGGCATCCCGGTCAGCACCTCGCGGGAGACCTCCAGGTCCGGTTCGACCCGCTCGGCCACCGCCACCGCATCGGCGAGCAGCCGCCGGGAGCGGGTCTGCAGCTCCTCGTAGTAGGCCTCGCCCAGCGCGGGCAGGCCGACCACGTGGTCGGTCGTCCAGGTGAACGCGGTGACCAGGTGCAGGGCCGCGCCGCGGCGCCGCGCCTCGGACGCCGCCCACCGCACGGCGGCGAGCGCGCTGTCGGATCCGTCGACCCCGACCACCACGGGTCCGGCGCCGGGTGCGAACTGAGCGGTCATCGGTCTGTCCTCCTCCTGGATGTGCCTCCACGCTGCCCCCGCCGGGCGAGCGGGGGCAGTGCCCGCCGACCCGGATGGGCGGGCCGTTGGACCCGACCGACCCGGGGCGGACGGCGCAGCGGGTCGCAGGTCCCGCCGGCGCGGGCCACTGGTCCGCCCGATCGTGCCCGGTCGGCCCTAGCCCGGCCCGGCGCGCGGGGCGACGGTCTGGGCCATGTCCGTCCCGCTGCCGGCCGTGCTGCGCGAGACCCACACCGGTCTCGTGCTGCTGCTCGGCGACCGCGCCTACAAGGTCAAGAAGCCGGTGCGCACCGCGTTCCTGGACTTCCGCACGCCGGGCAGCCGCCTCACCGCGCTGCGCCGCGAACTGGAGCTCAACCGCCGGCTGGCCCCCGACGCCTACCTGGGCGTCGCGCACCTGACCGGGCCGGTGCCGGACGGCGGGCCCGCACCCGCCGGGGAGCCCGCCGAGCACGTCCTGGTGATGCGCCGGATGCCCGAGGACCGCCGGCTGGCCACGCTGGCCCGGGCCGGCGCCGACCTCGACGACGAGCTGCGCGCCCTGGCCCGGCTGGTGGCCGCGTTCCACGCCCGGGCCGAGCGCCTCCCGGACGTCGACGCCGACGGCGGGCTGCCGGCGCTCACGGCGCGCTGGGAGGCCAACCTCGCCGAGCTGGGCGCCTACCGCGAGCGCGTGCTGACCCCGGACCTGCTGGCCGCGGTCGGCGAGCTGGCCCGCCGGTTCCTGGCCGGGCGCGGCCCGCTGCTGGCCGACCGGGTCGCCCGCGGCCGGATCGTGGACGGGCACGGCGACATGATCGCCGACGACGTGTTCCTGCTGCCCGCCGGCCCGCAGGTGCTGGACTGCCTGGAGTTCGACGACCGGCTGCGCCACGTCGACGTGCTCGACGACGTCGCGTTCCTGGCCATGGACCTGGAGCACCTCGGCCGGGCCGACCTGGCCGCCCGGTTCCTGGAGCACTACCGCGCGTTCTCCGCCGACCCGGCGCCGCCCGTGCTGCACCACCACTACGTGGCCTACCGGACCGTGGTCCGGGCCAAGGTGGCCGGGCTGCGCCACGACCAGGGCGACCCGGCCGCCGCGCCGGAGGTCATCGCGCTCACCGAGCTGGCGCTGCACCACCTGCGCGCCGCCGACGTCCGGCTGGTGCTGGTCGGCGGGCTGCCCGGGACCGGCAAGTCGACCGTCGCGCAGGGCCTGGCCGACCGGTTCGGCGCGACCGTGCTGTCCAGCGACCGGATCCGCAAGGAGCAGGCCGGCCGGGACCCGGAGTCGCGGGCGACCGCGGACTACGGCGAGGGCATCTACACCCCGGCGCACACCGACCGGGTCTACACCGAGCTGCTGCACCGCGCCACGGAGCTGCTCGGGCGGGGCGAGACCGTCGTGCTGGACGCCTCGTGGACGTCGGCGGCGCACCGCGCCCGGGCCGCCGAGGTCGCCGGGGCGACCTCCAGCACCCTGGTCCAGCTGCGCTGCGACGCCGACCCCGGCACCGCCCGCCAGCGGATCCTGACCCGGGTCGGCGGGGCCTCGGACGCGACCGCGCCGGTGGCCGCGGCGATGACCGTGGCCGCCGACCCGTGGCCCGCGGCGACGACCGTGCCGACCGGCGGGCTGCCGGCCGAAGCCGTCGAACGCGCCGTCACCGTCTGGTGGGGATCCGGGCGCTGACCCCGAGCCGGGACGGCCCGCGGCCGGGTCCCGACGACGGGGGCCGGAGGTCACCCCCGGGGCGGGACCGGAGACCGGTCCCCCCGCCGGCACCCGGGTGCCACGGTCGTGGTGACGGCGCCGCCGGGGCGCCCCGACCGAGGAGATCCGGTGCCCACGACCACCGCCGCGAGCGCGCCCGTCTCGACCATCACCGCGACCGTCCGGGCGGAGGTGGACATGGCCCAGTCGCTGCGCTCGGTGGCCGAGGAACTGGTCGCCGACGAGGTCGGCGTGGTGCTCGCGCACACCCGGGGCGAGATCGTCGGGCTGGTGTCCGAGCGCGACGTCGTGGCGGCCCTGGCCGCCGGGGCCGACCCCTGGGCCGTGCGGGCCGCCGACGTCATGAGCACCGACCTGGTCGACGCGGACCCGGGCGACAGCATCGCCGAGGTCGGGGCGCTGATGCTGGACGCCGGCGTCCGCCACATCGTGGTGCGGTCCGGGGAGCAGGTGGTGGGCGTGGTCTCCATCCGCGACGTCCTGCGCGCCCTGCTCGCCGAGCGCACCGCCCCCGATCCGCCATGGCGGCTGAGCGCCGCGGTCCCGGGACCTTCGACCCTGGTGCGCCCGGTCGAGCCCGGGTGAGGCTGGGCGCACCCGTCCCGGAGGTCCAACCCGTGCACTCCGTCCTGCACACCGTCCCCTTCGACGTCGCGGTCCAGGAGGCGGTCAGCCGCCTCGGCGTGGAGTTCGCCGACGCCGTGCCGGACTCGACGATCCGCGTCCGCGTCGCCGAGGCCCGCCGGGAGCTGACCGGCGAGCCGCCGCCCGCGCTCCCCGAACTGGTCGAACGCCTCGCCCGGGTCCGGCTGCTCGACGACCGCGCGGCCCTCGCGGCCCGGCGGACCGGCCGGGTCCGCACCCCGCAGCCGGGCTGACCCGCACCCCGGTCCCGCACGCCCACGGCGGTGCCGCACCCGGCGGCGTCCACGCATGATCGCCCGGTGCGGTGGACGCTGATCGGGCCCGGGCTGCGACCGGGGCTGTCGGCGCTGGGGTTGCCGAGGCCGGGGCAGCGCGACGGCGCCGCGCTGCGCGGCGACGCGCTGGCCGGGATCACCGTCGCGGCGTACCTGGTGCCCCAGGTGCTCGCCTACGCCGGGGTCGCCGGGCTGCCGCCGGTGGCCGGGCTGTGGGCGGCGGTGGCCGCGCTCGGCGCCTACGCGCTGATCGGGTCGTCGCGGCAGCTGTCGGCCGGGCCGGAGTCGACCACCGCGGTGATGACCGCGATCGCGGTCGCGCCCCTGGCCGCCGGCGACCCCGGCCGCTACGCCGCGCTGGCGGCCCTGCTCGCCCTGCTCGTCGGCGGAGTGCTGCTGGCGGCCCGGTTGGCCCGGCTGGGCTTCCTGGCCGACCTGTTCTCCCGGCCGGTGCTGGTCGGCTACATGGCCGGGATCGCCCTGGTGATGATCGTCGGACAGCTCGGCAACCTGACCGGGGTCGCGGTGGAGGGCGACTCGGTGCCGGCCGAGGTGGCGTCGTTCGCCGGGCAGCTGGGGACGGTGCACCTGCCGACGGCGCTGCTCGCCGCGGGCGTGCTCGCCCTGCTCCTGGCCACCGCCGCGCTGGTCCCGCGGCTGCCCGGCCCGCTGCTCGCGGTG
>JASLAP010000078.1 GCA_030147065.1 Pseudonocardia sp. | reverse complement strand
CTGGCCCGGCAAGACGGTCACCGAGTACGACGACCACCTGTTCTGCCTGCTCACGATGAACCACCACCCGCTGCACCTGGACGCCCACTACGCCGGGGAGACCACCGACTTCAAGCGCAACGTGGTGGTCGGCAACTACGTCTACTCGCTGCTGCTGGGGATGTCGGTGCCCGACGTGTCCGGCAAGGCGATCGCGAACCTCGAGGTTGAGTCGCTGCGCCACACCAAGCCGACCTTCCACGGCGACACCATCTACGGCGAGACCGAGGTGCTGGACAAGACGCCGTCGAAGTCCAAGGACGACCGCGGCGTGGTCTACGTCGAGACCCGCGGCTACAAGCAGGACGGCACCGTGGTGTGCACGTTCCGGCGCAAGGTCATGGTCCCGACCCGGGCCTACGGCGACCGGCGCGGCGGCGAGCAGCCCGGCCGCCCGGAGCCGGCGTCGTGACCCTGGTGTCCTGATCGTGCTCGGTGTGATCCTGCTCACTTCGGCAGGGCGCGCCATTCGGTGAGCGCCGCGACGACACCCTCCACGAGGAGTAGCCGGTCGAGATCGGCGAGCGCGCACCAGCGCGCCTCCAGCGCGTCGTCCCCGGCCCGCAGGGTGCCGCCGAGCACCGTGCACCGGTAGTCGAGGATGTCGAACGGCCCGCGCCGGACCCGGCCGACGAGCGGTCCGGGCCGGACCACCAGGCCGGTCTCCTCGGCCATCTCCCGCACCAGCGCCGCGGCGTCGTCCTCGCCCGGTTCGACCCGGCCGCCGGGGACCGACCACCGGCCGCGGCCGGGATCGTTGGCGCGCCGCACGAGCAGCAGCCGGCCCGCGTCGTCGTAGGCCAGGCCGCCCACACAGCGGACAGCGTCATCACTGCGCGTCATCACGGGCCACCCTACGAGACCTCGCTGCGGGATACCGCGCACCGCGGGTCGTCGGTTAGATTGGGAGGGCTGGTTGTCCCGCAGTTCAGGAACGATCAAGAACGGTGGTATCGGTGAGCGTGAAGAGGATCGTCGGGCTCCTCGCGATAGCGTTGCTGATCTTCTTCGTGATCACCCAGCCCGGCGCAGCGGCCACCTCGGTGCAGAACGTCGGCGACACCCTGCGCGATGCCGCGACGTCGATCACCACCTTCTTCACCGCGCTGGTGTAGTCCGTGCTCGCACCCCGCGAGATCGACGAGTACCTGCTGCCGACCGAGCGCAGGGTGATCCGGGTGCGCCAGCACTGGGCGGTCATGCTCAAGGACCTCATCCTGACCGGCCTGTTCCTGCTGGTCCTGGTGGTCGCCGAGCGCTCCCTGCCGGACAGCGTGCTGATCGACAACATCACGTTCTACCTGGCGCTGGTGGCGGTGCTGCGGTTCACCGTGCTGACCATCCTGTGGTGGGTCGAGCGGATCGTGATCACCGACAAGCGGGTCATGCTGGCCCAGGGGATCATCGTGCACAACGTGGGCATGATGCCGCTGGGCAAGGTCACCGACCTGACCTTCCAGCGCACGGTCGGCGGGCGCATGCTCGGCTACGGCACGCTGATCGTCGAGTCGGCGGGTCAGATCCAGGCGCTCAACAAGATCGACTACATGCCCCGCCCGGAGGAGGTCTACGAGGCCCTCTCCGAGCTGGTGTTCGGCGAGAAGGGCAAGACCAGGGCCACCGGCCTGCTCGCCCGCCCGCGCTGGCGCCGCTGACCCGGTCGCGCGCGCCCGTCCGGTCCGGCGCGCCCCCGGCCGGGTCCCGAAGGCCGGGTTAGCCTCGGTCGCGTGCCCGCGCCCGTGATCGACCTGCACACCCACTGCACCGCCTCGGACGGCACCGACACCCCGGCCGGCCTGGTGGCCGCGGCGGCGGCGGCCGGCGTCGACGTCCTGGCGATCACCGACCACGACACCACCGGCGGGTGGGCGGCGGCGGTCGCGGCCCTGCCGCCGGGGATGCGACTGGTCCGCGGCGCCGAGTTCTCCTGCGTCAGCCCGACCGGCCGGGACGACCCGGACGTGGCGGTGCACCTGCTCGGCTACCTGTTCGACCCGACTCACGAGGCGGTCAGCCGCGAGCAGGCCCGGTTGCGGGTCGAGCGCACCCGCCGGCTGCGCGCGATGACCGGGAAGATGGCCGCCGACGGCTACCCGGTCGACGCGGACACCGTGCTGTCCCTGCTGCCGGAGGGCACCAGCGCCGGACGCCCGCACCTGGCCCGCGCGCTGGTCACCGCGGGCGTCGTCGCCTCGGTGGACGAGGCGTTCGCCACCCTGCTCTACACCGGCAGCCCGTACTACGTGCCCAAGGTCGACACCCCGGTGCGCACCGCGATCGCCATGGTCCGCGAGGCCGGCGGGGTGGCCGTGTTCGCCCACCCGCTGGCGCGGGGCCGGGGCCGGGTCGTCGAGCCGTCGGTGCTCGCCGACCTGGCCGCGGCCGGGCTGGCCGGGGTCGAGGTCGACCACCCCGACCACGCGCCCGAGGACCGCGAACTGCTCCGCGCGCTCGCCGCCGAGCACGGTCTGGTCGCCACCGGTTCCAGCGACTACCACGGGACCAACAAGACCACCCCGATCGCCGCCGAGCGCACCGCGGAATCCGCGCTGCAGGAGCTGCTCGACCGGGCCACGGGCATCGAGGTCGCCACGGCGCGATAGCGTGGCCCGGGTGGACGGCGGTGCGCAGCTCGGGCTGGACTTCGAGACCGTCCGCCTGGTCAAGGTCACCCCGTCCCGGCTGGCCACCTGGGCCGACTGCCCGCGCCGCTACCGGATGACCTACCTGGACCGGCCACCCCCGCCGCGCGCCGGCGCGCAGGCCGCCAGCACCCTCGGTGCCGTCGTGCACCTGGCGCTGCGGGCGCTGTTCGACCTGCCGCCGGCCGGCCGCACCCGGTCCGCCGCCGCGGCGCTGGTCGACCGGCACTGGTCGGCGGAGGGCTTCCGGGACGCCGAGCAGGCCGCCGGCTACCGGGAGCGGGCCCGCGGCTGGGTCGCCGACTACGCCGCCGACCTGGACCCGGACGTCGAACCGGTGGGCCGCGAGCAGTGGGTGTCGGTGGCCACCGAGCGGATCGTGGCCGGCGGCCGGGTCGACCGGATCGACCGGCGCGGCGACGAGCTGGTGGTGGTGGACTACAAGACCGGGCGGCGGGAGCCCACCGAGCAGGACGCGGCCACCTCCCCGGCGCTCGCGCTCTACGCGCTGGCCACCGAGCGCACCCTGCGCCGGCCCTGCCGCCAGGTCGAGCTGCACTACCTGCCCACCGGCGAGGTGCGCGCCTGGCGGCACGACCGGGCCGGCCTGGCCGCGCACCTGCACCGGGCCGAGACCACCGCCGCCGAGCTGGCCGACGCGTCCGACGCGCTGGCCGGCGGCGCCGACCGGGAGGCGTTGTTCCCGCCCCGGCCGGCCCCGCGCTGCGGGTCCTGCGACGTCCGCCGCCACTGCCCGGAAGGGCGGGCAGCCGCCCCGGAGGCGCCACCGTGGGCGCAGCTCGCGCCGTGACCGCGGGGCGGGCCCTGCGCGGGCTGTCCGGGGTCCTGGCCGGCGGCCTGGTCGTGCTGCTCGCCGCGCTGGGGGTCGCCTGGTACGTCGCCGGGCGCGAGGGCAGCCCGGGGCCGGGCACCGGGATGCTGGTCTGGCACCTGCTCGCGGTG
>JASLAP010000073.1 GCA_030147065.1 Pseudonocardia sp. | reverse complement strand
GGTGGCCAGCCAGCGCAGCTTGGTCGCGGTGATCGAGGCGACCGGGACGCTGCCGGTGGCGTCCGCCCAGGCCTGCGCGCCCAGCTCGGCGACCAGCTCCTCGGCCGCCCGCGCGGACCGGGTGTCGTTCCACAGCAGGGCAGGCCGGACGACCTCGCCGTCGGCGGACAGGCAGACCATCCCGTGCTGCTGCCCGGCAACCGCGATCGCGGCCACGCCGTCCAGGCCGCCGGCGGCGTCGATCGCCCGCTGCAGGGCGTCCCACCAGGCGGCCGGGTCGACCTCGGTGCCGTCCGGGTGCGGGGCGCGGCCGTGCCGGACCGGCGCGCCGGTCTCCGCGTCCCGGACGGCCACCGTGCACGACTGGGTCGACGAGTCGACCCCGGCGACCAGCGTCATCCCCGGGCGCCCATCAGGTGCTCCAGGGCCAGCTGGTTGAGCCGGATGAATCCGTAGCCGCGCTCACCGGCCTTCTGGGGGTCGAAGTCCTCGAAGGCCGACCGGTCGGCCACCAGGTCGGCCACCGTCTCGCCGGCGTTGAGGGTGGGCTTGGCCAGTTCGGTGACACCGGAGGTGGCCATCGCCTCGACGACCTCCGGGTCGGCCCGGAACGCCGCGGCCCGCTCCTTGAGCAGCAGGTAGGTGCGCATGTTCGCGGCCGCCGACACCCACACGCCCTCGACGTCCTCGGTGCGCAGCGGCTTGTAGTCGAAGTGCCGCGGGCCGTCGTAGCCGGGGCCGCCGCCGGGGGCGCCGTGCTCGAGCAGGTCGACCGTGGAGAACGCGTTGAGCAGGTCGCCGTGGCCGAACACCAGGTCCTGGTCGTACTTGATGCCGCGCTGGCCGTTGAGGTCGATGTGGAACAGCTTGCCCGCCCACAGCGCCTGGGCGATGCCGGCGGTGTAGTTCAGCCCGGCCATCTGCTCGTGGCCGACCTCGGGGTTGATGCCGACGATGTCGCCGTGCTCCAGCTCGGCGATGAAGGCCAGGGCGTGGCCGAGGGTGGGCAGCAGGATGTCGCCGCGGGGCTCGTTCGGCTTGGGCTCGATGGCGAACCGGATGCCGTAGCCCTGCTCCTTGACGTACGCGGCGAGCAGGTCGATGCCCTCGCGGTAGCGGTCCAGCGCGGCCTGGATGTCCTTGGCCGAGTCGACCTCGGCGCCCTCCCGGCCGCCCCAGAACACGTAGGTCGACGCGCCGAGCTCGGCGGCGAGGTCGAGGTTGCGCAGCACCTTGCGCAGGGCGAAGCGGCGCACGCCGCGGTCGTTGCTGGTGAACGCGCCGTCCTTGAACACCGGGTGGGTGAACAGGTTGGTGGTCATCATCGGCACGACCAGGCCGGTCTCGTCCAGGGCGGTCTTGAACCGGGCGATGATCCGGTCGCGCTCGTCGGCCGGGGTGCCGAACGGGATGAGGTCGTCGTCGTGGAACGTGACGCCGTAGGCGCCGAGCTCGGCCAGCTTGTGCACGGTCTCGACCGGGTCGAGGTCCGGGCGGGTGGCCTCGCCGAACGGGTCGCGGGCCGGCCAGCCGACCGTCCACAGGCCGAAGCTGAACCGGTCCTCGCGGGTGGGCTGCGGCATCGTCCGACTCCTTTGTTCGGTGACTGTACTAATTCGATGACGGTAGCGTGCCGGGGTGCGTCTGGCTACGTGGAACGTGAACTCCGCCCTGTCGAGGCTGCCCCGGTTGCTGCCCTGGCTCGACGAACGCAACCCCGACGTGGTCTGCCTGCAGGAGACCAAGCTGTCCGACGAGGCCTTCGCCGAGTCGTTCGACGCGCCGCTGGCCGAGCGCGGCTACCAGGTCGCGCACGTTGGCGAGGGCCGGTGGAACGGGGTGGCGCTGCTGTCGCGGGTGGGGCTGGACGACGTCGAGCGCGCGCTGCCCGGCGCCCCCCGCTTCCCCGACGCGGACGCGCCGGTCGAGGCCCGCGCGGTCACCGCCACCTGCGGCGGACTGCGCGTGACCTCGGTGTACGTGCCCAACGGGCGCACCCCGGACGACCCGCACTACAGCTACAAGCTGGAGTGGCTGGCCGCCCTGCACGCGTCGGTGGGCAAGCCGGAGACCGCCGTCGTCGCCGGGGACATGAACATCGCCCCGACCGACGCCGACGTCTGGGACCCGGCGCTGTTCGTCGAGTCGACCCACGTGACCCCGCCGGAGCGGCGGGCGCTGGCCGACCTGGTCGGTCTGGGGCTGCGCGACGTGGTCCGCGACCGGTGGCCCGACGAGCGCGTCTTCAGCTACTGGGACTACCGCGCCGGGCGCTTCCACCAGGACAAGGGCATGCGCATCGACCTGGTGCTGGCCGGCGCCGACCCGGCCGGGCGGGTGGCCGCGGCGTGGATCGACCGCAAGGCCCGCAAGGGCAAGGGCCCCAGCGACCACGCCCCGGTCATCGTCGACCTGGACACCGCCCCGGACGGCGACATCGGCCCGGTGGTGCCCCCGCCGTCCAACCCGGCCCGGTGAGGGTCGTGCGTGGAAAACAGTGTTCCGGCACTGGTTTTCGCGCACGACGCCCGGGTACCAGGTGAGGTGACCCTGACCGAGAACCGTGAGCTGACCGTTCTCGACCCGCGCACCGACGAGGTGGTGGCGCGCATCCCGGTCGCCTCCGACCAGCGGTGCGACGAGGCCGTCCGCGCCGCCCGGGAGGCGGCTGCCGGTTGGGCCCGCACTCCCGCCGCCGAGCGTGCCGCGGCATTGCGCGCCGCCGCGGCGGACGTCCGGGCCGCCGCCGACGAGCTGGCCGAGCTGAACGAGCGGGAGACCGGCAAGCTGCGCGACGACGCCCGCGGCGGCGTCGAGGCCGGCGCCGGCACCCTGGTCCAGTACGCCGAGCTGGGGCCGGTGCACCGCGGCCGCACGCTGCACGGGTCGTGGGACGCGACCGACCTGATGGTCCCCGAGCCGCGCGGGGTGGCCGTGGTGCTGACCCCGTGGAACGACCCGGTTGCCGTCGCGGCCGGGCTCATCGGCGCGGCTCTGGCC
>JASLAP010000058.1 GCA_030147065.1 Pseudonocardia sp. | reverse complement strand
CTCGAGCAGGCCGTCCTGCGTCCCCGGCACATCGAGGTGCAGATCCTCGCCGACGCCACCGGCGACGTCGTGCACCTCTTCGAGCGGGACTGCTCGGTCCAGCGCCGCCACCAGAAGGTCATCGAGATCGCGCCCGCGCCGGGCCTCGACCCCGAGCTGCGCGAGCGGATCTGCGCGGACGCCGTCGCCTTCGCCCGGGCCATCGGCTACGTCAACGCCGGCACCGTCGAGTTCCTGCTCGACGAGCGCGGCAACCACGTGTTCATCGAGATGAACCCGCGCATCCAGGTCGAGCACACCGTCACCGAGCAGGTCACCGACCGCGACCTGGTTATCGCCCAGCTGCGGATCGCCGCCGGGATGAGCCTGCCGGAGCTGCGGCTGGACCAGTCCGACGTGCAGCTCAACGGCGCCGCGCTGCAGTGCCGGGTGACCACCGAGGACCCCTCCAACGGCTTCCGCCCGGACACCGGCACGATCTCGGCCTACCGCTCGCCCGGCGGCCCCGGGGTGCGCCTGGACGGCGGGACCACCCACGTCGGCGCCGAGGTCAGCGCCCACTTCGACTCGATGCTGGTCAAGCTCACCTGCTACGGCCACGACTTCCCGAACGCGGTCCGGCGGGCCCGGCGCGCCATCGCCGAGTTCCGGATCCGGGGCGTCTCGTCGAACCTGCCCTTCCTGGCCGCGGTGCTCGACGACCCCGACTTCCAGGCCGGCCGGGTGACCACCGCCTTCATCGACGACCGGCCCGCGCTGCTGCGCGCCCGCCAGCCGGCCGACCGCGGCACCCGGATCCTGAGCTACCTGGGCGAGGTCACGGTCAACAAGCCCAACGGCGACCGGCCCGCCGCCGTCGAGCCGGTGGACAAGCTGCCCCGGGTGGACCTGTCCGCGGCGGTCCCGGACGGGTCCCGGCAGCTGCTGCGCGAGCTGGGCCCGGAGCGGTTCGCGGCCCGGTTGCGCGAGCAGCGCGCGGTCGCGGTCACCGACACCACCTTCCGCGACGCCCACCAGTCGCTGCTGGCCACCCGGGTCCGCACCCGGGACATGCTGGCCGTGGCCCCGCACGTCGCGCGGTCGGTGCCCCAGCTGCTCAGCCTGGAGTGCTGGGGCGGGGCCACCTACGACGTGGCGCTGCGGTTCCTGGCCGAGGACCCGTGGGACCGGCTGGCCGCGCTGAGCGGGGCGGTGCCGAACATCTGCACCCAGATGCTGCTGCGCGGGCGCAACACCGTCGGCTACACGCCCTACCCGACCGAGGTCACCGACGCCTTCGTCACCGAGGCCGCGGCCACCGGGATGGACATCTTCCGGATCTTCGACGCGCTCAACGACGTCGCCCAGATGCGCCCGGCGATCGACGCCGTGCGCGGCACCGGGACCGCGGTGGCCGAGGTGGCGCTGTGCTACACCGGCGACCTGTCCGACCCGGCCGAGCAGCTCTACACGCTGGACTACTACCTGCGGCTGGCCGAGCAGATCGTCGATGCCGGCGCGCACGTCCTGGCGATCAAGGACATGGCCGGGCTGCTCCGCCCGCCGGCGGCCCGCACCCTGGTCACCGCCCTGCGCGAGCGCTTCGACCTGCCGGTGCACCTGCACACCCACGACACCGCCGGTGGCCAGCTCGCCACCCTGATCGCGGCCATCGACGCCGGGGTGGACGCCGTCGACGGCGCGGTGGCCAGCATGGCCGGCACCACCAGCCAGCCCTCGCTGTCGGCGCTGGTCGCCGCCACCGACCACACCGACCGGGCCACCGGGCTGAGCCTGCAGGCCGTCGGCGACCTGGAGCCGTACTGGGAGGCCGTGCGCAAGGTCTACGCGCCGTTCGAGTCCGGGCTGGCCTCGCCGACCGGGCGGGTCTACCACCACGAGATCCCCGGCGGGCAGCTGTCCAACCTGCGCCAGCAGGCCATCGCGCTGGGCCTGGCCGACCGGTTCGAGCTGATCGAGGACCTGTACGCGGCGGCGGACCGGATGCTGGGCCGGCTGGTGAAGGTGACGCCGTCGTCGAAGGTGGTCGGCGACCTGGCGCTGCACCTGGTGGGCGCGGGGGTGTCGGCGGCGGACTTCGAGGCCGAGCCCGGGAAGTTCGACGTGCCGGACTCGGTGATCGGGTTCCTGCGCGGCGAGCTCGGCGACCCGCCCGGCGGCTGGCCCGAGCCGTTCCGGACCCGGGCGCTGGAGGGGCGCCCGCCGGAGAAGGAGGAGCCCGACCTGTCGATCGAGGACCGCCGCGGGCTGCGGGACGACCGCCGCGCGACCCTCAACCGGCTGCTGTTCCCCGGCCCCACCACCGAGTACCTCGGCCACCTCGAGGCCCACGGCGACACCTCGGTGCTGTCCACCAAGGACTTCCTCTACGGCCTGGAACCGGAGATCGAGCACACCGTCGAGCTGGAGCCGGGGGTGACCCTGCTGATCGGGCTGGAGGCCATCTCCGAGCCCGACGAGCGCGGCTTCCGCACCGTGATGACCACGCTGAACGGCCAGCTGCGACCGGTGTCGGTGCGCGACCGGTCGGTGGCCACCGACGTCAAGGCCGCGGAGAAGGCCGACCGGTCCGACCCCGGCCACGTCGCGGCGCCGTTCGCCGGGGTGGTCACCCTGCAGGTCGAGGAGGGCGCGACGGTCGATGCCGGGCAGACCGTGGCCACCATCGAGGCGATGAAGATGGAGGCCTCGATCACCGCGCAGCAGGGCGGCACGGTCGCCCGGCTGGCCATCGGGCGGGTGCAGCAGGTCGAGGGCGGGGACCTGCTCGTCGAGATCCGGTGAGCCCGGTCGGACCGGCGGCGGGCGCACCGTGACCCGCATCGTGGCCGGCACGGCCCGCGGCCGCCGGCTGTCGGTGCCGCCGAAGGGCACCCGGCCCACCTCCGACCGGGTCCGGGAGGCGCTGTTCTCCGCCCTGGACGCCGACCCCGGCCTCACCGGGACCGCCGTCCTGGACCTGTGCGCCGGCTCCGGCGCGCTGGGCCTGGAGGCGCTGTCGCGGGGCGCCGAGCACGCCCTGCTCGTCGAGTCCGACCGGCGTGCGGCGGCCGTGCTGCGCCGCAACGTCGCCGACCTCGGGCTGCCCGGCGCGGTCGTGCGGGCGGCCCCGGCCGCGACGGTGCTGGGCGCCCCGGCGGACCGCGCCTACGACGTCGTGCTCGTCGACCCGCCCTACGACCTGCCCGCCGCCGAGGTGGCCGGGTGGCTGGCGGCCGCAGGCCGGAACGGCTGGCTCGCCGGGGACGCCGTCGTGGTCGTCGAGCGCGCCGCCCGGGCCGGCGCCTTCCCCTGGCCCGAACCCCTGCACCCGGTCCGCGAGCGCCGCTACGGCGACACCGTCCTGCACGTCGCCCGCTCCACCTGACCCCGGCCTGATCCCCGCCCCGTGCTGGCAGGAAAGCCACTTTCAGGACGGATTCGGTCCTGAAAGTGGCTTTCCTGACATCGGGGTCGGGGTGCCGAGTCGGGGGGACGTGGATGGCGCGGGCCAGGTCGGCCAGCCGTGGCCGGTCGAGATCACACGGCCGGGCCGGTCGCGGCTGTTACCGTCGGCATCCATGAGGCGCGCCGTGTGTCCCGGCTCCTTCGACCCCCCGACCAACGGCCACCTCGACGTGGTCGGCCGGGCGTCGGCGCTGTTCGACGAGGTGGTCGTCGCGGTGCTGGTGAACAAGAGCAAGAAGAGCCTGTTCACCGTGGACGAGCGGATGGACATGCTCACCGACGTCCTCAAGCCCTACCCGAACGTCACCATCGGGTCGTTCCACGGGCTGCTCGTCGACTACTGCCGCGAGCACGACATCCGGGCCATCGTCAAGGGCCTGCGCGCGGTCACCGACTTCGACTACGAGCTGCAGATGGCCCAGATGAACCAGCGGCTGTCCGGGGTGGACACGCTGTTCATGTCCACCAGCCCGGAGTACAGCTTCGTGTCCAGCTCGCTGGTCAAGGAGGTCGCCACCTACGGCGGCGACATCGGGCACCTGCTGCCCGACAGCGTGCACCGCCTGCTGCTGGACCGGATCCGCGAGCGCGGCTGACCCGCTCCGCGCACCGCCGGGGACACGCTGTGCGGGTGCAGTCCGGCACGCCGTTCCGGTCCGGTGCGAGAATGCGCGCGTGTACCGGGTCTTCGAGTCGCTCGACGCGCTGGTGACTGTCGTCGAGGAGGCTCGGGGCGTCCCGATGACGTCGAACTGCGTGGTCCCCCGCGGGGACGTGCTGGAACTGCTCGATGACGTCCGCGAGGCCCTGCCCGGCGAGCTCGACGACGCCCAGGACGTGCTGGACCGGCGCGACGAGCTGGTCGACGACGCCGCCCAGGAGGCCGAGCAGACCCGCGCCAGCGCCCGCGCCGACGCCGACCGGATGCTCGCCGAGGCCCGCGAGGAAGCGCGGCGCACGCTGGACGAGGCCCGCGAGGAGGCCGAGCAGCAGCGCGCCCAGGCCCGCAACGAGGCCGAGCGGGCCATCGCCGACGGCCGCCGCCAGTACACCGAGCTGACCGACCGGGCCAAGGCCGAGGCCGAGCGGCTGGCCGAGGCCGGGCGGGCCGCGCACGATCGGTACGTCGCCGACGGGCAGGCCGAGCAGGCCCGGCTGGTCGCGCAGGCCGAGGTGGTCCGGGCCGCGCACGCGGAGGCCGCGCGCATCGTGGACATCGCCGACACCGAGGCCGACCGGCTGCGCCGGGAGTGCGACGGCTACGTCGACACCAAGCTGGCCGAGTTCGAGGACACGCTGACCAAGGCGCTGCGCACGGTCAGCCGGGGGCGCAGCACGCTGTGGCGCGGCCCCGGCAGTCCCGTCCCGCCGGGCCGGACGGGCACCGGCATGGACCTCATCGACTGAGCGACACCGCCCCGCGCAATGGTCACGGTGCGTGCCTGCCGGTGACGCCGGACACCCCGGTCGGGGTAGGGTGACCGGGTGGTACGGCGGGGGGCCGAGCCCGATCCCTCGACCTGGTGGGAGCGGTACGGACACCGGGTCGAGGCCGGCCGGGGGCGGGCAGGACCGGGACAGTCGGGGGGCGCTGTGGAGTCGACGGGTGCGACCACGCCGAGCGACGGCGGCGCCGTCGAGGATCCCGGCGAGCTGACCGGCGACACCATCCTGCGGACCCGCCCGGACGAGCCGGCGCACGGCTGGCGGCGGGCGCTGCTGCGCGCCTCCGGTGGCTTGATCAACCCTGGGCCGGGGTCCGCCGAGCTGCGGCAGCGCGACCTGCTGCACCGGATCCGCCGCCCGCTGCTGCAATCGCACCGGATCGCCGTCACCTCGATCAAGGGCGGGGTCGGCAAGACCACGGTGTCCACGCTGCTCGGGCTGGTGCTCGCCGAGCACCGCGGTGACCGGGTGATCGTGCTGGACGCCAACCCGGACGCCGGCACCCTTGCCGACCGGCTGACCGGCGAGTCCTCGGTGACCGTCCGCGAGTTGCTGCGCGACCTGGACCGCATCGACTCCTGGACCGAGGTGTCGCGCTACACCAGCCTGGCCGGGCGGCTGCAGGTGCTGGCCTCCGAACAGGACCCGGCGGCCGGCGACGCGTTCAGCCGCGAGGAGTACGAGCACATCTGCGCGCTGCTGGACCGCTTCTTCAACGTCATCATCACCGACTCGGGCACCGGCCTGGTGCACTCGGCGATGGAGGGCACCCTCAAGCTGGCCGACAGCGTGATCATCGTCGGGGCGCCGACGGTGGACGGGGCCGGCCGGGCGGCCAAGACGCTGGACTGGCTGCTGGCCCACGGCCACGGCTCGCTGGCCGCCGACGCCGTCGCCGTGCTGTCCTGCGACCGCACCAGCGTGGACGTCGACCTGGGCCGCATCCGGGAGCACTTCGCCGCCCGTTGCCGCGCGGTGGTCGAGATCCCGCACGACCCGCACCTGGCCACCGGCGGACGGGTGCAGCTGTCCCGGCTGCGCCCGCAGACCCGGGACGCGGCCTACCAGCTCGCGGCGGTGATGGCCGACCGGTTCACCGGATGAGCGCCGACCCACCCCCGCTGACCAGCGCGGCCGCCCTGGCCGAGGACGCCATCGTCCGGTTCCGCGGCGACCGCCCGCACGACGGGTGGCGCGCGGCGCTGCACCGGGCCACGGGCGGGCTGGTCAACCCGGGCATCGGCACGGCGGAGGCCGCCCGCCAGGAGTGGCGGGCCCGGATCCGGCGGCCGCTGCCGGGCACCCACCGGATCGCGGTCGGGTCGGTCAAGGGTGGGGTCGGCAAGACCACCGTCGCGGCCTGCCTGGGTCTGGTGCTGGCCGCCAACCGCGGCGACCGGGTCGTCGCCCTGGACGCCGACCCGGACGCGGGCACCCTCGCCGAGCGGCTGGGCGTGCGGCCGCCGGGATCGGTGCGCGACCTGCTCGCCGACCTCGACGCGGTGGCCGCCCTGGCCGACGTCGACGGCCACCTCGGGACGGCCGGCCGGCTGCACGTCCTCGCCGCCGACCAGAGCCCCGCCGTCGACGCGCCCCTCGACCCCGCCGACCACGACCGGATCAGCGCGGTGCTGGCCCGGTTCCACGACATCCTGATCACCGACTCGGGCACCGGCCTGATGCACCCGGTCATGCGGGCCACCCTCGACCGGGCCGACAGCCTGGTCGTGGTCGGCGCTCCCGCGGTCGACGCGGCCAGCCGCGCCGCCGCGACCCTGGACTGGCTGGACGCACACGGCCACCGCGCCCTGGCCGCGGACGCGGTGGTGGTGCTGTCGCTCGACCGGGACAGCGCCGGCATCGACCGGGAGCGGATCCGGCAGCACTTCGCGGCTCGCTGCCGCGCGGTGGTCGAGGTGCCCCACGACCCGCACCTGGCCACCGGCGACCGGATCGACCCGGCCCGCCTGCGGTGCCCGACGCACGACGCCTTCCTGCAGCTCGCCGCGCTGGTCGCGGACCGCTTCGGGGTCCCCGCCGCTGATGCGGCGGTGCCCGCCCGGGCCTGACCGGAGTCCGCCACTGCACCTCCCGCCGGCGCCTCCGGTGATGTGCCGGGCTCCGCCGGTCGGCGATCCTGGCCGTCTTCGCAGAGGCAGTGTGCTCCTTGCAGAGTCCTCCGCACCTGCCAGGAGTACAGAGAGCCTGCGAGGACGACTCGACCCGCCCGGGGTGACACCTCGCCGGAGGCGACGGGTGCGCAGCAACCAGCCGCGTGCCGTGACTGTGAGGGGACGACGCAGCGCCCCGTGCGCTGGTGGGTGCACGGGGCGCTGCGGTCAGTCGGATGGGGGAGAGGGCTACTCGTCGCCGGAGTCGTCGCCGCCGCCGTCGCTGCCGCCGTCGTCGCTGTCGGAGTCGCCCCCATCGGAGTCGCCGTCGTCCGAGTCGCCGCCGCCGTCGTCGGAGGACTTGTCGTCGCCGCCCTTGTCGTCGCCGCCGGACTTGTCGCTGGACTTCTCGTCGCCGGAGTCGTCGCCGGAGTCGCTGCCCTTGTCGTCGCTGCCCTTGTCGTCGCTGCCCTTGTCGTCGCTGCCGTGGTCGTCGCCGGCGTGGTCGTCGGACTTGTCGTCCGACTTCTCCTCGGACTCGTCGTCGTCGGACTTGTCCTCGCCGCCGTCGTCCTCGGACTTGTCGCCGCCCTCGTCGCCGCCTTCGTCGCCGCCTTCGCTGTCGCCCTTGTCGTCGGGCTTCTGTTCGGGCTCGTCCTCGCCGCTCTTGTCGTCGCCGTCCTGGTCGCCGCTCTGGCCGTCGCCGGAGTGCTCGTCGCCGGACTCGTCGCCGCTGTCGTCGCCGCTGTCGTCGCCCCCGCCGGACCCGTGCCCGCCGGTCTCGGAGTCGTCGCCGGAGTCGCCACCCTGGTCGTGTTGGCTGTCGTCGTCGGACGCGTGGTCCTCCGGACGGTCCTTCCCGTCCTCGCCGCGGTCGTCGTCGCCGTCCTGGTGCTCGCCGCCCTGGTGCTCGCTGCCCTGGTCGGCCGAGTCGTCGTCCTGGTCGTGCCCCCGGTCGCCCTGCTCGTGATCGGGGCGGTCGCCGTGCTCGCGGTCGCCGTCGTGCTCGCTCCCGTGGTCGCTGTCGGCGCCGTCGTCGTGGCCGCCCTGGTCGGGCTCCGGACGGTCGTCGCCCTGGTCCTGGTGGCCCTGGCCGCTCTCGTCCTGGTCGGACCCGCCGGCCTCGTCCCGGCCCCCGCCGTCGTGGCCGCCCTGGTCGTGCTCCTCCGGCTGGTCCTGGTCCTGGTCGGAGTCGGGGCGGTCGTCGCCGCGGTCGCCGTCCGGCTCCGCGCCGTGCTCGGTCCCGTGCTCGCCCTCGTCGCCGCCCTCGTCGCCGCCCTCGTCGCCGCCCTCGCCGCCGCCCTCGCCGCCGCTCTCGCCGCCGCTCTCGCCGTCGCCGCCGGAGTTCCACCCCTCGTCGCCGGAGTCGCCCTCGTGCTCGCCCCCGTCGCTCTCCCCGTCGCCCTGCGAGGCGTCGTCGGACCCCGCCCGGTCGCCCTCGGCCTGCGCGGCCAACCACTCGACCTTGCCCATCGGCCGGGGCCGGTCGCCCTCGCCGGACCCGCCGTCGGCGGCCAGCAGGGTGGTGACCGGGTCGCCGCCCTCGTCCCCCTCGCCGACGGCGCCGTCGGGCAGGGCCAGCACCTCCGCGTCGACGGCCTCGGGGCCGTGGACGCGGTCGTCGTCGCGGTTGCCCTCGCCGCCGTCGTCGCGACGGTCGCCGGAGCGGTCGTGGTCGGGCTCGCCGGCGGCCAGCACGTGCAGGTCGGGCTCGGGGGGCGCCGTGCGGTCGACGTCCTGGCGCTCCCGGCTCTCGGAGTTGCGTCGCGGCAGCACGGCGGGTGGGTGCTCGTGCTCCTCCACCTCCGGCGGTGTGGGGTCGGGCAGCCCGTTGATCACCTGGTGGACCCGCTGGACCACGGCGCTGGTGTCGTCGGTGGTGTCGGGCAGCGGGCTGGCCATCATGTGCTGGACGCCCTGCTGGAGCCGCTCCAGCTCCTGCAGGTTGTGCTCGTGCTGCTGGCGCTGCAGCTCGCGCTGGGCCTGCAGGTGCCGGCTCGCCTCGACCTGGTCGATCGTGGCGGTCTGCGGCGGCGCGGTGCTCAGCACCCGCTCCATCGACTGCAGCTCGGCCTCCGCGACGGCCAGCTCCTCGCTGACCTTCGGCAGCGCGCGCAGGGTGGCGAGCTGGGACTCGACGGTCACCCGCTGCTGCTCCAGCAGCGACTTGCGGTCGAGCATCGCCTGCACCGCGGCCGGCGGGCGGGTGCCGCGCCGTGCCTCGGGGATCTGCAGCCAGCTGACCTCGGCCTGGGCGACCTGGTCGAGCTGCTGGTTGATCGAGGCCAGCACCACCTCGGCGCGGGTCTCCCACTGGTTCGCCGCCAGCGCCGGGTCGGGCTGGGGCGGGATCGTGGTCGGCGGGACCGTCGGGGTGACCTCGGACGCGGTGAGGACGTAGCTGCCGCCCCCGGCGAGCAGGCTGACCACGGCCAGGCTGGCCACCGCCCGCCGGGCGATCGGGGCCGCGCCGTGCTCGCCGGTCCGCTTGCGGGGCGTGCGCGGCGGGCGCCGGCTCGTCACGCGCAGCACCTGGCGGGTGCCGGCCGCGCCGGCCGTCGCGACGACAGCTGCGGCCGGTCGGGGTCCGTGCGCCGGAGCCGCGTCGGCGGCGTCCTGGTCGGACGGTGGCGGTTCGGCCGGGGAGTCCGATCCGGACGGCGACTCCGGTCCGGCCGATGCCGGTGGTGCGCTGACGGGCGCGCCTACCGGTTCCGCCTCGCCGCTGGTGCGGGCGACCTGCCGCTGTTTGCGGGCGGCGGAACGGTGCGCGGCCGAGCAGTACAACCGCGTGGGACCGCCGTTGTCGGATTGTGCGATGACCTCGTCGCAGCCCGCCAGTGCGCAGCGCGTGGGCTCATTGCTCATTTCGAACTCCGTCGCGCGGCTGTGTGGCCGCACTGCAACTCATCCACTCGGACCCCCCGCTTCCCCGGTTCACCGCGCACACCACGATCCGGGATCGGCCGTGCTCGGAGGAGGCAACGTGGTCACAGTCGGTGTCGCTGCTCGCCGCCGGGCGGGGGCGCGCCTCCGTCATTGGTGGCACACGGTAGCTCTCCGTAGGTGAACTTACGGCCCGTCCATCGCGGGGTGCAACCGGGTCGACCTTAAAGAAATCCCAAGCTTCTGCGGCTGTCCGACGCTCTTACCGGATGATTGATTGTGCATTCATCGTTTTCCCACCGATCGGCGGCAGTCGCTGAGCCGTCGTGCGTACGATCCCCTCCGAACGGGACCCGGAACCCGGCGCGACCGCGCCGGGTGGGGGTCGGGGCGGATCCCTACGTCGGTGGAGGAGAGCGTGCCGAAGCGAGCCTTCGCGACCCGCAGCGACGGCCGGAGCGGCCGGCCCGACGCTGCTCAGGACTCCGTTGGGGAGGACACATTGGACACCGCTGCGCAGCCGGCGGGCCCGGCGCCGGCGTCCGGGAGTGCCTCGTCCGGCGCGGCTCCGCGGACCCCGGTGCATCCCGCGCCGGCAGTACCGGTGGACGGCGCCAGCGCCGCGGACCTCACCGACCGGTCCATCGTCGTCCGCCGCGCGCAGGCGCCCGGCTCGGGCTGGCGCCGTGCGCTGTACCGGGCCAGCGCGGGCACGTTCAACCCCGGCGCCGGCGCCGCCGACCTCGCCCGCCGCGACCGCGAGGCCCGGGTCGGCCGGGCGCTCACCGCCCCGCACCGCATCGCCGTGGTCTCCCTCAAGGGCGGCGTCGGCAAGACCACCGTGACGGCCGCGGTCGGGCTGCAGTTCGCCGAGCTGCGCGGCGACCGGGTGGCCGTGCTGGACGCCGACCCGGATGCCGGGACGCTGGCCGACCGGCTCTCCGGTGAGACCGCCGTGTCGGTGCGCGACCTGGCCGAGCGGGCCGACAGCGTGCGGGCGCTGCCCGAGCTGGCCCACTTCACCAGCCTGTCCGGCCGGCTGCAGGTGCTGGCCTCCGACCAGGACCCGGCCCGCGACGAGGCCCTGGACGCGGCGGACTACCGGCGGGCCTGCGGGGTGCTCACCCGGTTCTGCGACGTCGTGCTCACCGACTCGGGCACCGGGATGGTGCACTCGGCGGTGCGCGGCACCCTGGAGGTGGCCGACTCGCTGGTCGTGGTCGGGTCGCCGACCGTCGACGGCGCCGGCCGGGCCGCCCGCACGCTGGACTGGCTCGACGCGCACGGGTACCGGGAGGCGGCGGCGCGGGCGGTCGTCGTGCTGTCCGCCGACCGGTCGAGCCCGGAGGTCGACGCGGGGCGGCTGCGCGCCCACTTCGCCGCCCGCTGCCGCGCGGTCGTCGAGCTGCCCCACGACCCGCACCTGGCCACCGGCGGGCGGATCCGGCTCGCCGCGCTGCGCCCGGCGACCGCCGCCGCCGTCCTGGAGATCGCCGCCCTGCTGGCCGACGAGTTCGGCACCCGGCCACCCGTTCGGGATTGTTGAGTCATGGCACAAGTGAAGGTGGGAGCCGAGTAGAGTCCCGGGCGTGATCGTGGCCGACGCGGGTGACGTGCTGTCCGGACTCCCCGCGCTGCCCAAGCGTTCCAGCACCGCCCAGTACGCGGCCGAGACGCTGCGCCGCCAGATCGCCGACGGCAAGCTGCCGCCGGGCACCAAGCTGCGCGAGGAGGCCGTCTCGGCCGCCTTCGAGATCTCCCGCAACACGGTGCGCGAGGCGTTCCGGCTGCTCGCCCACGAGCGGCTGGTCGAGCACGAGCTGCACCGCGGCGTGCACGTCCGCACGCTGGCCGCGGCCGACGTCCGCGACCTCTACACCACCCGCCGCCTGGTCCAGCCGCTCGGCGTGGACGCGGTGATCGCTGACCCGGCCCGGCTGGCCGCGCTGCGGGAGCGGGTCGACGCGGCCACCGCGGCCGCCGCCCGCGAGGACTGGCACGCGGTGGGCACCCTCGACATCGACTTCCACCGCACCCTGGTGGCCGGCTGCGGCAGCACGCACATCCGGGAGATGTTCGAGCGGGTGCTCGCCGAGCTGCGGCTGGCGTTCCTGCAGCTGCCCGACCGCCGCGAGTTGCACCTGCCCTACATCGAGCGGAACCGGCGGATCGCCGCGCTGCTCGCCGACGGCGACCGCGCGGGCGCGCTGGCCGAGCTGCGCGACTACCTCGACGCCGCCGAGCGCCACGTGCTCGGCGCGCTCACCGAGCCGGCCGGCGACTGAGCCGCCCGGCGGTGCAGCCACCGGGGGGATCCCCCTGGTCCTGCCGACCCATCGACGGGAGCATCCCACCGTGCACACCCCGGCCACCCGGCCCCCGCTGCTGCTCGCCGGCCTCGTCGCGCTGGCCGCGGCGACGGCCCTCGCCGGCTGCTCGACGACCGTCGGCGGCAGCGCCGCACCCGGGTCGTCCACCGGTCGACCGGCGCCCGACACGTCGGCGGCCGGCTCTCCCGGGACCCCGGACGGCGGCTGCCGGGTGGTGATCGGCGGGCGGGGCAACATCCGGATCAGCGGGGCGAGCAACCGCGCGGTGACCCGCAACGGTGCCACCTCGTTCTCCTGCGCGGGCGGTCCGCTGCTGGCCGTGGACGCGGTGGCCGAAGGTGCGGTCATCTTCTCCGCCGACGGCGGCGCACCGGTGTCGATCCCGGCCGGGGAGACCGCCGCGGTCGCCGACTACGAGATCACCGTGGCCACCGCGCAGGGCGACGAGGCGGAGTTCGTCGTCGCGCCGCCGGGCTGACCGGGCGCTCCCGGTAGGCCCGGGCGGGACCGGCCTATCCTGGAGCGATGAGCAGTTCCCGTCCCACCCCGACCGCCACCGGCCCGTGGGTGTTCAACACCCGCGAGCTGGGCCGCAGCGCCGGGGCCATGCGCCACTACACCCGGTCCATCCCGGCGCCGCCCGAGCCGGACCGGTTCGGGCTGGACGTCATCGCCGTGCCGGCCGGCGCGACGATCGAGCTGGACGTGCGGCTGGAGTCGGTCACCGAGGGCGTCTACGTGTCCGGGACCGCCACCGCCCCGCTGGCCGGTGAGTGCTCGCGCTGCCTCGACGAGTTGACCGACGACGTGCGGGTCGAGATCGGAGAGCTGTTCGCCTACCCGGACAGCGTCACCGAGGAGACCACCGACCCCGACGAGATCCCGCGGGTCCTGGACGACACCGTCGACGTCGAGCAGACCGTGCGCGACGCGCTCGTCCTGGCCCTGCCGCTGGCCCCGCTCTGCCGGGCGGACTGCCCCGGTCTGTGCCCGGACTGCGGGGAGAAGCGGGCCGACCTCCCGCCCGACCACGGGCATGAGACACTGGATCCCCGATGGGCAGCTCTGCGTGAGCGCTCGTCGACGAACGAACGCGTCGCAGACTGACCGAACCCCGGTCGTCGCACCCGACCCAGCTAGGAGATCTACCGTGGCTGTGCCCAAGCGCCGGATGTCGCGGGCGAACACGCGCATGCGTCGGTCGCAGTGGAAGGCCACTGCCCCCACGCTCGTCGCCTGCTCGAACCGTGCCTGCCGGGCGACGAAGCCCCCGCACATGGCCTGCCCCACCTGCGGCACCTACGACGGCCGCCAGGTCGTGAGCCCGGCCTGATCGCCGGGAGCGGTGAAGCGGGCGACCACACAGTGGCGGAACGAGGTGTCACCGGGCCTGCGGTCGACCGTGGGCCCCTGCTGGCGTCGCTCGGCATCGGTATCGGCGACGACCTGCTGCGTCTCGCGCTGACCCACCGCTCGTACGCGTACGAGAACGGCGGCCTGCCGACGAACGAGCGGTTGGAGTTCCTCGGCGACTCGGTGCTGAGCATCGTGGTCACCGAGCGGCTCTACCGCGAGCACCCCGACCTGCCCGAGGGGCAGTTGGCGAAGCTGCGGGCCAGCGTGGTGAACATGCACGCGCTGGCCGGCGTCGCCGCGACCCTCGGCCTGGGCGGCCTGGGCGCCTACCTGTACCTGGGCCGGGGCGAGGAGCTCACCGGTGGTCGCACCAAGGCGAGCATCCTGGCCGACGCCACCGAGGCGCTGATCGGGGCGGTCTACCTCGAGCACGGCCTGGAACCGGCCCGCGGGCTGGTGCACCGGCTGTTCGACCGGCTGCTCATCGGGGCGCCGCTGCTCGGCGCCGGCCTGGACTGGAAGACCAGCCTGCAGGAGCTGACCGCGGCCTCCGACCTGGGTGTGCCGGAGTACCGGATCACCGAGACGGGGCCCGACCACCTGAAGGTGTTCACCGCCACCGCCGTGGTCAGCGGCCGCGACCTGGGCGGCGGCGAGGGGCGCACCAAGAAGGAAGCCGAGCAGAAGGCGGCCGAGCTGGCCTGGCGGACGCTGACCGCCGAGGCCGCGGCCGGTCCCAGCACGGCCGCCCGCTGAGCCGGGAGGACGTCGCAGGGTGCCCGAGCTGCCCGAGGTCGAGGTCGTCCGGCGCGGCCTGGCCGGCCACGTGCTGGACCGGACGATCTCCGAAGTCGAGGTCGCCCACCCGCGGGCGGTCCGCCGGCACGCCGAGGGCGGCATGGACTTCGCCGGTCGGCTCATCGGTCGCACCGTCACCGGTGCCCGTCGCCGCGGCAAGTACCTCTGGCTCGACCTGGACGGCGGCGGCCCGGGCGACGACGCCGTGCTGGCCAGGTGCCGCCCCACCGGGATGGGGGCCAGGCCCAATTTATTGAACGGCCCATGCCCACCTGTGGGTCGGCACCGATGGAGGAGCTTCTGCGCTGGATGGTGAAGAACCTGGACCGCGAGCATACCGTTGGTGAGCTCGCGGCGCGCGTGCATATGTCGCCGAGGACGTTCGCCCGCCGCTTCCGGTCGGAGACAGGGGCAACACCGGCCGCCTGGCTCAATTCACAGCGGGTACTGC
>JASLAP010000021.1 GCA_030147065.1 Pseudonocardia sp. | reverse complement strand
TCGGACTGCACCACCCGCAACCGCCGCCGGGCGGCGGCGCTGCAGCGCAGCTACGACTCGCTGGAGGCGCGGATCGCCGAGCTGCGCCAGCGCGAGGAGCTCGACGCGATCCGCCCCGACCTGGACGGCAACGCGATCATGAAGCTGCTCGACATCCCGCCGGGCCCGGCGGTCGGCCGGGCCTACAAGCACCTGCTGGCGGTGCGGATGGAGCGCGGCCCGCTGACCCCCGAGCAGGCCGAGGCCGAGCTCCGCAGCTGGGCCGGGGAGAACCTGGGTCGTGCGTGAGTTTCATGCCCATGGGCATGAAACTCACGCACGACGGCGGCGCAGGACCAGGTCGTGGGCGGCCAGGCCGACGAGGTAGAGCCCGGCGCCGGCGGCGATCAGGCCGGGGGCCCGGCCGTCGGGCGGGCTGAGCACGGCGGCGGCCGCGACCGCGGCGACGAAGCCGACGTTGAACACGATGTCGTAGACGGCGAACACCCGGCCCAGCACGCCGTCGCCGGCCTCGCCCTGCACGGCCGCGTCGGTGCACAGCTTGAGCACCTGGCCGGCCAGGCCGATCACGAACGCCACCGCGACGACGGCCACCGGGCCCAGCAGCGCGGCCAGCACCAGTTGTGCGGCGGCGGCCACGAGCAGCGCCGTGCGGACGGCCCGGGGGCGCCCCCAGTGCCGCACCGCCCACGGGGTGACCAGAGCCGCGGTGCCCAGTCCGGCCGCGGCCGCGACCACCACCTGGCCGATGCCGGCCAGCCCGGCGCGCAGCGGACCGCTGTCGACGAAGCTGTACCGGAACAGCAGCAGGATCAGCAGCGTGTTCACCCCGAAGGCCAGCCGGTGCGCCGCCAGGGCGAGGAAGGACGCGGTCACCGACGGCGTCGCCGTGGTGGCCCTGGCCCCGTCGACGAGCCCGCGCAGGGCGGTCAGCACGGCCCCGTGCTCCTGGGCCACCGCCCGGTCCGGGCCGAGCGACCCGGACCGGAAGCCCAGCGCCACCACCGCCGCCACCAGCCCGCCGACCAGCGAGATCAGGGTGACCACCGACGATCCGGCGTCGTCCGCGCCGACCAGGGCGCGCACCCCGATCGCCGCCGCCCCGCCGGCCGCCGAGACCGCCGCCCCGGCGGTCACCGCGAAGGTGTTGGCCTCCACCAGGTTCTCCCGCGGCACCAGGTGCGGCAGCGCCACCGACAGCCCGGCCCCGACGAACCGGCTCAACCCGGCCACGGCCAGCGCGCCCAGGTAGAGCGGCGCCCCGGTGTCCCCGGAGGCGACGGTGACCGCGACGAGCACGGTCAGCAGCACCCGCAGCACGCTGGCCGCGGCGAGCACCCGGCGGCGCTCCCAGCGGTCCAGCAGGGCCCCGGCGAACGGCCCGATGATCGAGTACGGCAGCAGCAGCACCGCCAGCCCGATCGCCACCGCCACCGGGTCGGCCTGCCGCTCGGGGTTGAACAGCACCGCCCCGCCCAGCGCGGCCTGGAACATGCCGTCGGAGAACTGGGCCGGGAACCGCACCGCGAGCAGCCGCCGGTAGCCGGGCAGCCGCAGCAGGCGGGCGGCGCCGAGGCGCTGCGGGTCGGCGGTGGCGCCGTGCGGGCCGTGCACGGTCGGCGCCCCGCTCAGCTCGGCGGGACCCGGGCCGGTGCCGGCCGCCGCGCCGGGGGTCGGTGATCCCGAAGTCGGCACGGGCGCAGGCTACGCGGCGGAGCGGATGCGACGATGGTCCGCGTGGTGGACGACCGCTCCGGTACTGCGCCCGATCCCGGTGCCGAGGTGGCTCCGGGCAGCCTGCTGGTGGCCGCGCCGGGCCTGCTCGACCCCAACTTCCGGCGGGCCGTCGTCTACCTGATCGAGCACCGCACGCAGGGCAGCCTCGGGGTGGTGCTGAACCGGCCGAGCGAGGTCACCGTGCGGGACGTGCTGCCCGCCTGGGCGCCGCTGTCCTCGGCGCCGCCCGCGGTGTTCGTCGGCGGGCCGGTGGAGAGCGAGACCGCGCTGTGCCTGGCCGCGGTGCGCACCGGCCACGACCCGACCGGGGTGGACGGGCTGGTCGCGGTGCGCGGTCCGGTCGCCCTGGTCGACCTGGACCGCGATCCGGGCCCGCTGGCGCCGGTCCTGCGCGGGCTGCGGGTGTTCGCCGGCTACTCCGGCTGGGACTCCGGCCAGCTGGCCGGGGAGATCCGGCGCGGCGACTGGATCGTGGTGCCGGCCCTGCCCGACGACGTGTTCACCCGCCGCGACGCCGGCCTGTGGGGCCACGTGCTGCGCCGCCAGGGGATCCCGCTGTCGCTGCTGGCCACCTACCCCGCCGACGTCCGGCAGAACTGACACCGACGCGCGCGCCACAGCGCCCCGGGTGACGATGAGCGGGTGCTGAGACCCACCCCCGACCGCCCCGGCCCCGGCCAGGAGTCCGTCTGGGACTACCCGCGCCCGCCGCGCGCCGAGCCCGACCAGCGCCGCGCGGTGCTGCGCTACGGCGGTGTCGTGATCGCCGACACCAACGACCTGGTGCGGGTGCTGGAGACCAGCCACCCGCCGACGTTCTACCTGCCCCGCACCGCGTTCGGCGAGTACCTGCGCCCGGCCGAGCGGACCACGGTCTGCGAGTGGAAGGGCGTGGCGCGCTACATCGACCTGGTGGTGCCCGGCGCCGCCGCGCTGACGGCGGTGGGCTGGTGGTACCCGCGGCCCGACGAGCGCTACCCCGAGCTGCTGGACCGGGTCGCGGTGTACGCCGGTCCGTTCGACGAGATCACCCTCGACGGGGAGCGGGTGCGCCCGCAGCCGGGCGGGTTCTACGGCGGC
>JASLAP010000114.1 GCA_030147065.1 Pseudonocardia sp. | reverse complement strand
CCTGAGCACCGGGGCGCACACCGGGACGGAGGGCACGTTCAAGATCCTCTCCGCGCCGCCCGAGCTGCACAACTACCCCGGCTGCGTGTTCGTCGAGGACCGCATCCGCGGCCACTACTACGAGGACCCGGACCAGATCTTGACTTATCGCAACGACCTTGCTCGACTGCGCGTCCAAGCCGCCAAACCCGACGACACCGCCACTTTCCTGCACCAGTTCGCGAAGGATCTGTGATCGCCATGCGGCGCGAGGACGTGGCCGCGGCACTCGCCGCGGCGGACAACTGGCACAAGTCCAGCTTCAGCGGCGGTGACAACGGCGGGTGCGTCGCCGTCGGCACCGTCCCCGGGTTCGTCGGGGTGCGCGACACCAAGATCGGCAGCGCCGGCCCGGTGATCGCCTTCACCGACCGCCGCTGGGCGGAGTTCCTGAGCGCGGTCCGCGCGGGCGAGTTCGGCCGCTGACCGCACCCGGCCCGGCCCCGGGGCCGGGTGCGGTCACGACGCGCTGACCTCCGATCGGCCCGGCGATCACCGGGCCGGTCTCAGCCGCCGACGTGCTGCGCGGCCGCGCGCTGGGCCGGCGGAGCGGCCGAGCGCCGGTGCTGGCCCGGCCGTTCCGTGCCGTTGTCCTGGCCGTTGCCCGGTCCGTTGCCCGGGCCGCCGCCCTGGGGGACTTGCCCGGTGGCGGCGCCGGCGACGCGACGGCCGCCCTCGGCGAGTTCGCCGGTGAGCAGGTCGGCCAGCCGGCGGAGCTCGGCGCGGATGTCGGACTGCAGGCCCTGCAGCCGGGCGATCTCCTGGGCGGCCTGGTCCTGCTGGCGCTTGGCCGCGGTCTCGGCGCGCAACCGGGTCTCGGTGGCGGCCGCCTCGGACTCCTCGCGCAGCCGGTCGGCGGCCCGGGCCGCGGCGGCGTGCAACTGCTCGGCCTGCTCGCGCGCCGCGGTGAGCTGGTCGGCGATCTGCTGCTCGCGCTCCTGCAGCTCGGTGCTGCGCTGGGCGGCCTGCTGCTCCAGCTGCGAGGCCCGGGCGATGAGGTTCTGCTCCACCTCGTGGCGGTGCTTCTCGGCCTCGGTCCGGGCCCGCTCGATGATCGCCGCGGACTCCTTGGAGGCGTGGCTGCGGGCCTCCGCCGCCTCCTGCTCGGCCATCCGCAGCAGCTTCTCGGCCCGGTAGCCGAAGCTGTCCTCCTTGGCCGCCGGCTCGCCGTGCGCGGAGCGGGCCCGCAGCTCGCGCAGCTCGGTCTCGGTGGCCTCGGCGTGCTCGGTGGCCAGCTTGCGCTGGCGCTGGGCCTCGGCCAGCTCCTCGCGCAGGGCGGTGAGCTCGGCGCGGTGCCGGCTGACGAACTCGTCGACCTGGCGGCGCTCGTACCCGCGCAGCACGGTGTCGAAGGTCGGGTCGCTGGACGCGGGCGCGGTGGCGGAGTGGGCGGTGGACGGGACGGCCACGGGGAGTCCTCCGGTCGGAGCGGTTGCCTGTAGGACGTGCGGGGGGAGCCGGAGGTTGTCCGACCGGGTCGGGTGCCTCAGCCCGGGTCGTCGGAGCGGGCGGCGTGCACCGCGACCGGGCCGGTGCGGGCGGTCGGGCTCGGCCGCGGGCGCGGTGCCGGGTGGCCGCCGGACGGTTCGGGAGCCGGTTCGGCCGGCCGGCCGGCGGGGCGGTCAGAACTCGCGTCACCGGCCGGCTGGACGGGCCGGATCGGCGCCGGCAGCGCCCCGATGACCGCGGGCACGGCCGGTACCGGGGTGCGCGGATCGACCGCGCCGGGCGCCTCGAGGGGGCTGAACAGCGCGCCGGGCCGGCGGGTCGGGCTGGTGGCCGGGTCGTCCTGGTCGGCGGCGGCCGGGAACCAGCGGGTCCTCGGCCGGTCCTCGCCGCGTTCCCCGGCGCCCGGGCGCGGGGAGGCGACGGTGAGGTCGGGCTCACCGGGGCTGCCTGGCTGGGCAGGACTGGCTGGCTGGGCAGGACCGGCGGGCTGGCCGGGGCTGTCGGGCTGAGCAGGGCTGCCGTGCTGGGCCGAGCTGGCGTGCTGTGCGGGGCTGCCGGGCTGGAACGAGCCGGGCTGAGCAGGGCCGTCGGGCTGGGCAGGGCCGTCGGGCTGGGCAGGGCCGTCGGGCTGAGCAGGGCCGTCGGGCTGGGCAGGGCCGTCGGGCTGGGCAGGGCCGCCGGGCTGGGCAGGGCCGCCCGGCTCGCCCGTGCCGTCGAGTCGGGCAGGGCCAGCGGGTCGGTCAGGGCCGCCGGACCGGGCAGGGTCGTCGGACTGGGCGGCGGGGAACCGGCCGGTGGCCGGCGGATCGGCGACCGACCACCCGTCGCCGGTCCAGCCCGGGCCGGACGCGCCCGCCGCGGCCCAGCCGCGACCGCCCCAACTGCCGGTGGAGTGGCGCGGCGCGGCGGGATCGGGGGCGGGCGGGCCGGATCGGGGGTGGTCGTCCCCGACGGTGCCGGCGTACGTTCCGGTGTCGCCGCCGCTGCCCCCGGCGGTGATGTACGGCCGGGCCGCGGCCGGACCGGCGTCCGGATCCCCGTCGAACTCCCCGTCGAAGTCCTCCTCGAACTCACTGTCGAACTCGCTGTCGAAGTCGCTGTCGAAGTCGCCGTCGGCGGGGCCGGTGCCCGTCGTGCCCACCCGTCGGACGGGCCGGACCTCCCCGGTGCCCTCGCGGGGTCCGCCGGACCGGGCCTGCCCGGTGATCGGCGTCGGCTTGGACTCGACCAGCCGCAGGTCCGGGGTCCCGGTCGGGGCCGGTCCGGCCGGCGGGGCGATCCGCGGCAGCGTCCAGTCCAGCAGCGCCCGCACCGAGGTCAGCTGCTCGGACACCTGGTGCTGCAGGGTGCGCAGCTCCTCCAGCTCGCGGTGCGCGTCGGCCACCCCGGCGGTCGCCTCGGCGCGGATCTGCTCGGCGTGCGCGGTGGCCTGGGTGACCAGCTCGCGGGCCTCCCGGGCGGCGGTCTCCCGGATCCGCAGGGCCTCGGTGCGGGCCAGGGTCTCCTTGGCGCTCAGCTCGTCGAGCACCGCGGTGCGCCGCCGCGACAGCACGTCGTCCAGCTCGGTCTCGGCGGCGACGCGCTGCTCGACCAGCTCGTCGTGCAGCCGGCGCAGGTGGTGCTCCCGCTCGACCTGCAGGGCGTCGAGCTCGGCGCGGCCCTGCTCCAGCTGCTCGCGCACCGACTCGCGGACGGCGCGGAGCTCGTCCTCCACCGCCGCCCGCTCGGCGCGGGACCGCTCGCGCAGCTCGTCGGCCTCCGCCTGGGCCATGTTCAGCACCTGGGCCGCCCCGGCGGTGGCCCGCGAGCGCATCTCGTCGGCGTCGTTCTGGGCGATCCGCACCATCTGCTGCAGGCGCTCGCTCATCCCGTCGACCGTGGTGGGGATCGTGGACAGCTCGGCGACCCGGCCGGTCAGCACCTCGATCTCGGTCCGCGCGTCCTGCGCCGCCGCCCGTGCCTCCTGCGCCTGGGCCCGCGCCTGTTCCAGCTGGGCGCCGAGCATCCGCAGGTCGTCGCGGGCGACGTCGCGGGCGAGGGTCGCCGAGTCCAGCTCCGAGCGCAGCCGGCGGAACCACCCGTCGACCTCGGCCTTGTCGTACCCGCGGCGGACCACGGCGAAGGGGACGTCGTCGCGCTCTGCTCTCATCGCGGGGACAGCTCCTCGATCGGTGACGCGATGCCGCCGCCTGTCGCCGCCGTGGTGTTGCACCGGGGGACGGCCGGGCCGGGGGAGCGGGCCGGGCGATCAGGTACGCAGCGTGCCGCCGCAACCCTTTCAGTGGAACCCGCGAAGAGCAACCGTGCGGTCGGATCCCGCGCCGGGCGGTCAGCGGTCGGCGCCCTCGCGCGGGTGGACGGCCCCGGGGGGCGCCCGCACTGTCGGTGCGGTGTGGTGCACTGCCGGCATGTCCTTCGTCCGCGGCCATCCCCGCGACACCGGCTGGGTGGTCGGGCACCTGCGCGCACCCACCGGCGTGGAGGACGGCCAGCTCCCGCTGGACGCCGTGCCGCCCGAGGGGGAGACCGGGGAGCCCGCCGAGGACACGGGTCCGACCGGGGACGCCGGCCCTACCGGGGAAGACCCACACGCCCCGGTAGACGACTCCTGAGCAGCCCGGGGCGAGAGCGCTCAGCGCACGTCCTCAGCGCACCGTCGAGCCCGTCGGCTCGTCGTGCAGCCGCTGCAGACCGACCACCCGCAGCAGCGCCAGCGCATCGGCCGCGGGGGTCCCGGGCGCGGCGGAGTAGACCAGCAGCACCTGGTCGTCGCCCTGCACCTGCAGGGTGGTGCAGTCCAGCACCAGCACGCCCAGCTCCGGGTGGTGGACCGCCTTGGTGTCGCCGTGCCGCTCGTCCAGCTCGCGCAGCGCCCACAGCCGGGCGAACGCGGGGCTGGACGCGAGCAGGTCCGCGACGAGGCGGCGCAGCCCGGGGTCGTCGGGGTAGCGGGCGGCCGAGCGGCGCAGGTCGGACACCAGGGCGCGGTCCAGCCGGTCCTGCTCGGTGTCGGTGCCGGTCTCGGGGCCGATCCGGGCCAGGTCGCGGGCCGGGCCGAAGGCCTGCCGGGCGACGTTGCGCCGCTCCGGCGGGATCGACGACAGGTCGCCCAGCAGCGCGGCGGCCATCGGGTTCCAGGCCAGCACCTCGGTCTTGGCGTCCAGCAGCAGCGCCGGCAGGTCGGTGAAGCGGTCCATCAGCCGCAGCACGGACGGCCGGACCGCGCTGCGGATCCGCCCCGGGATCGGGGGCGCCCCGCCGGCCAGCAGGAACAGGTGGTCGCGTTCGGCGTCGGACAGCCGCAGCGCCCGGGCGAGCGCGCCCAGCACCGCCTCCGACGGGCGCGGCCCGCGACCCTGCTCCAGCCGGGTCAGGTAGTCCACCGACATCCCGGCCAGCGCGGCGACCTCCTCGCGGCGCAGGCCGGGGGTGCGGCGGCGGGACCCGGCCGGCAACCCCACGTCGGCCGGCCGCAGCCGTTCCCGCCAGGTGCGCAGAGCAGCGCCGAGCTCGTTGCGATCCACGGGTCCAGGATGCCGCGCCGCCGGGCCGCCAGCCTGGTACAACCGGTCCCCGGCTGCGTCGAGCCTGGATGGGCCCGCCGCCCGCCCCGATCGTGGATCCCGTGCAGAACACAAACACGACGATCGCCCTGGTCACCGGGGCCAACAAGGGGCTGGGCTACACCGCGGCCCGCCGGCTCGCCGGGCTCGGCTGGACGGTGCTGGTCGGCTCCCGCTCCCCGGAGCGCGGAGCCGCGGCGGCCGCGGCCCTGGCCACCGAGATCACCGCGGGCGAGGTGGTGGCGCTCGACCTGGACGTCACCGACGACGCCTCGGTGGCCGCCGCGGCCAAGGAGGTCGAGGTCCGCTACGGCCGGCTGGACGTCCTGGTGAACAACGCCGGTGTCACCGGCGGCATGGTGGCGCCGCTGGAGACCGGACCGGCCGAGCTGCGGACCGCGCTGGAGACCAATGTGGTCGGCCCGGTCCGGGTGACCCGCGAATTCCTGCCGCTGCTGCGCCGCTCGGCCGCGCCGCGCATCGTGATGGTGTCCAGCGGGTTGGGCTCGCTGGCCGTCACCACCGATCCGGCACGGTTCGAGTCCGGGGTGCTCGCGCTCCACTACCCGGCGTCGAAGGCCGCCCTGAACATGGTCACCACGCAGTACGCCAAGGCGCTGCCGGAGTTCCGGGTGAACGCGGTCGACCCCGGCTACACCGCCACCGACCTGAACGGCCGCCAGGGCTTCCAGACCGTGGAGGAGGGCACCGACGCCATCGTCACCCTCGCCTCGGTGCCCCCGGACGGCCCGACCGGCGGCTTCTTCGACCGCTCCGGCCCCGTCCCCTGGTGAGCGCCCTCGTGCGTGAGTTTCATGCCTGCAGGCATGAAACTCACGCACGACCGAGGAACGAGGTGAACACCTCCAGCCACTTGTCCTCGGCGTCGAGGTGCGGGGAGTGGCCGGACTCGGGGAACATCTCCGAGCGCACCGAGCCGCCGGCCCGCTCGTACCGGCCGAGCACCTCGCGGATCTGGGTCACCATCATCTGCTGCGGGTAGACGTCCGCGCCGGGCCAGCCCGGGATGACGCCGGCGGCGCCGAGGGTGCCCATCTCCAGCGGCGACCCGTCGGTCACCACCAGGTCGGCCGCGCCGTGGGTCCACAGGATCGGCGGCTTCGGGTCCAGGTCGACGATGCCCGACCAGTTGCAGTACTTCGGCGAGAGCGCGTTGAGGATCCCGGTGGTGCCCGGCGCGGTGCCCGGCCAGTTGTCCGAGGCGGTGGCGTCGCCGGGGTAGTTGCCCGGGCCGGTCGAGGTCTTGAGGATCTCGGCGACCAGCATGTCCTCGCGTTCCCGCGGCAGCCGGGCGGTGGGCGGCAGGTAGAAGGCCCGGAACACGTTGCGCGGCGAGGCCGGGCTCTCGTCGGAGGCGTCGCCGTCGGCGATGCGCTGCACCACCTCGGGGTTGGCGCCGCCGGCGCCGGAGCCGGCGTAGTCGGGGAAGCAGGGCCGGCCGTCGGGGTGGGTGCCGCCGTAGCCGTAGGGCGAGACCGGGTCGATGAAGGTCAGCGAGGCGACCGGGCGGGAGGCCGCGAACGACGCGATCGCCGCGCCGCCGGTTGACCACCCGACCAGGTGCGGGGGCCGGCGCACGTCCAGGGCGCGCAGCAGCGCGTCCAGGTCGTCGGCCCAGTCGTCCAGGCCGCGGGTCGCGTCGAGCGGGAGCGCCTCGCTGTCGCCGAACCCGCGCATGCTCGGCGCGATCACCCGGAACCGCTCGGGCAGCTTCGGCATCAGGTGCTCGTAGAACCGAGCGGTGGACAGGTTGCCGTGCAGCAGCACCACCGGCTCGCCGTCGACCGGCCCCGACTCCAGGTAGTGCAGCCGGATCCGGTCGGTGGGGAGGGTGGCCTCGCGCACGCCGGGGGGCAGGTCGGCGGTTCCCGTGCTGGTCATGGTCGGCATGGTTCTGCCTGGTCGGCGGGCGGGTCAAGGAACCCGCTCGGTGACCGGCCGGTTGTGACGGGGAGTGACTACGCCACTCGGATGTGTCCCTCGGACGGGTGGGCTGGCACGCTCTGCCGGGCCGGGCCGATCTCCGACCCGCCGATACTCCGCGCCGTCCGGTCATGACCCGGGTCCGGGCGCGCCGAACGAGGGAGAGCAGTGCGCAGAACCTCCACGGTGGTGGCCACGGCGGGCCTGGTGCTCGCCGGCGTGCTCATCGCTCCCGCCGCGCAGGCCGCCGAGCCGGCCGGACCACCGGACTTCCAGCCCGCCCCGATCGCCTGGGGCCCCTGCCAGGACCCCAGCCTGCGCCCGGCCAACGCCGAGTGCGGCACGGTGCAGGTGCCGCTGGACTACGACGACCCGGCCGGCACCATGATCGAGATCGCGGTCTCCCGGATCGTGCACACCACCCCGGACGAGCAGTTCCAGGGCGTGATGCTGGTCAACCCCGGCGGTCCGGGCGGGTCCGGGCTGGGGCTGTCACGGCTGGGCCAGCTGGTGCCGGGCGGCGCCGGCGACGGTTACGACTGGATCGGGTTCGACCCGCGTGGCGTCGGTGCCAGCGAGCCCGCGCTGAGCTGCATCCCCGACTACGCCGGCTACAACCGCCCCGACTACCAGCCCGAGGGCGGGCAGGAGGCGGCCTGGCTGGCGCGGGCCGAGTCCTACGCGCAGGCCTGCGCGGACTCCGGCGGCGAGCTCCTCGACCACCTGACCACCGTGGACAACGCCCGGGACGTGGACAGCATCCGCAAGGCGCTGGGCGCCGAGCAGATCAACTTCTACGGCTTCTCCTACGGCACCTACCTGGGGCAGGTCTACGCCACGCTGTTCCCGGACAAGGTCCGGCGGATGGTGCTCGACGGCGTCGTCGACAGCCGCAGCGTCTGGTACGAGGCCAACCTGAACCAGGACGTCGCGTTCGAGCACAACATCGGTGAGTTCTTCGACTGGGTGGCGCGGTTCGACGCCGTCTACGGCCTGGGGACCACCGGCGCCGAGGTGGAGGCGCTGTACTACACGACCCAGGACCAGTTGCGCGCCGAGCCGGCCGGACCGATCGGCCCGTCGGAGTGGAACGACCTGTTCCTCGGCGCCGGGTACAACGTCGCCGCCTGGCCGGGGGTCGCCGGGGCGTTCGCGGCGTGGGTCGGTGAGAAGGACGCCGATGCGCTCAAGTCGGCCTACGACAGCTCGACATCGACCAACGACGACAACGGCTACGCGATCTACCTGGCGACCGAGTGCACCGACGCGCCGTGGCCGGCGGACTGGGACACCTGGCGGGCCGACAACACCCGGGTCGACGCCGTGGCCCCGTTCGAGACCTGGGCCAACGCCTGGTTCAACGCCCCGTGCGCGTTCTGGCCTGCCGACGCCGCCGAGCCGGTGGAGGTCGACGGGTCCGGGGTCGAGGGCGGCGTGCTGATCATCAGTGAGACCTTCGACGGCGCCACGCCGTTCGAGGGGGCGCTGCACGCCCGCGACCTGTTCCCGAACTCGGCGCTGATCGAGGGCGTGGGCGGGACGACGCACTCGGCGTCGCTGTCCGGGATCGCCTGCACCGACGACAGGATCGCCACGTACCTGGCGACCGGCGAACTGCCCGAGCGCCGGCCCGGCCGCGGCTCGGACGTCCAGTGCGACCCGCTGCCCCAGCCCGACCCGACCGCCGAGGCCGGCACCGGGGCGGGCACCGGGGCTCAGGTGGCCGAGGGGCTGGCCACCACCGTCCGCTGACCGTGGGCCGTGCTCGGGAGCCGGTCCGGTTCCCGAGCACGGCTCGGGACACGTTCGTGAGCGGTGGGGGCCAGGGCAGGGCGGTGGCTTCCCGCCTCCCGACTCCGCCGCTGGGCAGGTGATCGTCGGCAAGGCCTCGCTGTGCGCTAGGGGCTGTGGGCTGTGGGCTGTGGTGGTGCTGTTCTCAGCTCATGTCGCTGACCGGTGTTTGCTGACCGGTGTTCGCCGACCGGGGTTTGCCGGCGGGTGGGCCGCTGGGTTGGAGTTCGAGGCACACGGCGGTGCTTCCGGCAGGCCTCCCGACCCATGGCCTTGGCCGAGGGGTCGGGTTCGAGGCGGGCGACCTGGATATCGCACCCGCCAGGTCCTGGGGCGCTGGCGGACCGCCGCGGGTCACAGCCGTTCCCCCGACCCCTGCCCCCGCAAGCCTCCGCATGCACCGGGAATGAGCTCCTTCCCTTGGCGTCAGCCAGCGAGGATGAGGACCTGCACGGCGTTGACCAGAACGAGGTCATTGGGGGGCAGCAGCGATGACCGATCGACTTAGGCCGACCGTGTGTCGGTCAGTCCGTCACCGGCCGTGGCTCGTGTGCACTCGCCAGAATCACGCTCAGCGCCAACTCTTGGCGTTAGCAACGAATCGCCGACTCCGTTCACGACTGTGGACAGTGGTCCGGGTCGGCGCGCAGCAATGCGGCGAGATAGCGGGATCGGAGTCAGTCCCGACCGATGGGGCCGCAGCTCAGCCCCAGACGATCATCTTTATAGTCACTTGACTTCACGGTATTGCGGGCACGCAGAGCACTCTCAGAACGGTGGACAATCCTCGTCGACAGATTCGACAATCGCGTCCGTCCTGGGTGGGGCCGGTGGCTGGATGCGGCGGTGGAGGTCCCGGTCGAGGGGGTCGTCGTAGCGGTAGTCGTAGGGGTCGCTGGTGTAGCTGTGCCCGGTGGGGGTGGTCCAGGTGATCCTGGCGTCGGGGTGTTGGGTGACGGTCCAGCCGGGGGCGTCGTGTTTGAGGTGGTGGTGCCCGGTGCAGGAGCCGTGCAGGTTGGCTTCGCAGGTGTC
>JASLAP010000734.1 GCA_030147065.1 Pseudonocardia sp. | reverse complement strand
CCAGCACCGGGCCGGCCACCACCAGCGCGGCGAAGCCCACCAGCCCGGAGCCGGCCAGCGCGACGATGCCGGGACCGGCCGGTCCACCGTCCGCCGCGACCAGCACGACCAGCGCCGCGGCGGCGGCCACCAGCAGCGCGGCCACTCCCAGCCGGACGCCGGCCCACGGCGTTCCGCTCTCCCCCGCGGCCGCCGTGCCCAGCGCGGCGACCGGCGACACCCGGGACGCGGCCAGCGCCGGCCCGACCGCGGCCAGCACGGTGGCCAGCACGGCGACCGCGACCACCGCGAGCAGGCCCGGCCACCACAGCACCAGTTCCGGGAGGTCGGGGAGGCCACCGGCGCGCAGGCCGGCCAGCAGCCCGTACCCGCCCAGCGCGGCCACGCCGGTCCCGAGCAGCCCGGCGACCAGCCCGCACACCACCGCCTCGGCCAGCACCGCGCCGACCAGTTGCCGGCGCCCGGCCCCGACGCAGCGCAGCAGGGCCAGCTGGGTGCGCCGCTGGGTGAGCAGGATCCGGAAGGTCGAGCCCACGATCACCGCCGCGGCCACCACCGACAGCCCGGCGAACACCCCGACGCCGAGCAGCGCCGCCCGCACCGACGCGGACGCGGTCGCCACCTCGGTCGCGCGCTGCTCGTCGCCGGTGGCGACGGTGGCCGCCGGCCCGACCGCCGCGCGGACCCGCCCGGCCAGGACCGCCGGGTCGGTGCCGGGGACGGCGGCGACGTCGATCCCGGACAGCCCGCCGCCCAGCGCGACGACCGCCTCCGGCGCGCCGATCGCGGCGTTGCGGTCCTCCGCGGGCAGCGCCAGCACCGCGGACACGATCACCTCGTGCCGGTCGCCGGTCGGTCCGACCAGCCACAGCTCCTGCCCCGGCACGACGCCGAGCCGCGCCGCGGTGCCCTCCCCGACGGCCACCTCCGCCGGGCCGGTCGGCAGCCGCCCGGCCACCGGGTCACCGGCCACCCGGGCCAGCGGTCCGGCCGTCGGGTCGGAGCGGAACTCCCAGACGAGGCCGCTGCCGGCGCCGAGCACCGTCGGGTAGGCCGTCCACAGCGGCGCGGTCGCGGTCACCCCGTCGATCCCGCGCACGGCGTCCAGCAGCGGCTGCGGGTCGGCGTCGCCCTCCGGGGTGACGACGACCGCCGCGCCCGGCGGGGTCCGCTGCCCGGCCGTGGCCAGGTGCGCCTCCAGGGTGCCGCCGAGGATCAGCGTGCCGGCCGCGAACACCACCGCGACCGTGATCGCCAGCCCGGTCAGCAGCAGCCGGCCCGGCGAGCGCCGGGTGTCGGCCAGCATCGTCGCCGCGACGGTCACCGCGCCACCCCGGACAGCCCGGACAGCCCGGCCAGCGCGGTGAGCACGGCGTCCGGGCGCGGCGCGACGAGCTCGCCGGCCACCCGCCCGTCGCGCAGCAGCACGGCTCGGTCGGCGTAGGACGCGGCCACCGGGTCGTGGGTCACCATGACCACGGTCTGGCCGAGATCGCGCACCGAGTGCGCGAGCAGCTCCAGGACCTCGCGGCCGGTGGTGGTGTCCAGGTTCCCGGTGGGCTCGTCGGCGAAGACCACCTCCGGCCGGGTGAGCAGGGCGCGGGCCAGCGCCACCCGCTGCTGCTGGCCGCCGGACAGCTCGGCCGGGCGGTGCCCGAGCCGCGGCCGCAGCCCGAGCAGGTCGACCAGCGCGTCCCGCCAGGCCGGGTCGGGGCGGCGCCCGGCCAGCCGGGCCGGCAGGTCCAGGTTCTGCTCCGCGGTGAGCTGGGGCAGCAGGTTGAACGCCTGGAACACGAAGCCGATCCGGTCGCGGCGGACCGCGGTCAGCTCGGCGTCGCCGCACGAGCCCAGCTCGGTCCCGCCCAGCCGCACCGTGCCCGACGTCGCCGTGTCCAGCCCGGCGAGCAGGTGCATCAGGGTGGACTTGCCCGACCCGGACGGCCCCATGATCGCGGTGAACCGGCGGGCCGGGACGTCCAGGTCCACCCCGTCCAGGGCGCGGACGGCGGCGGCGCCGCGCCCGTACACCTTCACCAGGCCGGCGGCCCGTACCGCGAACCCGTCGTCCATCGTGCTTCCCGTCCGAGTGTCCGATGTGGTCATTCGTCGCCGCCGCGCTCGGTGGTGACCGCCCGCAGCAGCGGGCGGCTGGCCGCCGACGCGGCCACGACCAGCACCAGCCCGGCGACCAGCACCGAGCCGAGCAGCACCAGCGCGGCCGGCTGGAGCGCCTGCGTCGCGGCGGCGAACGGGGCGGCGCAGGCGAGCCCGAGCGCCAGCGCGATGGCGCCGTTGACGAGCAGCGGGCGCAGCGTCTCGGCGCGCCGGGCCGCGTCGAGCACGCGCAGCGGGGTCCCGGCCAGCCGCAGCCGGCGCAGCGTGACGCGCTGGTCGAGGATGCGGGCGGCCGCGGTGGTGCCCGTGGCGGTCGCGGCGAGCAGGAACGTGCCGGCCAGCACCACGACCGCGCCGCGGGTGAGGTCGCCGACGAGCACCGTGCCCTCGCTGTCGGCCTCCAGGTCGGTGAGCACGGCCCGCCCGGGCA
>JASLAP010000107.1 GCA_030147065.1 Pseudonocardia sp. | reverse complement strand
GAGGGGGGCCCGGTGACCGGCCGCTACGTGCTGATCATGGAGCAGCAGATCGCGCTCAATCCCGATCGGCTCGCCTGGACCAACGATCTGTAGTCGGAACACCCCGAGGTGCGTGCTGTTGTGGCGCTACCGCCATCGGGGTCACCGCGTGGAACCAATCGGGATGATGCGGTGCTTAGCGGTTCAACATCGCACCGGGCCTCGCCGAGCTTGCGAAACACCGCCTCCAGTTCGACGCGCTCCCGGCGGCGCACGCGAGTTCGCGGTGCTGGACGTGTGCTCCGCCGGCTCAGTGCAGCAGCTTCAGACCGATCACGCAGACGACGATCCCGGCCAGCAGCAACACCTTCAGCAGCGACACCGGTTCCTCACCGGTGGCCATCGCGTACGCGACCGTCAGGGCGGCACCGATGCCGACCCACACGGCGTACGCCGTGCCGACCGGCAACGTGCGCATGGCGTACGCGAGCCCCGCCATGCTCAGCGCCAACCCGACGCCGAACACCACGCTGGGGACGAGCCGGGTGAACCCTTCGGACCTGCCGAGGGCGGTCGCCCACACGGCTTCCAGAACACCCGAGACGACCAGCACGATCCATGCGGTAGCAGCAGACATGACGACGCTCCGTGTGGCCGTCTTGTCGCTGTCCGGGTACGGCTCCCTCGTCCGGCGGTCCGACGCGGGCCGCACATCCACGGTCGCACAACCGCACCTGGTGCGCAGGCGTCCGGGTGGTGTCCTCAAGCACCCGCGATCGTCGAACAACGGACGCCCGCCGCCGGATGACGCGCCACCCTGAAGTCATCCGGCCGGGCCCACGCCGTCGCTGCCTCCCTACCGAGCGCGGCCGGCGCCGCCCGTCTCGTGCCCAGCAGGCGCCCTGCCCGGGCCCGGTAGCGCCACGGCGCTGGCCAGGTACAGGAACGCAGCCGGCAGGAACGCCGCCCCGATGCCCAGCCCCAGCAGCAGACCCCACGCGGCGATCACCACCCCGGCGAGCAGGTCGACCGCTCGGGCCGCGACGCCGACCCGCTGGGCCAGCACCGGGAGCAGGGCGGCGACGACGGGGACACCCAGCAGGTAGACGGCCGCCGGGCCGGAGTCCTGCACCGTGAACGGTGCGAGCAGCCCGGCGGTCAGGACGACGATCGCCACACCGGCGGGCCGGACGATGCGCCGCCCGTCGGCGGGCTTGCCGATCAGCAGGGCGGCGGCCACCGCCGCCACTCCCACGAGTGCGCACACCGTCGCCACGCCGAACACGAACACCCCCTGCGGCCATCGCCAACTGCGGAGTCGTCCCCGGCCGCAGGATAGTCCCGAACGGCTCCCGCCCCGCCGGTCCACCGGCGGCGTGGCTGTTGCTCACCGCGGCCGCCTGCGGCCAGGATCAGTCCAGCGCCCACGCCTCCAGGAGAAGCCGATGGACACCCGCGACGTCGTCACCGAGCAGCTCAACAAGGACCGGATCCGCGCCGCGTTCGACGCCTGGGCCGCCGGGACCGGCGGGCCGTTCGCGCTGCTCGCCGACGACGCCACCTGGACGATCACCGGGAACAGCCCGGTCTCCCGCGCCTACGGCAACCGCCAGGAGTTCATCGAGACCGTCATCGACCCGTTCAACGCCCGGATGGCGGAGCCGCTGCGCCCGACCGTCCGCGCGCTGTACGCCGACGGCGACTGGGTGATCGTGCTCTTCGACGGCGCGGCCACCGCCCGCGACGGGCAGCCCTACCGCAACACCTACACCTGGTACATGCGGCTGTCCGGGGACGCGGTGGTCGAGGTGATCGCGTTCTTCGACACCATCGAGTTCACCGACCTCTGGAAGCGGGTGTCGCCCGACTGATCACGGTCGGTCCTTCCGGCACGCAGTGGCGGATGCGCCATCCGGCCGCGCCGGACGGGTGACGAGCCCGCGCGGCGCGCCACACGTCGGGGGGCGTCGGCGGGCACGCTGCTGTTCCCTTGCCCGGCGGCGGCGAACCGGGACCCGCGCCGGTTCGACCGGCCCGAGGAGTTCGTGGTGGACCGCGAGGACAACAAGCACCTCGCGTTCTTCCACGGCGTGCACTTCTGCGTCGGAGCCCCGCTCGCCCGGCTGGAGGGACAGGTCGTCTTCGAGCACATCCTGCGCGGCTTCCCCGCCATCCGCGCCGGCAGCGCCCGGGCCGTGCGCCGGGCCACGAACTCGGTCGCCCGGGTCTGGGCGAGCCGGCCGGTCGTCCTGTGACCGGCGGCGGACCGGTCCTGGTCGTGCACCAGGACCAGTGCGCGGCCAGCGGCGCCTGCCGCCGGTCCGCGCCCGACGTGTTCGGCTCCGACGACCGGGGATGGGTCGTGCTGCTCGACGACCGCCCGGGACCCGATCGGCTGCCGGCGGTCCTGGAGGCCCAGCAGGCCTGTCCGCTGGCGGCCATCGAGGTGTTCGATGCGCAGGGCGAGCCGCTCGGGTGAGCGCCGCCGACCCGGATCGAGGTGGATCCGGGATCGACCGACGAGAGGTGCAGCATGCAACCGTCCCCGGACGCCGTCCCGGAGCTGATCGCGATGTACTCCGGGCCCGGCGCCGATGCCACCGGTCTGCTCTGCCGCAGGCATCCGCGCGACGCGGTCGCCTTCACGGTGATCGAGTCCGACCTGTCGAGCCGGGACCTCACGTTCGGCGAGCTCGACGACGCCGCCGGGCGGGTGGCGGCCGGGCTGGCCGAGCTCGGGATCGCGCCCGGGGACCGGGTCGCGACCCTGATGGGCAAGTCGGCCGAGCTCGTCACGGCGCTGCTGGCGATCTGGCGGCTCGGCGCGGTCCACGTCCCGCTGTTCACCGCGTTCGCGCCGCCGGCGATCGCGCTGCGGGTCGAGGGCAGCGGCGCGAAGCTGGTGGTCACCGACCCGGACCAGCGGGCGAAGCTCGATTCCCTCGGCTCCGACGTCGTGGTCGTCGGCACCGGACCGGCGACCGGCCCGGACGTGTCCTTCGACGACCTGCTCGACCGGCCGGCGAACGGCTCCGAGCCGGTCGCCGTCGGCGGCGACGGCACCCTGATCGAGCTCTACACCTCCGGCACGACGGGGAGCCCCAAGGCGGTGCCGGTGCCGCTGCGGGGGGTCGCCGGCATGCACGCCTACCAGGTCTTCGGGCTCGACCACACCGACGACGACGTGTTCTGGAACGCCGCCGACCCGGGCTGGGCCTACGGCCTCTACTACGCGATCGTCGCACCGCTGGCATCCGGACGGCGCAGCCTCCTGCTGCGGGCCGGTTTCTCCCCGGACCTGACCTGGCAGGTGCTCTCCCGGTTCGGCGTCACCAACTTCACCGCAGGCCCGACCGTCTACCGGGCGCTGCGCGCGGCACAGCTGCCAGCACCGGAGGGGTTGCGGCTGCGGCACTGCTCGTCGGCCGGCGAGCCGCTCACCCCGGACGTGGTCGGCTGGGCCCGGGAGACGATCGGCGTACCGGTGCGCGACCACTACGGGCAGACCGAGACCGGGATGGTCGTCGCCGACGCCTGGCACCCGGCCCTCGTCGAGGACGTCGCGCCGGGCTCGATGGGCCGCCCGCTGCCCGGCTGGACGGTCGAGATCCTGGATCCCGACCACGACACGCCGGTGCCCGCCGCGCAGACCGGACGCGTCGCGGTCGACATCCCGAACAGCCCGCTGATGCCCTTCACCGGATACCGCGACGCACCCGAGCGCACCGCCGAGCGGTTCAGCGACGACGGCCGCTGGTACTTCACCGGCGACGTCGCCTCGAAGGACGCGCGGGGACGCCTGACCTTCGGGGCCCGCGACGACGACGTCATCCTGACCGCGGGGTACCGGATCGGCCCGTTCGAGGTCGAGAGCGCCCTCACCCGGCACCCGGCGGTGCTGGAGGCCGCCGTGGTCGGCCAGCCGGACGAGCTGCGCGGCGAGATCATCGTGGCCTACGTCGTCGTCCGGGACGGGGAGCCCACCGGCGAGACCTTCACCGCGGAGCTGCAGGAGCTCGTGAAGACCGAGCTCGCCGCGCACGCCTACCCGCGCCGGGTGCACGTCGTCGACCAGCTGCCCCGCACGCCCAGCGGGAAGGTCCAGCGCTTCCAGCTCCGCTCGCGGTGATCCGCGCGGGGACACCTCAGCGGTGCGGCGGCAACGCTGGGGTGTCCCCCGTCGCGATCACCAGCCGGCCCGCTCCAGCAGGTCCGCGATCCCGCGAAGTCCATCCGTCCCGGACGGTTCGCCCGCCTGGAGCGGAACCTGCGCGGCGTCCGGGAAGCGCTCCAGGACCGCGTCGAGCACCTGCTGCTGGCCGGCCCGCCGCTCCTCCAGCAGCCCGGTGCCGCCCGCCGGCAGCACCCGGTTCACCACCGGCACGCCCAGCGGGATGCCGGCGCGGTCCAGGGCGTCCACGGCGCGCAGCGTCTCCGCCCAGACCATCCGCTCGGGCACCACGACCAGGTGCACGACCGCGTCCCGGCGCAGCCGGTCGCGCAGGCCGGCCATCCGCTCGCGGCGCCGGTGCAGCCGGACCAGCAGCGGGTCGGGTTCCTCGTGCCTGCCGAGCAGGCCGGCGACCATCCGGTCGGTGCCGCGGGCGCGTTCGCGTTGCCGCGCCAGGCCCTCGATCCACGGGGTGAGCAGTTGCGGCATGGTCAGCAGCCGCAGCATGTGGCCGGTCGGGGCGCTGTCCACCACCAGCCGGTCGAAGCGCGCGGGGACCTGCTCGATCAGCTCGGCGAGCCGGTCGAGCAGCGCCGACTCCACGGTGCCGGGGCTGTCCACGGCCCGGGCCAGGTGCTCCCGGACCGCGGGCCGCACCTGCGGCGGCAGCGCCTGCGCCGCGTCGGCCTCGATCTGGGCGACGCGCCGGCGCGCGTGCGCCTCGCCGCTGACCTCCGCGGCCCACAACCCGGGCGCGACCTCGCGGGGCTCCTCGCCGAGCTCCTCCTCCAGCACGTCGCCCAGCGAGTGCGCCGGGTCGGTGGACACCACCAGGGTGCGCTCGCCCCGGCCCGCGTCGAGCACGCCCGCGGCCGCGGCGAGCGTCGTCTTGCCCACCCCGCCCTTGCCCCCGAGGAACCGCAGCCGGGTCAGCACAGTCGGGTCAGCAGCAGACGCCCGCGTCACCGAACTCGTCCTGACCCATCCGCAGGTGCCAGGCGTGCAGGTCGGCGACCAGGTAGGGGATCAGGTCGAGGGTCTCGTACGCGACCGGGTTGTCGACGCCGAGCGACTCCAGCATCACCAGCGCGCGCAGCACGTCGTCCTCGCGGCGCACCTCGCGCGCGACGGCGCGGCGCAGCGGCTCCACGAACACCTCGTCGTGGACCCGTTCCGCGCCGCGCCAGGCCCGCACCAGGCGGTCAACGATCATCGCGCCGGGCCTCCTGCCCGGCGTCGGCCGCGTCCTGCCGGGCGTCGGCCGGCGGCCGGCCCGCCGCGGTCCGCCGGGCCGCGAGCAGGGCCATGGCCGCCTCGACGATCAGCCAGATCGCCAGCACGAAGATGATCAGGTCCAGCGGGGCGAGCACCCACTGGCCGGCGTTGACGAAGGTGATCAGGTTGACGATCAGCGCCCAGCTGGTCATCGCCAGCAGGAACACCAGCGGGATCAGGACCACCGTGGCGTTGCGGCCCCGGCTGGTGACCCACACCGCGATCACGGCCAGCGCCAGGCCCGCGGTGAGCTGGTTGGTGGTGCCGAACAGCTGCCACAGCACGCCGAAGGTGTAGCCCGCCTCGCCGCCGCCCGGCAGCAGCGCCATGACCAGCGGCACGACCACCGCGACGGTGGTGGCCGCGGTGGCGTTGCGGGCCAGCCGGGACGCCCCGGCGAGCTCCGCGATCTCCTGCACGATGTAGCGCTGCAGGCGCACCCCGGTGTCCATCGTGGTGGCCGCGAAGCTGATCACGACGACGGCCGCGAAGATCGTGCCGAGGGCCACCGGCACGCCCAGGTTGCCGGCGAAGGACGCGATGCCGGCCACGAAGTTGCCGGTCGCCCCGCCGGACGCGGTGGAGAAGTCGGCGTAGAGGGCGTTCCACTCGACCTGGGTGGCCGCGACGCCCGCGGTGCAGGCGAGGATCGCGCCGAGGGCGAGCGAGCCCTCGCCGAGCGAGCCCATGTAGCCGACGTAGCGGGCGTCGGTGTCGCGGTCGAGCTGCTTGGACGTCGTACCCGAGGCGACCAGGCTGTGGAAGCCCGATATCGCGCCGCAGGCGATGGTGATGAACAGGAACGGGAACCAGCTCGGCGAGCCCGCGGGGGTGTCGTTGAGCACCGGGGCGACGATCTGGTTCAGCCCCACCCCGATCCCGAGCAGGATCACCGCGAGCGCGATGAACAGCTGGTGGGAGTTGATGTAGTCGCGGGGCTGGAGCAGCAGCCACACCGGCAGCCGGGCGGCGATGAAGGTGTAGGCGAACAGCAGGACGACCCAGACGTTGCGCTCCTGCTCGACGCCGAGCATCTCGGCCAGCGGGGCCAGGCTGATCGGCAGCAGCTGGCCCAGCGGGATCGTCAGGTAGAGCACGATCACACCGATGATCGAGGGCACCAGCGCCGCGGTGCGCTTGCGGTAGATGTACTGGCCGATCCCGATGGCCAGCGGGATCTCCAGCAGGATGGGCAGCACCGCGCCCGGGTTGGCGACGAACAGGTTGCCGATGACCACCGCGAACACCGCGTTGACCAGGGTGAGGAGGAAGAAGATGATCAGCAGGAACAGCGTCCGCGCGCGCTTGTTGATCACCTCGCTGGCCAGCGTGCCGATGCTCTTGGCGCGGTGGCGCACCGAGACCACGATGGACCCGAAGTCGTGCACCCCGGAGGCGAAGATCGTCCCCAGCACCACCCAGGCCAGCGCCGGGCCCCAGCCCCAGAACACCGCGATCGACGGGCCGACGATCGGCGCCGCACCGGCGACGGAGGTGAAGTGGTGCCCGAACAGGACGTGCTTGTTGGTGGGCAGGAAGTCGACGCCGTCGCGGAAGGTGTGCGCCGGGGTGGTCAGCGAGTCGTCGAGGGCGAACACCTTGCGGGCGAGGTAGCTGGAGTAGTAGCGGTAGCCGACGGCGAACAGCGCCAGAACGGTCAGGGCGACCACGATCGCGGGCATGGTGACGCTCCCTCGACGGACGGTGGCGGGGCTGGCCGGAACGCTAACAGCCGATGCGCACAGGGAGTAGCGACGAAGTGCAACAATTCGCCCAGATCTGGCGGCGCGCCACCACCTGCGAGGTCGCCTGGGTGGACCGCGCGGACCACCCCGGGGCCGTCACCGCCGTACCCCTGCTGGACGGCGCGGTCCCGTGCGTCGCGCTGACCTACGACCACGCCGACCTGCGCCCCGCCCTGGCCGCCGCGACCGCGGTGGCGTTCACCGTCACCGACTCGCGCTCGCTGCCCGCGGGCGCCGACGCCGTCGCGGCGGTGGGGCGGGTGAGCGTCACCGACGACGTCACGGGCGAGGTGTTCGGCGACGACCTGCTCGACCAGGAACTGCGCAAGTACCCGCCGACGCGCACGCTGGCCGACAGCCCGCTGCTGCGCCGGGAGAACTGGTGGTACCTGCCCCGCATCCTGGTGCGGCTGGACCGGGTCGAGGAGGTGCGGCGGCTGGCTCCCCGCCGCGACGCCGACCGCGACGCGCTGCTCGTCCGCGACGACGGCGCCGGGCTGCGGCTGGACGTGGTCTCCGCCCCGGACTGGACGGCGCCGGTGGTCGCCCTGCGCGCGGACACGACCCTGCGCGGCGACGGCGGACCGGTGCTGGCCCACGGGCACGACCACAGCATCGACCGCGAGCGGTGGGAGGGCTGGGACGTCCGCGGGACGCTGGAGGGCGACCGGCTGACCGTGCGCGAGCGCGCCGGACGGGCGGGGCTCGATCCCGCGCCGCTGACCCTGCTGCAGCGCTGGCGGGGCGCCCGCGCCCTGGAGCGCGGCTGCCGGCGGGGCATCGCGGCCGCGGAGCGCGACGCCGCGGCGGGTCGCCGGGGCTGACGGCCCGCGCCTCCCGGGCCTTGTGCGGCCGGGCGGGGTGGAGGAGGCTCTTCGGCCTCGTCGTCCGCGTGCGGGGGCGTCGGCGACCCCGGTGCTGGTGATCAGGGGTGGGGAGGGTTCGTCATGGGCTCGGAGAACGTGGCGGTGGTGCGCGGGATCTACGAGGCCTTCGGGCGCGGCGACGTCGACGCGGTGTTCGCCGCGATGGAGCCGGACATCGAGTGGGACGAGGCCGAGGGCATGCCCTACGGCGGCGTCTACCGCGGCCGCGATGCCATCGTCGAGAACGTCTTCGCCCCGATCCTGACCGACGTCACGGGGTTCACGGCCGAACCGGACGAGGTCCTGGCGCTGGAGGGGACGCGGGTGCTGGCCCGCGGCCGCTACGGCGGCCGGGGCGCCGAGGGGGATCTGGACGCCAAGTTCGTCCACCTCTGGACGCTCGCCGGTTCCCGGGTGACCCGCTACGAGCAGCTCGCCGACACCCGCCGGTTCTGCGACGCGGTCGGGAAGTGACCCACGTGTCCGGATGAGCGGCGGTCCCGAGCGGGCTCTGCGCCACGTTCCGCCCGTGGTGGCAGGGCCGGGTTCGGCGGCGCGGTGCTCATCGCCGGTCCGCCGGACCCCGGTGGGTGCCGACCCCGTCGACGACCGCCTGACCGGCGGCGCCGCGCCGGTGTCGGTAGTTGTGCAGATGTCCGGCCACCATCCACCCGTGGTGACGACGACCGCGGACACCCCGTCCTGGCCCGTGCTCCTGCTGCGGCACCGGTGGGCGGGGCCCGTCCTGCTGCTGGTCGCCGGCGCCGCGCTGGTGCTGCCGGTCGAACGGGTGGTGCACGCGGTCGCGCCGACCACGCAGACCCGCGCGGTGCTCGCCGATGTCGGTGTCGAGCGGCACGGGTCGGGCACCCGCATCAGCTACGACCACACCGCCGTCGCCGTCACCGCCGACGGCAGCGCGCTGGACCTCGCCGCGGCGGGCGGGGGTGTCGGGCGGACCGGGTTGGAAGTCGGCATGCCGGTGGTGGTCACGCGGTCGGCTGCCGACGGGCGGGTGCTCCAGGTGCGCGCGCCGCTGGTCGTCGTCGACATCGAGAACCACGCCGGGATGGTCGTCCTGCGGGTCGGGAGCCTCCTCGTGGCCGTCGCCGGGCTGTGGCTGGGCCTGGCGCGCGCGCCGCGCCGCTGGGCCACCGCCGCGGTGGCCGTGCCGGTCGGCGCCCTGCTGGCCCTCGTCGCGGCGTCGCCCGAGCACGACATCGGCGCCTACCCGTACCCGGGGCCCGACGCGATGCGCAGCTACCTCGACCCGCCGACGCGCGTGCCGCAGGACCTCACGACCTTCCACGTCGACGAGATCGTGCCGGTCGGGACGCGGGTCGAGACGAGCGTGGGCGCCACGGTCACCGTGACCGGGCCGCTGCAACCCGGGCTGCCGGCCGGCGCCGATCCGGAGATCGACCGGTGGTTCGACACGGTCCGGCTGCCCCTGCTCGCCGAGTCCGACCCGGACGACCCCGGGACCGAGACCCTGCCGACCAACCTGTTCCTGATCGGGGAGGGCCGCGGGCGGACGCTGCTGCTGGACGGCGACCCGGCCTGCGGCGGTGCCGCCCAGGCCCTGCCCTCCCGGTTCACCACGCCGCGCGAGGGCTACGCCTGCTACGCGGTGCCCGACGGGTTCGTGCCCCGCTACCTGGTGTTCCGCAACGACGACGTGGCCGTCGACCTGCGCCCGGGACCGTCCGGCTGATCCGTCGGCCGAGCCGCCCGCCGGCAGGTCAGAACGTGCAGCGGAACACCCGCATCACGTCGCGGACGGCGGGGACGGCACTGAGCAGCCGGTAGAGCACCCGGTGCCCCCGGTCGGGGATCTCGGCGTACTGCGCCACCACCGCCACGGTCTCGCGGTGGGTGAGGCGGGGCTCCCAGCGCTCCAGGTCGCGGCCGTCGCGGATCGCGGTCCGGTGCCGGGGGAAGGCCCCGCGGACGCGCTTCGAGGACCGCTGCGACGCCCGGACGGCCCACGGGGCGAGACCGTCGGACAGCAGCTCGCCGGTGCCGAACCGGTCGACCAGCCGCCCCAGCAGCTGCTCGATCTCGGGCTCGGTGAGGTACATCAGCAGGCCCTCGGCGATGATCAGGACAGGGGGGTCGGCCGGGATCTCGTCGAGCCACCCCGGCTCGGTCACCGACGCCCCGATGGTGCGGTACCAGGACGGCTCGGGGTAGATCCGGCGGTGGATCCCGATCACGTCGGCGTGGTCGACGTCGACCCAGTGCACGTCGGGCGGGAGGGCGAGGCGGAACGCCCGGCTGTCCAGGCCGCAGCCGAGCTGGACGACGGTCGCCCGCGGGTGCCGCTGCAGGAAGCCGGTCGTCCAGGTGTCCAGTTGCCGGGCCCGCAGGGCGACCGGGAACCGGTTGCCGGCGACCCCCGGTCGCTGCAGGGGGCCGAAGTCGTAGGCGATGCGGTCGACCACCTGGGCGGCCACGGTGTCCCCGAGGACCGGCCGGGGCGACCGGCTGTCCAGCGCCCGCAGGTAGAGGGTCGCGAGCATGGTCGTCTGCACGCCCGTGAGGTCGATGGCGTCGGTCATGGCCGGTCGTCCTTCCCGCTCTTCCCGCTCCGGTACTCGGCCCAGCGCTGCACGAACTGCTCGTGGACGTGCTTCTCGGAGAACTCGCAGAGGTCGCGGAACTCCTCGATGCGGTCGCGCTGGTCGGCCTGGTCCGGGCGCAGCAGCGACAGCCCGTACTCGGCGGCGTCGATCCCGGCGCGCATCCGGGAGAGCTGGACCTCGACGACGCGGGCGAACCCGCCCGGGGTTATCCGGTAGTGGTGCTCGCGGGTCGCGGTCGGCAACCGCTCGACCATCCCGCCCTCCTGCATCAGCCGGATCACCGTGCTGACCGACGCCTTGCTCACCCGGAGCGCGGCGGACAGCTCGGTCAGCGACTGGTGGGCCGGCTCGCAGATCATCAGGCGGCCGTAGAGGCGTCCCATCGTGCGGGGCGCGCCGAGCGTCTCGAAGAACAGACCGAGCCGGTCGACGAAGGCCTCCTCGTCCTCGTCCACCCGCAACCTCCCGCACATCGTTCAATACGTTGTGAACGACGTTCCTCGTGAGGCCGGTGAGCGTCAAGACCCGATCGGCCTTCTCGTCGGGCGTCCCGCGTCCCGCGCCGGACGCCTGGAAGGCCACGTTGCCGGCGTCCGGCGCCTGGAGGGTGGCTTTCCAGGCGTTCCGAGGCCTACGTGAAGCGGGAGACCGAGGTGCCGTCGCCCATCGTGGCGTGGCCGATGACGGCGAAGGTGCCGTCGGACTGCAGGACGATCGCCGCGGCCTCGTCGAGCGACCCCATCCCGTTCTCCCGGGCCGCCGAGTGCAGGTCGGACTCGGTGAACCGGTGCCGGCGCAGGGCGTGCTCGACCGGCTCGCCGTGGTGGAACAGCAGGGTCGGCCCGGTGTCGACCACGCGCCCGAAGCCCGACCACCGGGCCCGGGCGGCGGCGAAGATCCACTGGAGCCCGACCAGCAGGGCGAAGACGACGACCAGTTCGGCGAGCGAGACGTCCTTCGCGGTCAGCGCGCGGCCGAACGCCGACCCCAGGGTCACGGTGATCACGAAGTCGAACGGCGTCATCTTCGCCAACGTGCGCGGCCCGGCCCCGCGCAGCAGCAGGACGATCCAGGCGAAGCCCAGGGTGCCGACGAGCAGGACGCGGAGGATCGGTTCCCAGCCGCTCCAGAGGAACTGCGGGTCGGTCATGGGGGGCCTCCGTGCGGTCGGTGGGCCCGGGGCCGTGTGCGCCCGGGTGCGCCAGCCTCGCCTGCGGTGGGTGCCCCCGCCCGCTGGACGATCCGCGGGGTCGACCGGCCGCTACCGGCCCGGGTCGTCGTCCAGCCGGGCCAGCACCCGGTCGGCGATCGCGCCGAGCGTGTCGACCTGGTCGTCGTCGAGCTGGTCCAGGAACAGCTCGCGGACGGTGGCGACGTGCCGGGGGGCGGCGTGCTCGATGGCCCGCCGGCCCTCCTCGGTCAGCACGATGAACGCGCCCCGCCGGTCCTGGGGGCAGTCCTGGCGGTCGATCAGCCCGCGCTTCTGCATGCGGGTCAGGTGGTGCGACAGCCGGCTCTTCTCCCACTGCAGCCCGTCGGCCAGCTCCAGCATCCTCAGCCGGCCCTCGGGGCGGTCGGTGAGGTGGACGAGCACGTCGAAGTCGGCCAGCGACAGGCCGGACTCGGTCTGCAGCTGGCGGTGCAGCCGGGCTTCGAGCCGGGCGTTCATCTGCAGGTAGCGGCGCCAGGCGCACTGCTCCCGCTCGGTGAGCCAGCGGGGTTCGTCCACACCGGCGAGTCTACCGGAATAGTTGACGCGTCACCTTGGTTCCAGCTATCGTCTCGATGACAGATCAACCACTTTGGAGGACGCCATGACCACCTCGACCCAGCCCACCACCCTGACCGGCGACTACGTCATCGACCCGTCGCACACCCGGATCGGTTTCGTGGCCCGCCACGCGATGGTCACCAAGGTCCGCGGGGGGTTCAACGACTTCGTCGGCACCGCCCACCTGGACGGCGACAACTCCTCGGTGGAGCTGACCATCCAGGCCGCCAGCATCGACACCCGCAACGCCGACCGCGACGGCCACCTGCGCAGCAACGACTTCTTCGCGATGGACGAGTACCCGGAGATCACCTTCCGGTCGACCTCGGTGAAGTGGGGCGACGCCGAGAACGTCGAGATCACCGGCGACCTGACCATCAAGGGCACCACTCGCCCGGTCACCATCCCGTTCACCTTCGACGGGCAGGCGACCGACCCGTTCGGCAACGTCCGGCTCGGCTTCGAGGGCTCGGTCACCATCAACCGCAAGGACTTCGGCGTCAACTGGAACGCGACGCTGGAGACCGGTGGCGTGCTGGTGGGCGAGAAGGTGGTGCTGGAGTTCGAGGTCTCGGCCGTCAAGCAGGCCTGACCCGGCCACCAGCCGGTCGGACGAGGGGAGCGGGACGATGACGACCAGCGACACGGCTCGGCGCGCAGCCGAGCGCGAGCAGCACCGCGAGCAGCACCGCGAGCAACTGCGCACCGAGTACCTCGCCCCGCCGGAGCAGCGCCCCGCGTCCAGTGCGCGGGGCCTGCACCACACCGCGCTCATCTCGGCCGACGTGCGGCGGACCATCGACTTCTACCAGGGGTTGCTGGAGTTCCCGCTGACCGAGTTGATCGAGAACCGGGACTACCCGGGCTCCTCGCACTTCTTCTTCGACATCGGCAACGGCAACCTGCTGGCCTTCTTCGACTTCCCCGGTCTGGACGTGGGGCCCTACGCCGAGGTGCTCGGCGGCCTGCACCACGTGGCGATCTCGGTGGAGCCGCAGCGCTGGGAGCTGTTGCGGGAGAGGATCGAACAGGCCGGTGTGGAGCACGTGGTGCACAGTGGGGTCTCGATCTACTTCCGGGACCCCGACGGTGCCCGCATCGAGCTGATCGCCGACCCGCTCGGCGAGATGTACGGCCAGACCGTCCTGTAGGCGGGAGGAACACCATGACCGACGTCGCACCGAGCGGGTTGCACCACGTCACCGCGATCGCCGCGGACCCGCAGGAGAACGTGGACTTCTACACCCGGGTGCTGGGGCTGCGGCTGGTCAAGCAGACCGTCAACTTCGACGCCCCGGACACCTACCACCTCTACTACGGCGACGCGGCGGGCTCGCCGGCGACGATCCTGACGTTCTTCCCGTGGAAGGGCGTCCCGCCGGGCCGCAACGGCGCCGGGCTGACCACGGCCACCGCGTTCGGCGTCCCGCCGGAGTCGATCGGCTGGTGGCAGCGCCGGCTGGCCGAGCTGCAGGTCGACGCGGACGCCCCGGTCGACCGGGACGGCACCGAGGTGCTGACCCTGCGCGACCCGCACGGCCTGGTGATCGACCTGGTCGCGGCGCCGGGGGACACCCGCTCGGGCTGGGACGGCGCGGCCGGCGTGCCCAGCGAGCACGCCGTGCGCGGGCTGCACTCGGTGACGCTGTCCGAGCGGCAGCTGGAGCCGACCCAGCGGATGCTGTCGGAGCTGCTCGGGATGCAGCTGGACGCCGAGGCGGGCGACCGCGTCCGGTACGCGATGGACGGGGACGTCGGCGCCCTGGTGGACGTGGCCGCGGAGACCCGCCGGGAGGGTCTGCAGGCCGGCGGCACCGTGCACCACGTGGCGTTCCGCGCCCCGGACGCGCCGACCCAGCTGCGCTGGCGCCAGCAGCTGCTCGAGGCGGGGGTGCAGGTCACCGAGGTACTCGACCGGCAGTACTTCACCTCGATCTACTTCCGGGAGCCCGGCGGGGTGCTGTTCGAGATCGCCACCGATCAGCCCGGGTTCGCCGTGGACGAGCCGCTGCTCAGCCTGGGCCGGAGCCTGAAGCTGCCGCCGTGGCTGGAGCCCAGCCGCGAGCAGATCGCCGCCGCGCTGCCGGTCCTGCGCCTGCCCGAGGACCGGGAGTGAGCGGGCCGCTGGACCGTCCGCACGTCTGGCAGCCCGGGTCCGGCCCGACGCCGCTGCTGCTCCTGCACGGCACCGGCGGCGACGAGCACGACCTGCTGCCCCTGCGCGAGCACCTGGCCCCCGACGCCCCGGTGCTCTCGGTGCGCGGCACGGTCCTGGAGAACGGCATGCCGCGGTTCTTCCGGCGGCTGCGCGAGGGCGTCTTCGACGAGGACGACCTGCGCGCCCGGGTCGAGGAGCTGGCCGGCTTCCTGTCCGAGGCCGAGGCGCAGTACGGGGTGGCGCCGGGGGCGTGGACGGCGGTCGGGTTCTCCAACGGCGCCAACATCGCCTCGGCGCTGCTGTTCGGGCACCCGGACGCGCTGGCCGGCGCGGTCCTGCTGGCCGCGATGGTGCCCTACCGGGACGGCCCGCCGGAGGTCGACCTG
>JASLAP010000712.1 GCA_030147065.1 Pseudonocardia sp. | reverse complement strand
ACCACCAGGCGGTCCCGTTCACCCTGCCCGGCGAGGCGTACGGCCGGGCCTGGGAGGTCGTGCTGGACACCGCCGACCCGCTGAAGGCCCGGGCCGCCCGGCGCGGCCGGGACGCGAAGCCCGGCGGGCGGCTGCGGATCGTGCCGCGCGCGCTGCTGGTGCTGCGCAAGCGCTTCTGAGGACGTGAGCGGGTTTCGTGGCCAGAGCCATGAAACCCGCTCACGACCCTGGGTCACTGGCTGGGCTGGGGGACCTCGCACTCGATCTGCGGGTTCAGGCCGAAGTAGTTCAGCGGGCCGGCCACGATGGTCAGCGTCACGGTGCCGAACTCGGCGCAGTTGACCTGGTTGTCGCCGGAGAAGTAGTTGCGCTGGTACGCGGCGAAGACACCGATGAGTAGCCAGATCACGAGGATTGCCGCACCGGTTCGCATTGCTCTCCTTGTCGGGGAACGGGCCCCTCGGATCGGGCCGCACGTGTGACGGACCGTAGCGGCAGGTCCGGACCGTCGCCGGGCGGAGCGCGTGATCGACCACCAACTGTGACTTCCCGGGGGACCGCTCGGCCGACCCGCCACTCGAATGCTCGACGGGACCTGACGCAGTGCTACAGAATCCCCCGGTCGGGGGGCACGGTGCGGTGCGGATCTGCGGGTCTGCGGCGCCGCGGCCCGGGGGAACGGGCTGCGAACGGTGGGCTGATGGCACGGCACCGCGCACGGCACCGCGCGCCTCGCCGCCGCGGGGTCCTCGGGCGGGCGCTGCTCGTGCTGCTCGCGGCCGGGCTGGCGGTCGCGGTCGCGGCCGGCCTGCTCACCGGGCTCGCCGCGACCGGCGTGCTGGCGCCGGCGCGGACGGTCGACGCGGCCTCGACCGCGCTGGCCCCGGCACCGCCCTGCCCGGAATCGCTGCGGGTGGTGACCGCGGCGTCGTTCGCCCCGGCGCTGGCCGCGCTGGGCCCGGCGCTGTCGACCGGCCCGGACTGCCTGCGCCTGGACGTCGAGGTCGCCGACGGGCGGGCGGCGGCGGCCCGGGTGGCCGAGGTCGCCGCCGACGTGTGGATCCCCGACGACGGGGCCTGGGCCGGGCTGCCCGGCCCGGTGGAACCGGCCGCCGGCGTGCACGCCCTGGCCACGGTCGCGGTCAGCCCGCTGTACCTGGTCGCCGAGCCGGGCACCGCGGCCCGGGTCGCCGACGCCGGGGGGACCTGGCGCGCGCTGGCCGGACTGGTCGACGCGGGTTCGGTGACCCTGTCGCTCCGCGAGCCGGCCGGTTCGGGTGACGGGCTGCTGGCCGCCGGGGCGCTCGGCGAGGCGGTGCGGCGGGCCGAGGGCCCGGACGCGCTGGTCGACGCGCTGCCCGCGGTGCGCTCCGTGGCCGCGCCCGGCCCGGCGCTGCCCGCGGGCCCGGGGGAGGTGGCGGTTGTTCCGGAGTACGCCCTGCTGCCGGTCCTGCGGTCCGGGGCCGGCGGGCTGGAGGCCCTCGCGCCGGCCGATCGCACCGCCGCCCTGCGCTACACCTGGGTGCCCACCGCCGGGGCCGCCGCCGACCGGGCGCCGCTGGTGGACCGGCTCTGGGACGCGCTGAACGGCCCGCACGCCACCGCCGCCCTGGCCGCGGCGGGCCTGCGCCGGCCCGGGATCGGCCTGCCGCCCGGAGCCCGCCCCGGCGAGCTGCCGCCGGCCCCGGCCCCGCTGTTCGACGTGCTGGAGCGGCACCGGGTGGAGCACGTGTTCGCCACCTGGTACCCGCCCGACCGGCGCGCGGACGTGCTGGCGGTGGTGGACGTGTCCGGGTCGATGGGGGCGGTCGCCGCCGGGTCGGACCGGCCGCTGATCGACCTGGCCCGGGACGGCGTGCGCGGGCTGGCCGCGCTGCTGCCCGACGACGCGCGGCTGGGACTGTGGGAGTTCGGCACCCGGCTCGGCCCCGCCGCCGACCACCGGGTGCTGCTGGACCGGGCCGCGCTCGGGCCGGAGCACCGCGCGGCCGCCGAGGCCGCGCTGGCGCGACTGCTGCCGCGCCGCACCGGCAGCGGGCTGCACGACACCGTGCTGGCCGCCTACCTCGCCGCCCGCGACGACAGCCGCCCTGGCGTGCCCGACCACGTCCTGGTGCTCACCGACGGGCAGGACGAGGACGATCCGGGCGCGCTGACCGCGCAGGAACTGGCCGACCAGCTCGTCGCGCGCCGGGACCCGCAGCACCCGGTGCAGGTGAGCGTGGTGACGTTCGGTGACCGGGCCGGGGCGGCCCGGCTGGCCGCGGCGCTGACCCCGGCCGGGGTCCGGGTCGACCACGTGACCAGCGCCGACCAGGTGCGGGCGGTGTTCCTGCTGGCCGCGGCGGGCTCGCCGCCCGGCTGATCGGCCGACCCGGGCGGGTGAGCGGCGGGCGGGTCGGGCCGGCCGGCGGCGGCGTCGCCCGGACGGTCCGTCAGGGTCCGGCCGGCGGATCACTCACATGGGCACGACCTGCGGCGGACCGCGCCGCCCGGGCCACCCGGTCGTTGGTCCCGGTGATGAGACCGGCCGACCGCGGCGGGTCCCGACCGGGGGAGCACCCGATGGCCGACGAGCTGACTGGGGGGTGGGGACCCGCCCCGCGCGCGGACCGGGGCCCCGTCCCGGAAGATCCGCACCGCACCGCACCGCCGGACGTCGGCCCGGCCTCGCCCGATCCCACCGACGGTGACCGCGCGGCCGCGGTGGCCGCCGCCGCCGAAG
>JASLAP010000660.1 GCA_030147065.1 Pseudonocardia sp. | reverse complement strand
CCGCGCCGCGGTGTCCGCCTTCGGGATCAGCGGCACCAACGCCCACGTGATCGTCGAGGAGGCACCGGCGGCGGAGCCCGTCGCCGCGGCGTCCGAGCCGGCGCAGGCGCCGCCGGTGGTGGCCTGGGTGCTGTCCGGGCGCACCGTGGCGGCCCGCCGCGACCAGGCCGCCCGGCTGGCCGAGCACCCGCTGGACCCGGCGACCCCGGTCGCCGACGTCGGGCTCGCGCTGGCGACCACCCGGCAGGCCTTCGAGCAGCGCGCCGCCGTGCTGGGCGAGCACGCCGGGCAGCTGCGCGCCGCACTGGCCGACCTGGCCGCCGGCCGCCCCTCCCCGGACGTGGTCACCGGCACCGTGGACGAGGGCCGCACCGCGTTCCTGTTCACCGGGCAGGGCGCCCACCGCACCGGCATGGGCAGGGAGCTGCGCGCGGCCTACCCGCCCTTCGCCGCGGCCTTCGACGAGGTGTGCGCCGAGCTGGACCGGCACCTGGACCGGCCGCTGGCCGAGGTGATCGACGAGGGCACCGGGCTGGACCGCACCGGGTACGCCCAGCCGGCGCTGTTCGCCCTGCAGGTGGCGCTGTACCGGCTGGTCGAGTCCTGGGGGGTGCGGCCCGACCGGCTGGTCGGGCACTCGGTCGGCGAGATCGCCGCGGCGCACGTCGCCGGGGTGCTGTCGCTGCCCGACGCCGCCCGGCTGGTGACCGCCCGGGGCCGGCTGATGCAGGAGCTGCCGGCCGGCGGGGCGATGCTCGCCGTGCGGGCGGGCGCCGACGAGGTCGTCCCGCTGCTGGACGACGAGCCGCAGGTCGCCCTGGCCGCGGTCAACGGGCCGGCCGCCACCGTGGTGTCCGGGGCCGCCGAGGGCGTCGAGCGGGTCGCCGCGGCGCTGGCCGCCCGCGGGCTGCGGACCCGCCGGCTGAGCGTCTCGCACGCCTTCCACTCCCCGCTGATGGACCCCGCGCTGGAGCGGTTCGGGGAGGTCGTCGCCTCGGTGACGCTCTCGCCGCCGACCGTGCCGATCGTCTCCACGCTGACCGGCGAACCGGCCGGCGAGCTGATGACCGTGGCCGACTACTGGGTGCGGCAGCTGCGCGGGGCGGTGCGCTTCCGCGACGCGGTGCGCGCCCTGGAGGAGGCCGGGGTGACCCGGATGCTGGAGCTGGGCCCGGACGGGGTGCTGGCGGCCGCGGCGGCCGACTGCGTCGAGGACCCCGCCGCGCTGCTCGCGGTCCCGGCGCTGCGCCGCGACCGGCCCGAGCCGCGCACCCTGCTCGGCGCGGTCGCCGCGCTGCACACCCGCGGCGTGGACGTGGACTGGCCCGCGGTGCTCGGCCCCGCCGCGCGCCCCGGCGTCGACCTGCCGACCTACGCCTTCCAGCGCGAGCGCTACTGGTACGACGGGGGCGGCGGGACCACCGCCGGTCGGCCCGCGGCTCCCGCCGACGGCGACGCCGACTTCTGGGCCCTGGTCGAGGACGGCGACCCGGCCGCGCTGGCCGCGGCCCTGGAGGTCGACGCCGACCGGCCGCTGGCCGAGGTGCTGCCGGTGCTGGCCCGCTGGCGCCGCCGGAGCCGGGAGCGGGCCGCCGTGGCGGGCTGGCGCTACCGCGAGGACTGGGTGCCGGACCCGACGCTGCCCGACGCCGCGCTGGACGGGGACTGGGTGCTGCTGGTCCCGACCGACGGGATCGCCGCCGACGTGGTCGCCGCGGTCGAGGACGCGATGGTGGCGGCGGGCGCCCGGGTGCGCACCACCGAGGGCGTCCCGCCGGAGGTCCCGGACGGCACGACCGCGGTGGTGTCGCTGCTCGCCCTGGACGAGCGGCCCTGTCCCGAGCACCCGGTGCTGTCGCGGGGGCTGGCCGCGTCGGTCGAGCTGGCCCGCTCGGTCGGGTCCGCCGCAGGCCCCCCGGTGTGGCTGGTGACCTGCGGCGCGGTGGACACCGGCCGGCCCGACGACCCGCCGGCCCGCCCCGCGCAGGCCGGGGTGTGGGGGCTGGGCCGGGTGCTGGGCCTGGAGCGGCCCGACCGCGACCTGGTGCTGGTGGACCTGCCCGCCGACGGCGGCACCGACCGGCTGGTCGGGCTGCTCGCCATGTCGGGTGCGGAGGACCAACTGGCCGTGCGGGCCGACGGCGTGCACGCCCGGCGACTGGTCCGGGCCGCAGCCGGGCCCGACCGGTCCCCGGACACCCCGCTGCGGGGCACCGTGCTGGTCACCGGCGGGCTCGGCGGCCTGGGCGCGCAGGTGGCCCGCGGGCTCGCCGAGCGCGGCACCGACCACCTGGTGCTGGCCGGCCGCCGGGGCCCGGACTCCCCGGGCGCCGCCGAGCTGGTCGCCGAGCTGCGCGCGCTGGGCGCGCGGGTCACCGTCGCGGCCTGCGACACCGCGGACCGCGCCGCGCTGACCGCGCTGGTCGGCGAGGTCGAGCGGACCGGGCCGATCTCCGCGGTGCTGCACCTGGCCGGCGTCGCCCGGTTCGGCGCGCTCGCCGGCACCGGCGTCGCGGAGTTCGCCGAGGCCGCCGCCGGCAAGGTCACCGGGGCCCGGGTGCTCGACGAGCTGTTCGCCGACCGCGACCTGGACGCCTTCGTGCTGTTCTCCTCGATCGCCGCGCTGTGGGGCAGCGGCGAGCAGGGCGCCTACGCCGCGGCGAACGCCCAGCTCGACGCGATCGCCCGGGTCCGCCGGGCCCGCGGCCGGACCGCGACCGCGATCGCCTGGGGACCGTGGGCGGGCGAGGGCATGATCACCGGTGCCGGGGTGCGGGAGCACCTGGAGCGGCGCGGGCTGGTGCCGATGGACCCGGGCGCCGCGGTGACCGCGCTGCGCCAGGCGCTGGCCGCCGACGACACCTGCGTCGGGATCGCCGACGTCGACTGGTCCCGGTTCCGGCCCGCGTTCACCGCCGGCCGGGCCCGCCCGCTGCTCGACGGGATCGCCGAGGCGGCCGCCGCCCCGGCCACGGCCGCGCCGGACCCGGAGCCCGGGACGGGCGCCGACGGGTTCGCCGCGCGGCTCGCCGCGCTGCCCCCCGCCGAGCAGGAGCGCGAGCTGGTCGACCTGGTCCGGATGCACGCCGCCGGGGTGCTCGGGTTCGCCGACGCCGACGCGGTGACCCCGGACCGGCCGTTCCGCGAGGTCGGCTTCGACTCCCTGATGGCCGTCGAGCTGCGCGACCGGATCGCCGGCTCGGTCGGGGTCCGGGTGCCCACCATCGCGGTGTTCGACCACCCGACGCCGGCCGCGCTGGCCGGGCACCTGCGCGGCGAACTGCTCGACGGCGACCGCCCGCAGCCCGCGGACGTGCCGCCCCCGACGACCACCACCGCCGACGCACCCGGCACCACGGCCGGCACCGCGGTCGACACCACAGCGGACACCACGAGGGACGCCACAGTGGACATCGACAGCCGGCTCGCCGAGGCCGACGCCGAGGCCGTGTTCGCCCTCATCGAGGAGATGGAGGCCTCGTGACCGCCGCGAACCGGGGAGACCGCATGGGCGACCAGAGCGACCAGCACGACCAGAAGGTCCTGGACTACCTCAAGAAGGTCACCGCCGACCTGCACCGCGCCCGCGCCCGGCTGCAGCGGATCGAGGCCGCCGAGCGCGAGCCGATCGCCGTGGTCGCCATGGGCTGCCGGTTCGCCGGCGGCGTGGACACCCCCGAGCGGCTGTGGGAGCTGGTGGCGCGCGGGGAGGACGCGGTGACCGGGTTCCCGACCGACCGCGGCTGGGACACCGCCGCGCTGACCGAGGTCACCGACGGCGAGCGCGGCTCGGCCACCGCGAGCGGGGCCTTCGTGACCGGCGCGGCCGAGTTCGACCCGGCGTTCTTCGGCATCTCCCCGCGCGAGGCGCTGGCCATGGACCCGCAGCAGCGGCTGGCCCTGGAGGTGGCCTGGGAGAGCGTGGAGCGGGCCCGGATCGACCCGTCGACGCTGCGCGGCAGCGCGACCGGGGTGTTCCTGGGCGCCACCTCGTTCGGCTACGGCGGCGACTACCTCGGCGCCCCGCCCGAGCTGGGCGGGCACCTGGTCACCGGCAACGTGACCAGCATGCTGTCCGGGCGGATCAGCTACCTGCTGGGCCTGCACGGCCCGTCGATGACCTTCGACACGGCCTGCTCGTCGGCGCTGGTCGCGATGCACCTGGCCGCCCGCTCGCTGCGCGCCGGGGAGTGCTCGCTGGCGCTGGCCGGTGGTGCCGCGATCATGTCCACGCCCGGGGTGTTCGCCGAGTTCAGCCGCCAGCGCGGGCTGGCACCGGACGGGCGCTGCAAGTCCTTCGCCGCGGCCGCCGACGGCACCGGCTGGGGCGAGGGCGTCGGGGTCGTGGTGCTGCAGCGGCTCTCCGACGCCGAGCGCGACGGCCGCCCGGTGCTGGCGGTGCTGCGCGGCTCGGCCTGGAACAGCGACGGCCCGTCCAACGGGCTGACCGCGCCGAACGGCGCCGCACAGCGCGCGGTGATCTCGGCCGCGCTGGCCGACGCCGGGCTGTCGGCCGCCGAGGTCGATGCCGTCGAGGCGCACGGCACCGGCACCACGCTGGGCGACCCGATCGAGGCCGGCGCGCTGCTGGCCACCTACGGCGCCGCCCGCCCGCCGGACCGGCCGCTGTGGCTGGGCTCGCTGAAGTCCAACATCGCCCACACCCAGGCCGCGGCCGGGGCCGGCGGTGTGATCAAGATGGTGCTCGCCCTGCAGCACGGCGTGCTGCCGGCCACCCTGCACGTGGACGAGCCGACCGGGGAGGTCGACTGGTCGGCGGGCTCGGTCCGGCTGCTGACCGAGGCCCGGGCGTGGGAGTGCAACGGGCGCCCGCGCCGGGCCGGGGTGTCCGCGTTCGGGATCAGCGGCACCAACGCCCACCTGGTGCTGGAGCAGGCCCCCGACGCGCCCGGACCCGACGCCCCGGCGGTGCCGCGGGCGGTGGCCGGGGTGCTGCCGTGGGCGCTGTCCGCGCGCGGACCGCAGGCGCTGGCCGCGCAGGCCGACCGGCTGCGCCGGCACGCCGACGAGGTCGGGCCGGACCCGGCCGACCTGGCGTTCTCGCTGGCCACCAGCCGCGCCGCGTTCGACACCCGGGCCGTCGTGCTGGCCGGCACGACCGCCGGGTTCCGGGCCGGCCTGGACGCGCTGGCCGCCGGCCGCGAGCACCCGGACGTGGTGACCGGGCAGGCTCCTGCCGACCCGCGGCCGGTGTTCGTCTTCCCCGGCCAGGGCTCGCAGTGGGCCGGGATGGGGCTGGACCTGCTCGACCGGGAGCCGGTGTTCGCCGAGTCGATGGCCGAGTGCTCGGCGGCGGTCGCCGAGCTGGTCGGCTTCTCCCCGTTGGACGTGCTGCGCGGCGCTCCCGACGCGCCGCCCGCGGACCGGGTGGACGTGCTGCAGCCCACGCTGTTCTCGGTGGTGGTGTCGCTGGCCCGGGTGTGGCGCCGCTACGGCGTCGAGCCGGCCGCGGTGCTCGGCCACTCCCAGGGCGAGATCGCCGCCGCGGTCGTCGCCGGCGCGCTCGACCTGGCCGACGGCGCCCGGGTGTGCGCGCTGCGGGCGCGGGCGCTGCGGGCGCTGGCCGGCCACGGCGGGATGCTCTGGCTGCGCGCCGACGCCGACGCCGCCGGGGCACTGATCGACGCCGCGCCCGACGAGCTGTCGCTGGCCGCGGTGAACGGCCCCGCCTCGGTCGTCGTGTCCGGCGCCCCGGACGCGCTCGCCCGGCTGCGGGTGGCGGCCGAGGCCGGCGGCGTGCACACCCGCGACGTCGAGGTCGACTACGCCTCGCACTCCCCGCAGGTCGAGCAGGTGCGCGCGGAGCTGATGACCGAGCTGGCCGGGATCACCCCGCGCCGAGCGGACGTCGCGTTCTACTCCGCGGTCTCCGGCGAGCGCGTCGACACCACCACCCTGACCGCCGGGTACTGGGTGGAGAACCTGCGCCGACCGGTCCGCTTCCTGGACGCGACCCGGGCCGCGCTGGGCCGCCGGCACCGGCTGTTCGTGGAGGTCAGCCCGCACCCGGTGCTGACCGGGTCGGTCACCGCGACGGCCGAGCAGGCCGGCGCCCCCGCGGCGGTGGTCGAGTCGCTGCGCCGCGACCACGAGGGTCCGGCGCGACTGCTGCGCTCGCTGGCCGAGGCCTGGGTCGGCGGCGCGCCGGTGGACTTCGCGGCCGCGTTCGCCGGCCTGCCGGTGCGCACCGTCGACCTGCCCACCTACCCGTTCCAGCGGCAGCGCTACTGGTACACCCCGCCCGGACGGGCGGCCTCCCCGGCCGAGACCCGGTTCTGGGACGCCGTCGAGCGCGCCGACCTGCCCGAGGTCAGCGCGGTCCTGGGGGTGGACCCGGGGGCTTCCGCGGCCGAGGTGCTGACCGGGCTGTCCGGGTGGCGCCGCCGGCTGCGCGCGGACGACCCGACCCCCGCCGGGTACGCCCTGGACTGGCGACCGGCCGCGGTCGCCGACCTGCCCCCCGCCGGCCCCTGGCTGGTGGTGGCCCCGCCGGGCGATCCGGTGGCGCCCGCGCTGGCCGAGGCGCTGACCGCGGCCGGTGCGCAGGCCCGGGTGCTGCCGGTCACCGAGCTGGCCGGCGTGCCCGCCCCGGCCGGGACCGCCGTGCTCGGCGGCCTGGAGCAC
>JASLAP010000643.1 GCA_030147065.1 Pseudonocardia sp. | reverse complement strand
TTTTCTGTGGCTGGGGCGGGGCACCCCCCCCCCGTGCGGAAACCCCCCCCCACGACCCCCCGGTCAGCAGCCGCGGCGGTTGCGGCGCAGGCTGCCGGCCAGCAGCATCACCCCGAGCAGGGCGGCGCCGGCGGCGAGCAGCCAGCGCGGGTCGAAGCCGGGCAGCCAGGGCAGCTCGCCGACGAACGCCGAGACCGCCATCCCCAGGGCCAGCACGCCGACCAGCAGGGTGATCACGTCCGGGCCGCGGCGGGTGGTGCGCTCGATGTCAGCCACGGGACACCTCCAGCTTGCCGACACCCAGGTCGACGTCGAGAACCAGCGGACGGCCGGCGGCGACCCCGTCCGAGCCGAGGTCGGTGGACCGGACCTGCAGGTCCATCCCGTCCTCGCGGCGGTCGCCGACGATCAGCTCACCGGCCCCGAGGACTCCTTCGACGGTGAGGTCGGTGTCCGGCGGCACGATCACCGTGAGGTCACCGGCCCCCATCCGGATCTCGGAGCGGACCGGCATCGCCGCGGTGCCCGCCGGGGCGGAGAAGTCCACGTCGCTCAGGTCGATCCGGACGTCGCCCACGCCGTGCTCGTAGCGCGGCTGGATCTGGCCCACCGAGGCCGGGGCGACCCGCATGTCGCCGAACTGGCCGCCGCGCCAGGTGGTCGCCGGCACCGCCAGCGCGCCCCAGGTGAGCGCGGCGAGCAGCAGGGCGATCGGGATCAGACCCCGGCCGGCCCGCACGAACGAGCCGACCACCAGGCCCAGCCCGACCACCGCGAGCAGCACGCCGAGCAGCACCGGCACGTTCGCCGGGGTGAACGCCCCGGCCAGCAGCAGCACCGTCGAGGTGATCCCGGCGGCCAGCAGGGCGATGCCCAGGGTCACCGGGGTGACCGGCGGCCTGCGGCGCGCGGGCTGCGGGTCGGGCGCCGGGGACGGCTCGGGCAGGTCCCAGGCGAACGGCGCGGCGCCCAGCGGGTCCCAGCTCGGCGGGGTGACCGCCGGCTCGCCCAGCGGGGTCTCCTTGAGCAGCGACGGCCCGGTCTGCGTGGTCGGCGCGTCGGGCGCCGCGACCGGGGCGTGCTGGTACGCGGTACCGACGGGCCGCTCCGACCGGCTGCGGTGCAGCAGGTACAGCAGACCGAGCGCGACCAGGCCGATCAGGATCGGCTCCGGGCCGGGGCCGCCGCCGCCGAACCAGCCGAAGGTGGCCAGCACGGCGATCACCAGGCCGGTCACGATCAGCGCCCGCCGGGGCTGGGACGGGCGCTGCTCGCCCGGCTCCGACGACTCCACCGGCAGGGCGATCCAGCCGGCGATGTAGAGCGCCGCGCCGATCCCGGAGAACGCGGCCACCACGAACCCGATCCGCACCAGCACCGGGTCGATGTCGTACCGGCGGGCGATCGCCGCCGCCACCCCGGCCACCATCCGGTCGTCCGACCGGCGGCCCGGCCGGGTCTCCCACATCTCGCGCAGCGTGGCATGCACGTCGGAATGATCGATATGTCTCACGGGCGCTCACCTCCTGGACACAGCCTGCTGGCCGGGGGCCGCCCGGGGCATGGGGGATGCCCCTGACCCGTCCCGGACACATCCCCGATGTTCCCCCTTCCCCCGCGTGTGACGATGGAGTGGTGACAGCAGCAGCACCCGCGGCGGCCCCGGCGGCCCCGCCGCCCACCCAGCCGAGCCCGCGGCCGCCGTTGCTGCGCCGGCGCACCGGCCGGGTGGTCGCCGGCGTGGCCGGCGGGGTGGCCGACCACCTCGGCGTCCGGGTGCTCTGGGTGCGCATCGCGCTGATCCTGCTGCTGTCGGTCAACGCCGTCGGCGCGGTCGCCTACGCGCTGCTGTGGATCTTCGTCAAGCAGGAGCCCACCGAGACCGGCCGGCAGGTCGGCCGCAACGAGCGCCAGCAGGCCTTCGGCCTGATCGCGCTGGCCCTCGCGGCCGGGCTGAGCGCCGCCGCGCTGGGCAACACCGTCATCGGCTGGGTGGTCGGCCCGCTGGGGGTGGCCGCGGTCGGCGCCGCGGTCGTCTGGCGGGAGGCCGACGAGGCCCAGCGCCGCCGCTGGGCGGCGGGCGCCCGCAGCGGGGTCGCCGCGAGCGGCCGGGCCACCGTGCTGCGGGTGCTGTCCGGGGCGGTGTTCGTGGCCGCCGGGATCGCCGTGTTCCTGATCGGCAACCTGCAGCTGGGCCAGGTCCAGTTCGCCCTGCTCGCGGTGATCGCCACCCTGGTCGGCGTCGCGGTGATCACCGTGCCGTGGTGGGTGCGGCTGGCCCGCGAGCTCACCGACGAGCGCCGCCAGCGCATCGTCGAGACCGAGCGCGCCGAGATCGCCGCGCACCTGCACGACTCGGTGCTGCAGACCCTGGCGCTCATCCAGCGCCAGGCCGACCAGCCGCGCGAGGTGCAGCGGCTGGCCCGCGGCCAGGAGCGGGAGCTGCGGCACTGGCTCTACGGGCCCACCGGCTACGGCCGGGCCGGGATGGCCGGGGCGGAGAAGGCCGCCGGGCTGGCCGAGGCGATCACCGAGGCGGCCGCCGAGGTCGAGGACACCTACGCCGTCGACGTCCGGCCGGTGGTGGTGGGCGACCACCCGCTCGACGACGACCTGCGCGCGGTGGTGCTGGCCGCCCGCGAGGCGATGGTCAACGCGGCCAAGCACGCCGAGGTGGGCGAGATCAGCGTCTACGTCGAGGTCGAGGCGGGCGAGGTGCACGTGTTCGTCCGCGACCGCGGGGTCGGCTTCGACCCGGACGCGGTCTCGGCCGACCGGCACGGCCTGGCCGACTCGGTGCACGCCAGGATGCAGCGGCACGGCGGCCGCGTCCGCCTGCGCAGCACCCCCGGTGAGGGCACCGAGGTGCACCTGAGCATGCCGGTGGACGGCACGGCCGGCGCCGAGCAGACCGAGCAGGAAGAGGTGGCACGGTGACGACCGAGCAGTCCGAGCAGACCGGACCGGAGATCAAGGTCTTCCTGGTCGACGACCACGGGTTGTTCCGGTCCGGGGTCCGGGCCGAGCTGGACCAGCGGGTCCCGGACGTGACCGTGGTCGGGGAGGCCGGTTCGGTGGACGAGGCGGTGGCCGCGATCCGCCACCTCACCCCGGACGTGGTGCTGCTCGACGTGCACATGCCCGACGGCGGCGGCGCCGAAGTGCTGCGCCGGATCCGGCCCGAGCTGCCCGACGTGGTGTTCCTCGCGCTCAGCGTGTCCGACGCGGCCGAGGACGTGATCGCAGTGATCCGGGCGGGCGCCCGCGGCTACGTCACCAAGACGATCTCCGGCCGGGAGCTGGCCGACGCGGTGCGCCGGGTGCACGCCGGGGACGCGGTGTTCTCCCCGCGGCTGGCCGGGTTCGTGCTGGACGTGTTCTCCGACCGGCCCGGCGCCGCCCCGCCCGGCGACCCGGAGCTGGACCTGCTCACCCGCCGGGAGCGCGACGTGCTGCGCCTGCTGGCCCGCGGCTACGCGTACAAGGAGATCGCCGGCGAGCTGTTCATCTCGGTGAAGACGGTCGAGACGCACGTGTCCAGCGTGCTGCGCAAGACCCAGCTGTCCAACCGCTACGAGCTGTCCCGCTGGGCCTCGGACCGCCGGCTGGTCTGACCGGTCGACGCGGGTGGTCAGCGGCCGAGCAGGCCGCCGACGACGTCGCCGAGCAGGCCGCCGGGGCGGTCGTCGTCCGGCGGGGGGTCCTCGGTCTCCTCGGTGGCGGGTTCGCCGCCGGCCCCTTCGTCGCCGGTGTCGGCCGGCTCGCCCTCCGGGTCCTCGTTCTCCCCGGGGCCGTCCCCGCTCCCGGCGTCGTCGGGCTCCTCGTCCTCGTCGGCGGGATCGGACGGCACGACGGCCGGTGGTGCCGCGGGCGGTGCGCCGGCCGGTGGCGGGCCCGTCGGGGCCGGGGGCGGCGGGGCCTGCGAGGGCTGCGGGGCCGTGGACGTCGGGTCCGGGCCGGGCACGGGGGTGGTCGACGGCGGCGCGGGAGTCGTAGTGGGTGGGCCGCCGGGCGGCGGGTCCGGGAACCGGTCGAGCGCCCCCACCGAGGGGCGCTCCGGGGCGTCCTCCCCGGTCGTCCCGATGATGAGGACGGTGGCCAGCACCGAGGCGGCGGCAGTCGCGGCCGCGAGGGCGATCAGGACCTTGCGGGTGCGGCTGCGGGCGGCGGGCAGCGGCGGGAGCAGCTCGGGCCGGGAGTAGGTCTCCGACGGCTCGCCGGGAGCGGCCGGGGTCCGGGCCGGCAGGGGGCGCGTCTCCCGGCCGTCTCGATCGTGCACCCGGCAGATGATCGCAAAGCCGGGCACCCCGGGCAGCGCGGACGACCGCCGGGTGGGCTGATCAGCGCAGCCGCCGGGGCCGGTGCGGGTGTGACGCGGGCCGTGCGGTCACCCGCCGAGCAGGCCGCCGACCGTGTCGGTCACCCCGCCGACCAGGCCGCCGACCGGGCCCGCGCCACCGCCGGATCCGGCCGGCTCGGGGGCGGGAGCTGCGGGTTCGGGGGCGGGAGCGGGTGCGGGCGGGGCGGGCGCGCTGTCGCCGCGGTCGGTCGACTGCGCTCCACCGGACGTCGCGGAGCCGCCGGACGGTGCGTCGTCCTGCACCGGATCGCCGACCGACGGGGCGCGGGCCGGTGCCGCCCCCGTCCCGCCGGGGGTCGTGCTCGACACCGCCGGGCCCCCGGAAGGCCCCGGGACGGCCTGGGCCGGGACACCGGGAACCGTGCCCGGTGCGCTGCGCGGGGCCGGCCCGGCCGGGGCCGGTGCGGACCGGGCGCCACCGGTCGCGGCCGGGGGGAGCGGGCCGGTCGCCGGTGGTCCGCCGGAGTAGTCGGGCCGGTAGGGGTCGCCCGCCGTCACCGGGCCCTCGGTCAGCTGGTCGAGCAGCCCGCCGGGGGCACGCTCGAGCGGGGTGCCGTGCCCGGTGTTGCCCACCGCGACCGCCCCGCCCAGCACCGACCCGGCGACCACCACCGAACCGACGGCGATCAGCGAGCGGCGCAGCCGGCTCGGGCCGGGCCGGTCGTCGACGGCCGGTTCGGCCACCGGCAGGGGACGGCCCTCCCGGGTGAGCAGATCGGCCACCGGGACGGGGCCGTCCGGGCGCACGCCCGACCGCATCCGAACCACTGCGCACGTACCCCCCGTCGCGTCGACCGGGGTTGTCTACCGGACGCAGGACCATCGGCACCAACGCTCGCACGGCCGTTCGGCGGGCTCCACCCGAAGATCGCAGCAGCTATCACCGAGCGTGCCCGATGATCACCCGTTCACCGGTGCCGGGGCCGTAACGCCCCGCCGGGCGGCGGTCAGGCCTCGTTGCGGAACTGGTTGCGGGTGGCGTCGAGCTGGTTCTTGGCCATGATCCCGGCGCCGCCGCCGAGCAGCAGCCCGAGGACGTCCGGGGCCAGCCCGCCCGAGGTCAGCAGCAGGGCGAACGCGGCGGCACCCGCGGTGGCCCCGGCGGCCTTCCAGCGGCCGTTGACGTAGTCGACCGCGTAGGCGCCCGAGGCCCCCCGCTTGCGGGCCGCGCTGTTCAGCATGGCCAGGTAGCCGACGTGCCCCAACGCCGCGAGCAGGCCGACCAGTGCGACGAGGAAAGCGACGATCCCGACCACAGCACCCATACCTCCAGAGTGCCACGATCGGCCGCCGCAGGTCGGAGCCCCGCCGCGGCCGTCGGGGCGGTCCTCAGCGGTCCCTCAGCGCCCGCCGAGCCGCCCGCGGCCCAGCCGCAGCAGCAGCATGCCCAGCTCCTTGCCCTCCGTGCCGAGCTCGCGGAAGCGGGCCAGCACCGCCATCTCCCGGTTGTAGACGATGCGCGGCCCGCCGGCGGCCATCCGGGCCCGGCCGATCCGCTGGGAGACCTCGCTGCGGCGCTTCACCAGCCGCAGGATCTCCGCGTCCAGCTGGTCGATCTCCACCCGCAGCTCGTCGATCACCTCGGGCGGGTCGATCGGCGGCAGCGCCGCGGGGGTGCGGTCCTCGTCGGCCGGCGTGGCGGGGGTGTCGCCTGCGGTCACGGTCACGGTCTCCTCCTGGTCTTGCCCGGGCCCCGTCCCGTGACGCGCGAACGCCCCGGGTCCGAGTGGACTCCGGGGCGTCGTGGGGGCTGGTCAGCAGGCCACGGGCACCGGTGTCCGGTACCCGTAGAAAAATCGGCCGCTGAGCGCCATGGCGGCAGTGTGCCACACGGCAGCCCCGTCGGGCAGCAGGCGTATCGTTCGAACGCGATGAGCGCGCTGTTCGAACTACCCACCGAGAAGCACGCAGCCCCTCGTACCCAGCGCGGGGCCGCGCTGCTCGAGGGGCTCAACCCGCGTCAGCGCGAGGCGGTGGTGCACGCCGGCTCCCCGCTGCTGATCGTGGCCGGCGCCGGTTCGGGCAAGACCCGCGTGCTCACCCACCGGGTGGCCTACCTGATCCGGGAGCTGGGCGTCTCGCCGTTCGAGATCCTGGCCATCACCTTCACCAACAAGGCGGCCGACGAGATGAAGAGCCGGGTGGCCGCCCTGGTCGGCCCGGTCGCCGCCAAGATGTGGGTGTCGACGTTCCACGCCGCCTGCGTGCGCATCCTGCGCCGGGACGGCAAGGCCATCGGGTACCCCTCGTCGTTCACCATCTACGACCAGGCCGACGCGGTGAGCCTCACCGGCTACGTCCTCCGCGACCTCAACGTCGACCCCAAGAAGTTCCCGCCGCGGAGCGTCCACGCCACCATCAGCGCCGCCAAGAACGAGCTCGTCGGCATCGACCGCTACGCCGACGAAGCCCGCACCATCTTCGAGCGGCGCATCGCCGAGGTCTACCGCGAGTACCAGGCCCGCCTGCTGAAGGCGGGGGCGATGGACTTCGACGACCTGCTCACCCAGACGGTCCGGCTCTTCCGGGAGCACCCCGACGTGCGGGCCTACTACGCCAAGCGCTTCCGGCACGTGCTGGTGGACGAGTACCAGGACACCAACCGGGCCCAGAACGAGATCGTGGTCCACCTGGCCCGCGACCACCGCAACATCTGCGTGGTGGGCGACAGCGACCAGTCGATCTACGCCTTCCGGGGGGCCGACATCGCCAACATCCTCCAGTTCGAGGACGCGTTCCCGGATGCCACGGTGGTGGTGCTCGAGCAGAACTACCGCTCGACCCAGACGATCCTCGACGCCGCCAACGCGGTCATCGCCCGGAACCTCGGTCGGACCCCGAAGCACCTGTGGACCGACGCCGGCCCCGGCGAGTCCCTCGTCCGCTACGTGGCCG
>JASLAP010000623.1 GCA_030147065.1 Pseudonocardia sp. | reverse complement strand
GCCCTTCTTGGTGCCGGTCAGCCCGAGCTGCTCGCGCAGCGCGTCGAGCAGGCTGACCCGGGGGTCCACCTCGACCCGGCGCACCGTCCCGTTCACCCGCAACTTCACCTCGACCACCTGGCCCTGATGTCCGGTCATGGGGCCCACGTTAGGGCAACGCCGTTCACCTAACAAGAGAACGGCGTTGATTTAACTGGGGTCGGCCGGACGGACGAGCTAGGGTCGTCCGGTGCACACCGAGGGGGTCGGCTTCCTGCGGGCCCGGCGTCCCGAGCAGAAGCAGCAGCGCTACCAGGCGATCCTGGCTGCCGCCCGGGAGCTGGCCGTGCGCGACGGCGTCGGCGCGGTGAGCCTGGCCGCCATCGCCGCCGAGGTCGGCATGCACAAGTCCGCGCTGCTCAAGTACTTCGGCACCCGCGAGGAGATCTTCCTGCGGCTGTCCGAGATCGAGTGGCGGGACTGGGCGGCGGCCGTCGTCGCCGACCTCGACTGGATGGCCGCCGCGCCGATGAGCGGGTCCGAGCGGGTGGTCGCCGTGCTGGGCCCGTCGGTCGCCGGCCGGCCGCTGTTCTGCCAGCTGTTCACCCACGCCGGGCTCACCCTGGAGCGCAACGTCTCGCTGGAAGCCGTGCGGTCCTCCAAGCTCGCCGCGATCCGCGCCACCGACGCCGTGACCGACGCCGTGCACCGGGCCCTGCCCGGCCTCGACCGGGACGTCTGCTTCGAGCTGGTGGGGGCCACCTGCCTGGTGGCGTCCGGGTTGTGGCAGGCCGCGCACCCGCCGCCGGTCGTGGTGGCCCTGTACGCCGAGCAGGCCAACGCCGACAGCGGTCTCGGTCGGTTCGCCCGTTCGGACCTGCAGGCCACGGTCACCCGGTTCGTCCGCGTCTTCCTGGCCGGCCTGGAACAAGAGGGCGGGTCGGCGGACGCCCCCGGCTGACCAACCGGGACGCGCGCCGGCGTGCCGCGGCCGAGGTTCAGGAAGGCCACCTTCAGGTCCGCACAGGGCAGGAAGGTGGCCTTCCTGAACCGGGCGGTCAGCAAGGTGGCCTTCCTGAACCGGACGGGAGGGGGCCCCGGGCGGGGGCGGAGCGGGGTCGGGGGAGGGTGCGCCGATACGCTGCGCAGGTGAGTGAACGCACCCTGGTCCTGGTCAAGCCCGACGGCGTGCAGCGCAGGCTGGTCGGTGAGGTCCTGTCCCGCATCGAGCGCAAGGGGCTCGACATCGTCGCGCTGGAGCTGCGCACCGTCGACGGCGAGCTGGCCGCCCAGCACTACGCCGAGCACGACGGCAAGCCGTTCTTCGGCTCGCTGCTGGAGTTCATCACCTCCGGCCCGGTGCTGGCCGCGGTCGTCGAGGGCCCGCGGGCCATCGCCGCGTTCCGCCAGCTGGCCGGCGGCACCGACCCGGTGGAGAAGGCCACCCCGGGCACCATCCGCGGGGACTTCGGCCTGGAGACCCAGTTCAACCTGGTGCACGGCTCCGACTCGGCGGACAGCGCCGCCCGCGAGATCAAGCTCTGGTTCCCCGCCCTGTGAGCCCGGGCGCGGGCGTCGACGGGGGCACCCGGGTCGACCGCCCGCGCCGGGTGGGGGCGACGCACCCCGACGCGGCCGCCGGGCTCGGCGCGCTGTGGACCGCGGTCACCCGGGCCGGGGGTGCGGTCGGGTTCGCCACCGGTGCCCCGGAAGAGGCGATCCGGGCGGCCGCCGCGGAAGCCGTCGAGGACGTCCGGGCCGGGCGGCAGGTGATGCTCGTGGTCGGCCCCGAGCAGGCGCCGGTCGGCACGGTGTTCCTGCGCCGCGAGACCGGGGCCGTGCGCGCCCACCGGGCCGACCTGCTGCGCCTGATGGTGCACCCCGACCGGCAGGGGCGGGGGCTGGGCGGCGCGCTGCTGGACGCGGCGGTCGCGCACGCCCGCGAACTGGGGCTGGAGCTGCTGCTGCTCTCCACCCGCGGTGGCACCGCGCTGCCCGACTACTACACCGCCCGCGGGTGGACCCCGGTCGGGGTGTGGCCGGGCGCGCTGCGGCTGGCCCCCGACGACGTGCGCGACGAGCACTGGTTCCTGCTGCCCCTGGAATGACCGGCAACCCGGTCGCCGGTGTCGGGGGTCGGCCGTACCGTGCGATCCATGGCGGACGGACTGGTGCAGGCGCGCGGGCTGACCAAGCGGTTCGGTCGGTTCGAGGCCGTCCGCGGGATCGACCTGGACGTCGGGCGCGGCGAGGTGTTCGGCTTCCTCGGCCCGAACGGCGCCGGCAAGTCCTCGGCCATGCGGATGATCGCCTGCGTGTCCCCGCGCAGCGCCGGTGACCTGCAGGTCCTCGGCATGGACCCGGACCGCGACGGCCCGGCCATCCGGGCCCGCATCGGGGTGGTCCCGCAGCTGGACAACCTCGACAACGAGCTCAGCGTCCGGCAGAACCTGCAGCTCTACGGCCGCTACTTCGGGCTGTCCCGGGCCGCGGTCCGCGAGCGGGCCGTCGAGCTGCTGGAGTTCGCCCAGCTCACCGAGCGCGCCGACGACGAGGTCGAGCCGCTGTCCGGGGGCATGAAGCGCCGGCTCACCATCGCCCGCGCCCTGGTCAACGACCCGGAGCTGCTGCTGCTCGACGAGCCGACCACCGGGCTCGACCCGCAGGCCCGCCACCTGCTGTGGGAGCGGCTCTACCGGCTCAAGCGGGAGGGCGTCACGCAGATCCTCACCACCCACTACATGGACGAGGCCGAGCAGCTGTGCGACCGGCTGGTGGTGATGGACGGCGGGGTGATCGTGGCCGAGGGCTCGCCGACCGGGCTGATCGCCCGCTACGCCACCCGCGAGGTGCTGGAACTGCGCTTCGAGCCCGAGCACCGGCCGTCGGGGGAGGCGGTGGCGGGGCTGGTCGACCGGGTCGAGGAGCTGCCCGACCGGCTGCTGCTCTACACCGCCGACGGCGAGGAGGCCCAGGCCGCGGTGGCCCGCGCCGGGTACCGGCCGCTGTCGGCGCTGGTGCGGCGCTCCTCGCTGGAGGACGTGTTCCTCCGGCTCACCGGCCGGACGCTGGTGGACTGATGGCCAACCCGATCCCGAACCCGATCCCGCCCCCGACCGTCGCCCGCTCGACCGGGCGGGTGCCCGGCCGGTGGGGCGGGGTGGCGCTGGTGGTGGAGAACCACTGGGAGTGGTACCGGCGCAACTGGCGGGCCACCGCGGTGTCCACGGTGCTGCAGCCGCTGCTGTTCCTGCTGGCCTTCGGCGTCGGCTTCGGCGCGCTGGTGCAGGGCACCGGGCGGGCCGCCGAGGCCACCGGCGGCGCCGAGTACCTGGTCTGGCTCGCGCCCGGGCTGCTGGCCATGTCCGCGGTGCAGACCGCCGCGTTCGACTCCACCTACCCGGTGCTGTCCGGGTTCAAGTGGCAGCGCACCTACTTCGCGATGACCGCGGGCCCGATCTCACCGGCCCAGGTCGCGGTCGGCCACCTGGTCTGGCTGGCGACCAAGACGACCGGCGCCGGCGCGGTGTACGTGCTGGTGATCGGGCTGCTCGGCGGCGTCGCCGGGCCGGGCATCGCGGTGTCGCTGCTGGTCGCGGTGCTCACCGGGGCCGGGGTGGGCGCGGCCATCACCGCGTTCGCGGCCACCCTGGAGACCGAGGGCGCCGCCTTCAACACCATCTTCCGGTTCGTGGTCATCCCGATGACGCTGTTCTCCGGGACGTTCTTCCCGGTCGACCGGCTGCCCGCGGTGGTGCAGCCGCTGGTGTGGATCTCCCCGCTGTGGCACGGCACCGAGCTGGCCCGGGCCGCCGCGCTGGACCGCTGGCAGCTGCTGCCCGCGCTCGGGCACCTGGCGTTCCTGCTCGCCCTGCTCGCGGTCGGCACGGTCCTCGCCGCCCGGCACTTCACCCGGAGGTTGGCCCGGTGAGCGCCACCCCCACCCCCACCGAGACCGCGCCGCCCCCGCCCGCGGCCTGGCGGCTGCTGCCCTCCGGGGGCTACGCCGGGCGCTCGCGCACGCTGCTGCTGCGCTCGGCCACGGCGTCGCGGCGGGCCTGGCTGGCCTTCGTCTCCGGGTTCTTCGAGCCGGTGTTCTACCTGCTGGCCATGGGGCAGGGGCTGGGCTCGCTGGTCGGCGAGCTGCCCGGCCCGGACGGCGCCCCGATCAGCTACGCGGCGTTCATCGCCCCGGGCCTGCTGGCCGCGTCGGCGATGAACGGCGCGGTCTTCGACTCCACCTACAACGTGTTCTTCAAGCTCAGGTACAGCCGGCTCTACGACGCCATGCTGGCCACCCCGCTGGGCCCGGTGGACATCGCGCTGGGCGAGATCGGCTGGGCGCTGATCCGCGGCGGGCTGTACGCGGTCGGCTTCCTCACCGTGATGGCCGGGTTCGGCCTGCTGGTCTCGCCGTGGGCGCTGCTGGCGCTGCCCGCCGCGCTGCTGGTCGCGTTCGCCTTCGCCGCGGTCGGCATGGCGGCGACCTCGTTCATGCGGTCCTGGCAGGACTTCGACCTGGTCACCCTGGCCGTCGTGCCGATGTTCCTGTTCTCCACCACGTTCTTCCCGCTGGCGGTCTACCCGCGCTGGATGCAGATCGTGGTGGAGTGCCTGCCGCTCTACCACGCCGTCGAGCTGATGCGCGGGCTGACCACCGGCGCGGTGTCGTTCGGCCTGCTCGGGCACCTGGCCTACTTCGTGGTGATGGCCGTCGCCGGATCGGTGCTCGCAGCGCGCCGGTTGGAGGTGCTGCTGCTGCGCTGAACGGGCCTGTCGGCGCTCGTCGGCGCGGTTGCGCCGGTCCCGACCGGAGCGCCGGCCCGACTGCTGTGGCCCCCGGTCGCGCGCGGGTCGACAATGTGCCCATGACGGTCACCTCGCCCCGATCCGCCCTGACCGACACCGTGCGCAGCGCGGTCGTGGCCCTGCTGGCCGTGGTGCAGGTCGTGGCGGCCTGGTGGGGCGGCTCCGGTCGGGGCGGGCAGTCGGTCGGGGTGGTGGCCAACGCCTACCCGACCCCGCTGCTGGCCGCCGGGTGGGCGTTCGCGATCTGGGGCCTGATCTACACCGGCTTCCTGGCCTACGCGGTGTACCAGGCGCTCCCGGCCCAGCGCAGCCGGGCGATCCACCGGCAGACCGGCTGGTGGACCGCGGCGTCGGCGGTGTTCAACGCGGGCTGGATCCTGGCGTTCGGGGCCGGCTGGCTGCCGCTGGCCGAATTGCTGATCATCGCCCTGCTGGTCAGCCTGGCCGTGGTGTTCGGCCGGCTCAGCCGCACCCCGGCCGACAGCCTGGTCGAGCGGATCGTGCTGCGCGGCACCATCGCGGTCTACACCGGCTGGGTGTCGCTGGCGACCGTGCTCGGCACCGCGGCCACCGGCGTCTGGATCGGCCTGCCCGGCGACGGTCCGCTGGCCACCGTGGCGGCGGTGGTCGTGCTGCTGGCCACGGTGGCCATCGTCTGCTGGGTGATCGTGTCCGGGACCGCGGTCATCGGCTACGCCGCGGCCGTCGTCTGGGGCCTGGCCGGGATCACCCTGAACGACCCGCCGGCCGCGGTGGCCGCGACCGGGGTGGTGGCCGTCCTGATCACCATCGCGGCCGCGGTGCGGCGGGTGAGCACGGCCGGCAACCCGATGCGCGCCGCCTTCGGCTGAGCCCCGCCGGGCGTACCCTTCCCCGATCGCGGGTCGCCGGCCCGCGACCCGAGCGGGAGGCCCCACCATGATCACCGGCAGCATCGTCGCCCTGGTCACGCCGATGCGCGAGGACGGTGGCGTCGACCACGAGGCGTTGGCCAAGCTGGTCGACCGGACGATCGACGCCGGGACGGCCGCGGTGGTGTCGGTGGGCACCACCGGCGAGTCGGCCACCCTCGACGTCGCCGAGCACACCGACGTCATCCGGCACGCCGTGCAGGCGGTGGCCGGCCGGGTGCCGGTGATCGCCGGCACCGGGGCGAACAGCACTCGCGAGGCCGTCCATCTCACCGCGGCGGCGCAGCAAGCCGGCGCGGCGGCCGCGCTGCTGGTCACCCCGTACTACAACAAGCCGCCGCAGGAGGGCCTGTACCGGCACTTCCGGACCGTCGCCGAGGCCGTCGACATCCCGCAGATCCTCTACAACGTGCCCGCCCGCACCGGCTGCGACCTGTTGCCGGCCACGGTCGCCCGGCTGGCCGAGGTGCCCGGCATCGTCGGGCTCAAGGAGGCACTGGGCACCACCGAGCGGATCCAGGAACTGGTCGCCCTCGGGCTCGACGGCTTCGCCCTCTACTCCGGCGACGACGCCACCGCCCGCGAGGCCATGCTGGCCGGGTTCCACGGCACGATCTCGGTGACCGCGAACGCCGCCCCCGAGCTGATGGCCCGGATGTCCGCCGCCGCCGTCGCCGGGGACGCCGCCGCGGCGGCCGCGGCCGACGCGCCGCTGGCCGAGCTGCACCGGGCGCTGTTCGTCGAACCCAACCCGATCCCGGTCAAGTGGGCGCTGGCCGAGCTGGGGTTGATCCAGCCCGGCATCCGGCTGCCGCTGGTCCCGCTCGACCCGGCGCACCACGAGACCGTCCGCGCGGCGCTGCGGCTGGCCGGCCTGCTGTAGGTGCGGAGGGCTGCTCCGATCGGTGGTTGCGGGGCCGCGCAGGTGCACTCACAGGGCACCTACCCGGATGGGGCTACCCTGGCGCAGCGTGACAGCTCCGTCCGTGTTCCCCGACCTCGAGCCACTCCTGCCGCGCGTCGCCAAGCCCGTGCAGTACGTGGGCGGCGAGCTGAACGCGCAGCTCAAGGACTGGGAGTCGGCCGCGGTGCGGTGGGCGCTCATGTACCCCGACGCCTACGAGGTCGGCCTGCCCAACCAGGGCGTCATGATCCTCTACGAGGTGCTCAACGAGCGGCCCGACGCCCTCGCCGAGCGCTGCTACGCGGTGTGGCCCGACCTGGAAGCGCTGATGCGCGAGCACGGCGTGCCCGCCTTCACCGTCGACGGGCACCGCCCGCTCGGCGCGTTCGACGTGCTCGGCGTCAGCTTCTCCACCGAGCTGGGCTACACCAACCTGCTCACCGCGCTCGACCTGGCCGGTATCCCGCTGCACGCCGCGGACCGCACCGAGGACCACCCGGTCGTCGTGGCCGGCGGGCACGCCGCGTTCAACCCCGAGCCGATCGCCGACTTCATCGACGTGGCCGCGCTGGGCGACGGCGAGGAGGTCGTCGGGGAGATCACCGACGTCGTCCGGGAGTGGAAGGCGCGGGGCCGCCCCGGCGGGCGCGCCGAGCTGCTGGCCCGGCTGGCCGTCACCGAGGGCTGCTACGTCCCCTCGCTGTACGAGGTCGAGTACGCGCCGTCCGGGGAGATCGCCGCGGTGCGCCCGCGCCCGGTCGCCCCGACCTCGGTGACCAAGCGGACCACCACCGACCTGGACTCCTGGCCCTACCCGAAGGCGCCGCTGGTCCCGCTGGCCGAGACCGTGCACGAGCGGGCCAGCGTGGAGATCTTCCGCGGCTGCACCCGGGGCTGCCGGTTCTGCCAGGCCGGCATGATCACCCGCCCGGTGCGCGAGCGGTCGCTGCAGGGCATCGGCGAGATGGTCGACGCCTCGGTCCGGGCCAGCGGGTTCGACGAGGTCGGCCTGCTGTCGCTGTCCAGCGCCGACCACTCGGAGATCGCCGAGATCACCAAGGGGCTGGCCGACCGCTACGAGGGCACCAACACCTCGCTGTCGCTGCCCTCGACCCGGGTGGACGCGTTCAACATCGACCTGGCCAACGAGATCAGCCGCAACGGCCGCCGGTCCGGGCTGACCTTCGCCCCGGAGGGCGGCTCCGAGCGGATCCGCCGGGTGATCAACAAGATGGTGTCCGAGGAGGAC
>JASLAP010000600.1 GCA_030147065.1 Pseudonocardia sp. | reverse complement strand
GTCGCCGCGGCCTTCCCCGAGGCCGGACCCGGTCACGGCTACGCGACGACGATCCCGATGAGCAGGGGCCAGCACACGGTCTGCGCCTACGCCATCAACGTCGGGTTCGGTGCGGCGAACACGGTCTTCTGCCGGAGGGTGAACGTCTGACATGAGGTCACGGAGCCGGTTCCTCGTACTGGCGGTGGTCGCGCTGTTCCTCAGCGGCACGATCACGCTGGTCGGCAGCGCGGTGCCGGCCCAGGCGTCGGATTGGTACCCGGTGCCGGCAAGCCGCAGTTACACGCTCGACGGGCACGGATACGGTCACGGCCGGGGGATGTCCCAGTGGGGGGCGCAGGGCGCGGCGACCAAGGGCCTCAACGCCCACCAGATTCTGGACTTCTACTACCCCGGCACGACCCGGACCCAGATCGGTACGCCGACCGTGCGGGTACGGCTCAGCGGAACGACCACGAGCGACCTGCGGCTCGACTCGACCTCCGGGACGACGGTCATGGCGATCCAGGACACCTCCACCGGCCTCACGGCGTACGCGCCGCCGGGCTACTTCCGTGTGCTGACGTCCGGGTCCTCGCAGCGGCTGCTGCGCTACGACGGCGGCGCGTGGGTGAACTTCTCGATCGGGGGGAGCGGTGTCTACGCGGGACCGCTGGCCTTCTGGTCGGAGGACGGCGTGACGGTGTGGACCTCCGGCTCGACCGCGCGTAACTATCGCGGATCGGTCAACGTCGTCCGAACCGGGGTCGCGGCCAGCCAGGCCGTCAACAACGTCAACATGCAGGAATACCTGATGGGGGTCGTCCCCAAGGAGTCCCCTGCGTCCTGGCTGCCGGCCGCGCTCCAGGCGCAGGCCGTCGCTGCGCGCAGCTACGCCTGGTGGGACGTCCAGACGCCTTCCGCGGCGCACTACGACATCTGCGACACGACCGCCTGCCAGGTCTACGGCGGCAGATCCCTGTGGAGCGGGGGCCGCTGGACGGTCCAGGAAGCGGCGTCGACCAACAACGCGGTCGTCGCCACGGCAGGCCTCGCCCTCTACTACCAGGGCGCTCCTGCGTTCACCCAGTTCAGTGCCTCCAACGGCGGGGCGAGCATGCCCGGGAGCCAGCCGTACCTCCGTGCCGCGCTCGACCCCTACGACGGTGTCTCCGCAGGCAACTCCAATCACAACTGGACCGCGACGCTGTCCGCGTCCTACCTGGAGTCCGCCTACCCGCAGATCGGAACACTCCAGGGCCTGCGCGTCATGAGCCGTTCGGGTCTCGGCGAATGGGGGGGCTACATCACCTCGTTGCAGGTGGTGGGCACGAACGCCACGGTGACCGTGAGCACCCCGCGCTTCAACCTCAAGTCGACCTGGTGGAAGCCGCGCGACGAGGGCAACCCGTACGGCGGCTACGACACGCTCCAGCCGGTGACGGGGAACCAGTTGCGCGTGACCGGTTGGGCGCTCGACCCCGACACGTCGGCGTCCATCCAGGTGCACGCGTACGTCGACGGGCGGGGCTCAGGCTCGTTCACCGCCTCCGTCCCGCGGCCCGACGTCGCCGCCGCGCTGGGCCGCGGCGAGCGGCACGGCTACGACTTCGTGCTACCGGTCAGCCAGGGCAGGCACGAGGTGTGCATCTACGCGATCAACGTGGGGCCGGGGAACGTCAACCCGCTCCTGGGTTGCCGTACCGCCGACACGGGCGGTCTCCCGATCGGGAGCATCGAGACGGCGACGATCGACGGTTCCGAGGGGGTGCTGACCGGGTGGACCGTCGACCCGGACACGTCCGCGTCGCTCAGCGTGCACGCCTACGTGAACGGCGTCGGGCAGGGCTCCTTCTCGGCGAGCGGCCACCGCGCCGACGTCGCAGCCCGGTACCCCGACCTGGGTGCAGCGCACGGCTTCGACGTGCGGGTGCCGCTGCAGCCGGGCGCCAACGAGGTCTGCCTCTACGCCATCAACGTCCCGGCCCCCGCTCTGAACCCTCGGTTGGGCTGCCGCACCCTCGAACTGAAGGTCGACCCGTTCGGAAACTTCGAGGCCGCCAGCGGCGGAGCCACGGACATCACGATCAGCGGCTGGGCCCTCGATCCGGAGACGAGTGCCCCCATCCACGTGCACGTGTACGTCGACGGGGTCGGCCGGGGTTCCGTGACCGCAGACGGGTCCCGGCCCGATGTCGCCGCGGCCTATCCCGGCGCCGGCGACCGGCACGGCTTCTCGGCGACCCTTTCCGCGGCCCCGGGACGCCACGAGGTCTGCGTCTTCGCCATCAACGTGCTGCAGGGGACTGTCAACCCCAAGCTCGGCTGCCGGACGGTCGACGTCGGCCTGCCCCCGATCGGGCGCATCGAGGGCGCAACGGTGGACGACTTCGAGGTGCGGGTCCGAGGATGGGCACTCGACCCGGACACGAGCGCATCGATCCGTGTCCACCTCTACGTCGACGGCCGACCGGCCATGGCAGTCACCGCGGACGGGGTCCGGGCCGACGTCGAGGCGGTCTATCCCACGACCGGTCCGGCGCACGGATTCGACGCACGGCTGAGCGTCCCGGCGGGCCGGCACACCGTCTGCGCCTACGGCATCAACGTGCTGGGCGGCAAGGGCAACCCACTGCTCTCGTGCACCCGGGTGGTCGTGGCCGAGGGGCAGTCCCTCCCGTTCGGGATGCTCGATTCCGCGCGGACGGTCAACGGCATCACGACCGTCGGTGGATGGGCGGTGGAGCCGGACGCACCGACCGCGCCGGTGACGGTGTTCTTCAGCGTCGACGGACGGCTCTCGGGGCGCCTGACCGCGGGCGGGCCGCGTCCGGATGTCGCGGCCGCCTACGCCGGTGTCGGGCCGAATCACGGCTACCGGGGGCACTTCGTGCTGGCGGCGGGGCGGCACACGGTCTGCGCCTATGCGGTCAACCAGGGACCCGGCTCGGGCGATCGTGGGCTGGGGTGCCGGGTGGTCACCGTCCCGTGAGGGCTCGGCGGTAGGCCTCGCGGGTGTGGTCGGCCGTCCGCGTCCAGGTGAAGGCGGATGCCCGCCGACGTCGCCGGCCGGCGACGTCGGCGGGCTCTGAGCCGCTCAGCTGGGCGAGCAGCGCGCCGGCGAGCGCGTCGACGTCGGCGGCGGGTACCAGCCGAGCCACGTCGCGGTCGTCCCCGATCACCTCCCGGACGACGGGGAGGTCGGAGGCCACCACCGGCACGCCGCACGCGAACGCCTCCAGCGGAGGCAGCCCGAAGCCCTCGTAGAGCGAGGGGTACACGAGCGCCGAGGCGCCGGCGACGACGCTCCTGAGGTCATCCTCGGCCAGGTAGCCGGTCATCACCACCTTGCCTGCCGGGAGGGCGTGGAGGTCCAGTGCTGGTCCCCAGCCCGGCGGGCCCATGAGCACCAGCGGCGGCCACTCCGGGTCCGCGGCGCAGAGCCGCCGGTGCGCATCGAGCAACACCGGCAGGTTCTTGCGGGGCTCGAGCGATCCACTGAAGAGCAGGTACTGCCCGGGCAGCCCGAGCCGTCGTCGTCGTGCCTCGTCTGGCGCGGTGGCCCGGGACCATGCCGGCTCGACGCCGAGCGGCGTCACGAACAGGCGTTCGTCCTCGAGCCCGTAGGCGTCCTGGATCTCGGCGGCCACGGCCTGGCTCGGCACGCAGACCGCGCCGGCTCGGCGCAGCCCACGCGGGACCAGCGACCGGTAAGCCAGCGAGGCGCGCGTGACGGTCTGGGGGGTGCGCAGGAACGAGAGGTCGTGCACGGTGACGACGCCGGCGGCCCGGCCGGGCGGGGGCAGCACGAAGTTGGTGCCGTGGAACACGTCGAGCGACCCGGTCAGAGCCGTCACCGGCGGGAACTCCGCTCGCGACCAGGACCACTGCAGTGCTCGGGCCGGTACCGGCGGCCCGACCACCGGCATACCGTGCGGCAGTCGGTCTGCCAGCGCGCCCCGGTGCCGGAGGGTGAACGCAACGCCCCGCAGTGCGCCGCCGTACGAGCCGCCCGCGGCCAGCGCTGCCGCGAGGGCGCCGACGTAGCGGCCGATCCCGGTCGGGGTCCCCAGCAACGGGGTCACGTCCATGCCGATGCGCAGGGTGTCTCCTGGTCGGTCGCACGGGCCGGCGCGGCCCGGGAGGTAGTTTGACTTCCGCCGTTCCTCGCCGCCGGGATCCCGGTGGCGACACCGGGAAGCGCGCGTCTCCCGGTCTGCACCGACCGTACCGGCCAGCCAGCTGCCACGAGGAGGAGTCGCCCACCGTGATCAGTCCTTCCCCGGAATCTCCGACGACGACCGGGGAACTTCGCTGGCTCGAGCGGGTGCGGGCGTCGCTCGTGGCCCGGATGCCCCCGGGCGGTCGACGACGAGCCATGGCCGTCGCGGCACGGGACTCCGCGCGCGAGATCAGGCAGGCGGCAGCGGCAGTGGGCCGGAACTGGACGGCGCTGGACGTCGCCGAGCTGCCCGCTGCGCCGTATCCGATCTGGTTGCTGGCGCACCGGAGATCCCGGGGCGAGCTCGCCTCGCAGCGGGCGCGGGCCGACGACGTCGCCGGTGGCCACGACCTGCTCGTCGTGGTGCTCCCTGGTGACGGCGATCCGGCCACCACGGTCTCGGACCTCCTGGCCCAGTCCTCGCCCCGGTGGCGGGCCTTGCTCTGCACCGGCGCACCGCCGGCGTCCGATCCGCGGATCACCGTCGCACCGGCCGGCCGGGACATGGGCGATGCGGTCAACGCCTGGACGGCGACGTACGACCGGGAGCTGACGCTCCTGCTCCGCGCTGGAGACCGTCTCGCCCCGGAGTGCGTGTTCGAGGTCGCGTCGGCGGCTCACCGCGCCCCCGGCGCCGACCTGATCACCTGGGACGACGACGTCGCCGCCGGCGGGCACCGTCGCGATCCTCGATTCCGGCCGTCGTGGTCTCCGGAGCTGCTGCTCGCCGAGGACTACGTCGGGCGCGCCTTCGCGCTCAGGGCCTCGGTCATCAACGCCGCAGGTGGGCTCGGCCCGGTTCTGGACCCCGCCGCGCACTGGGACCTCCTCCTGCGGGCTGACCTCCCGACCGAACGGGTGCGTCGCGTCACTCGGGTGCTCAGCAGTGTCCCGGCGCGCTCCGGGATTCCCGACGGCGTCGCTGCGGCCACCGTGCAGGCCCACCTGGACCGGCGCCGCCTCTCCGGCCGGGCGGTCCCCGGGCGGCACGGCGGGGTGCGGGTCGTCTGGGAGCTCACCGAGTGGCCGATGGTGACGGTGGTCGTCCCCACCCGCCACAACCGACCGGTCCTCGGCACCTGCTTGTCATCGATCGCGGCCAGCGACTACCCGTCGTTCGACGTGGTCGTCGTCGACAACGGTGACCGGACGCCGGGCAACGAGCAGTGGTACGCCGACCTCGGCCTCGGCGCAGCCCTCGACGTCGTGTGGTGGGACCGGCCGTTCAACTACTCCGCGGTCAACAATGCCGCGGCCGCCCGGACCGACTCCGAGGTGCTGGTCTTCCTCAACGACGACACCGAGGTGCTCGATGCGCGCTGGTTGCGTGAGCTCGTCGGCTGGGCGATGCAGCCCGCCGTCGGAGTGGCCGGTCTCAACCTGGTCGACCCGGCTGGGGCCATCCAGCACGCAGGCGTCGTGCTCGGCATGTCGGGCTTCGCGGACCACGTCTTCGCCGGCATGCCACCGGGCAGCACCGGCATGTACGGGCCGAGCGATCGGACGCGCAACGTCCTGGCGGTCACCGGTGCCTGCTGCGCGGTGCGGCGGGAGGTGTTCGACGAGGTCGGCGGATTCGACGAACGCTTCCGGCTCACCGGCTCCGACGTGGCTCTCGGACTGTCCACCGTCCTCTCCGGACGCCGCAACGTCTGCTCTCCGCACACGCCCGTGCGGCACCTGGAGTCGGCCACCCGCGGAACGGACGTGCCCCGCGAGGACTACTTCACCAGCTACTGGCGGTACAACCCCTGGCTCTTCGGCGGCGACCCGTACTGGAACCCGAACCTCTCGCTGCGCAGCCGGCGGCCGCGGCTCCGGGCCCTCGGCGAGGCCGCGGCGCCCGACCGGGTGGGGCAGGTCCTCGGGCGCGACCTGCGCGCCTACCGGCAGCGGAGTGACGTCGACGAGTCACGGCGACTGGCCGCCATGTGCCAGATCCGGGACGAGGACGTCCGCGGGATCGCGGCGGCGCACGCCGCCGAACGCGGGGCCTTGCCGGTACGGACGCTCAACTGGTTCCTGCCGGACATCGACAGCCCCTTCTACGGCGGGATCAACACCGCCCTGCGGTTGGCGGATCTGCTGACCCGCGAGCACGGGGTCGAGAACAGGTTCGTGATCTGGGGCCGCCCGCCGGACCACTTCGTCCGCTCGGCGCTGGCCGCGGCTTTCCCGTCCCTCGCGGCAGCCCCCATCGCCTTCTACGACGAGTCGATGGACCTCGGGGGTGTGCCGCCGGCCGACGCGGGCATCGCGACCCTCTGGACGACGGCCTACGCCCTGGCGCACAGTCCCGGCATCCGGCGGAAGTTCTACCTCGTCCAAGACTACGAGCCGATGTTCTACCCGGCGGGCACCCAGTACGCCCTGGCCGAGGAGAGCTACCGGCTGGGGCTGTACGGCATCTGCAACACCGCGAACCTGAAGAAGGTCTACGAGGGGGAGTACGGGGGGCGGGCGATGGCCTTCACCCCGGCTGTGGACCGCACCGTGTTCCACGCCGAGGGCCGTGCGGAGCGGGGTGAGGGCGAGCCGGTCACCGTCTTCGTGTACGCCCGACCGGGGCACTGGCGCAACTGCTGGGAGCTGGCCTCGGGTGCCCTCCTGGAATTGAAGCGGAGACTCGGTGACCGGGTGCACATCGTCACCGCCGGTGCCCGCGCCTCGAGCGGGGACGACGACGGAGCGATGGAACACCTCGGCCTGCTGGACTACCGTGCCACGGGCGATCTCTACCGCCGCAGCGACGTCGGTCTCGCGCTCACGGTCTCCCGGCACCCGTCGTACCTTCCGCTGGAGCTGATGGCGTCCGGCGTCCCGGTGGTCGCGTTCGACAACCCGTGGGGTCACTGGCTCCTGCGCGACGGCGACAACAGCCTCCTCGCCCGTCGCACGGTCCCCGGTCTGGCCGATCAGCTGGAAAGCCTGTGCACCGACGCGGCGCTGCGCCGACGCCTCGCGGCCCAAGGACTGGCCGACATCGCGGCCGGCCACTCCGACTGGGACGCGGCGCTCGGCGGCGTCTACGACTGGCTGTGCGATCCCGAGGGTCGGGGTGCATGACCGGAGACCGTCGGTCGGGGGTCGTCCTGGTCACCCCGGAGCCGGTCGCCGAGCGGATGGCCGGCCCGGCGATCCGGGCTTTGGAGCTGGGACGGGCACTGGCCCGTGACGGACGTGCGGGTCCGGTGACGGTCGTCTCGCTCACGAGCGCGGCGCGCCAGGACCCGCTGGTCGACCTGGTGGCGGCCGCCGACGAACCCTCGGTGCGCCGGTTGGTCGCCGGTGCCGCCGTCGTCGTCGTGCAGGGTGATGTGGTGGGGCTGCACCCGTGGCTGATCGACGAGCCAGTGCCGATCGTCGTCGACGCCTACGACCCGTACCACCTCGAACAGTTGGAACAGGCCCGCCCGCTGGGCGAGGTCGGGCGCCGGGCTGTCGTGCGGGACTGCATCCGGTCGCTCAACGAGCAGCTGGCCAGGGCCGACCTGGTCCTCTGCGCCTCGCCCCGCCAGCGGTCGCTCTGGCTCGGCCACCTGGCGGCGCTGGGCCGGGTCAACCCCCTGACCTACGACCGGGCGCCCGACCTGTCAGGACTCCTCGCCGTCGTGCCCTTCGGAGCGCCGGAGCAGCCGCCCCCCCGACGCAACCGGACGATCCTGCGCACGGCCTTCCCGACGCTGACCGATGACGACGTCGTCCTCGTCTGGGGTGGCGGCATCTACGAGTGGTTCGACCCGGAGGTGCTCGTCCGGGCCGTCGCGCGGGTGCTGCCCGAGCAACCGAACCTCCGGCTGGTGTTCCTCGGCACGCGCCATCCCGTGGCCGGGGTCCGCAGCGCCACCGACGCGGCGCGCCGGGCCGCGGTCGAGACAGGGACGCTCGACCGCGCCATCTCATTCCACGACGGCTGGGTTCCGTACGACGAGCGCGGGGAGTGGCTGGCCGCGGCGGACGTCGGGGTCAGCACCCACCACGACCACGTCGAGACCGAGTACTCGTTCCGGACGCGCCTGCTGGACTACCTGTGGTGCGGCCTGCCGGTCATCAGCACCGGCGGCGACGACCTAGCCGAGCGCATCGCCGGCGCGGGCGCCGGGGTGACCGTTCCGGCCGGTGACGTGGAACGGCTCGCCGCAGCCCTCGGCCTGGCCGCACGGGACGCCGAGTGGCGGGCCGGGGCCGGGGCGGCCGCGGCGACGCTCGGCCGCGAGTTCGCGTGGGACCGGGTCGTGCGCCCCCTCGCGGAGTTCTGCGCGGCTCCGGCGCGTTCTCCCGACCTCGTGCTGGACCGCGTCGACCGCTTGCAGCTGGGGTTGGGCGTCGAGGTGCGGGGCGGCGCGGTGGCCGACCGGCTGCGCGCCGCCTGGCGGGAGGGCGGCCTGGGGCTGCTGGCGCGGCGCGTCGGTGCACGACTGGCTCTCCGGCGCTGACCTCCCGAGGTCAG
>JASLAP010000064.1 GCA_030147065.1 Pseudonocardia sp. | reverse complement strand
AGGCAGAGCACGGTCTCCAGGATCACCTGCAGCAGGGCCAGGGCGGCCGTCCAGGCCAGCACGGACCCGCCGGCCGGGACGAACTGCGGGTAGAAGGCGAACACGAACACCGCCGCCTTCGGGTTGGCCAGTTGCACGAACAGGCCCTCGGCGAAGGCCCCGCGGGCCGACTGCGGGACCGGGACGGCCACGTCCGCCGCGCCTCGCTGCCGCCACACCCCGTACCAGGCGCGCAGGCCCAGCCCGAGCAGCACCGCGGCCCCGACCACCCGCAGCACCGCGTAGGCGACCTCGGACGCCGCGACCAGCGCGGCCAGCCCGGCCCCGGCGGCCAGCGCCCACAGGTACAGCCCGACCTCCAGGCCGAGCACGGTCGGGACCGCCGCCCGGGTGCCACCGAGCGCGGCTCGGCGCAGCACCAGGGCCATCGCCGGCCCCGGGCTGGCCACGATGAGCAGGACCGCGAGCAGGAATCCGGGCAGTACCGCGGGCAGGTCCACGAGCGGAGCCAATCAATCCGCCCGCCGGCCGGGCCACCGGTTTCCGGCTGTCGGCGACCGCACCGCCGGGCCTGCGGTCCCGGCGGTGCGCTGTCACGCGAGTAGCGTCGCGCTGCGGCCACCGGTGGTCGCGCGCCGCCGGCAGGGAGGACGATCCGCAGGTGGACGAGCCGACAGCCCGGTGGGCACGATGACGCTGCGGGTTGTCGTCGACGGGTCGCCGGACTCGGTCACCCGGCTGGTGGACGCGCTGCGCGCCGCGCTCGACGGCGGGCCCGCGGTCCTCCCGGTCGGTGCGGCGCCGGTGCCCGACCCGGGCGTCGAGCCCCCGCCCGGCACCGCCGTCGTGATCGCCACCTCGGGTTCCACCGGCGAACCGAAGCTGGTGGCGCTGTCCGCGGCGGCCCTGCGGGCGTCGGCGCACGGCACCGCGCAGCGGCTGGGCGGGGCGGCCCGCTGGCTGCTGGCGCTGCCCGCCGAGCACGTCGCCGGGGTGCAGGTGATCGTCCGGGCCCTGCTGGGCGGGCGGCTGCCGCTGGTCCAGGACCTGCGCGGCGGGTTCCGCGCCGACGACTTCGCCGACGCCACCCGGGCGCTCGGGCCGGGCCCGCGGTGCACCAGCCTGGTGCCGACCCAGCTCGGCCGGCTGCTCGACGCCGGCGGGCCCGCGCTCGACGCCCTGCGCAGCTACCACGCGGTGCTGGTCGGCGGGGCCGCGCTGGACCCCGGCCTGCGCGCCCGGGCGCTGGCGGCCGGGATCGGGGTCGTCACCACCTACGGGATGACCGAGACCGCGGGCGGCTGCGTCTACGACGGGGTCGCGCTGGACGGCGTCCGGATCGACATCGGCCCGGACGGCCGGGTCCGCCTCGGCGGCGCCACCCTCGCCGAGGGCTACCTCGGCCGGCCGGAGGACACCGCGGCCGCCTTCGCCGACGGCTGGTTCCGCACCGGCGACCTCGGCCGCTGGCACGACGGCCGGCTGCAGGTGCTCGGCCGGGCCGACGACGTCGTCATCACCGGCGGCGAGAACGTCGTCCCGGCCGCGGTGGAGCGGGTGCTGGTCGCGCAACCCGGCGTCCGGGCCGCCTGCGTGGTCGGGCTGCCGGACGCCGAGTGGGGGCAGGTGGTCGGGGCCGCGATCCAGCTCGACCCGGGCCTGGACGCCGTCGACCGGGACGCCCTGCGGGCCGCGGTCCGCGCCGAACTGGGCCGCGCCGCCGTCCCCCGCGTGCTCGCGGTGCTGGACGACCTCCCGCTGCGCGGGATCGGCAAACCCGACCGCCCCGCCGTCACCGCCCTCCTCACCGGGCCCACCTGAACCCAGGCTCCCGGCGCCGGACCGGGACGAGAGCCGCTCTCGTCCCATCCGGTCGGACGAGAGCCACTCTCGTCCCGGCCAGTCGAACGAGAGCCACTCTCGTCCCAGCCGGTCGGACGAGAGCCACTCTCGTCCCAGCGGGTCGACGTGGGTGGGTGGGGCGATAGCGTGGGTGGGTGGCCACGGTGGCGCAGTGGATCCAGGGTGCCCGTCCGCGCACCCTGCCGACGGCGGTCTCCCCGGTGCTCGTCGGGACCGGCGCGGCGGTCGGGGACGGCGTGGTGGCGCCCGCGGCGGCCGCGCTGGCCCTGCTGGTCGCGGTCGCCCTGGTGATCGGGGTGAACTTCGCCAACGACTATTCCGACGGCATCCGCGGCACCGACGACGACCGGGTCGGGCCGGTCCGGCTGGTCGGGTCGCGGGCGGCGGCGCCGGCGGCGGTGCGCACCGCGGCGCTGGTGTCCTTCGGGGTCGCCGGGCTGGCCGGGCTCGCGCTGGTGGCGCTGAGCGGGCAGTGGTGGCTGCTGGTCGTCGGCGCGCTGTGCATCGCCGGGGCCTGGTTCTACACCGGCGGCAAGCGCCCCTACGGCTACGCCGGCCTCGGCGAGGTCGCGGTGTTCGTGTTCTTCGGGCCGGTGGCGGTGCTCGGCACGGTGCTCACCCAGAGCGGCTCACCGGGGCCGCTCGCGGTGGTCGCCTCGATCGCGGTCGGCATGCTGACCTGCGCCGTGCTGGTGGCCAACAACCTGCGCGACATCCCGACCGACGCGGTCGCCGGCAAGCGGACACTGGCCGTGCTGCTCGGCGAGGTCGACACCCGACGGCTCTACGTGGCGCTGGTCGCGGCGCCGTTCCTGTTCAGCGCGGCGGGCGGGCTGCTGCGCAGCTGGCCGCTGCTGATCGCGCTGCTGGCGGTGCCGCTGGCCGTGCTGCCGGCGGCGGCGGTGCTGCGCGGGGCCGGGGGGCCGGCGCTGGTCAAGGTGCTGGGGCAGACCGGGTTGCTGCTGCTGGCCTGGTCAGTGCTGACCGCGGTCGGGCTGGCCTGGGGCCGGTTCGCCTGACCCCTCCGCGGCCCTGCCGGCCTCGACGGCCCTGCCGGCCTCGTCGGGCGCGTCGCCGCGCAGCCGGGAGCGCAGCGCCTCCCGCTCGGCCGCCCGCCGCTCCCGGGCCACGCTCAGCGCCTCGTCCAGCCGCGCGCGCAGGTCGCGGAACAGCACCATGGACAGCGGCAGCGCGACGATCAGCGCGACCAGCACGGCCACCAGCAGCGGGACGCCGAGCAGCGCGAGCGCGGCGGCGATCACGGCCACCAGGGCCAGCCGGGCCAGCGCGTAGAGCGCGACCACCACGCCGAGTCCCGGCCGGTCGGCGGTCGTCCCGGGTCGGGGAGAACTCATGCCCCGAGCATACGGCCGGGACCCGGCGCGGGCCCGCGCCGCGACCGTCCGCCGGGACGTCGGACGGCCTCCACCGCGGGGCCGAACTGTCCGGTTCGTCCTTTAAGAGCCCTTTACCTCCGGACAACCGTTCGAGTACCCGGGGTCCGGGGTGTCACGATGGCCCGGATCATCCAGGGTCGCGACAAGCGGGTCGCGGCCCCAGGGTCGTGGAGGTGCTCGATGACAGTGACCATGCACGCCGGGAGCGGTGAGCGACTGCTCACCCCGGGCGAGGTGGCCGCCCTGTTCCGCGTCGACCCGAAGACCGTCACCCGATGGGCCTCGGCCGGCCGGATCGGCTCGATCCGCACGCCGGGCGGACACCGGCGGTTCCGGGAGTCCGAGGTGAAGAACCTGCTGGCCGACCTGACCAGCGAAGCGACCACGTCGCCGGGCCACGGGTGAGGGCGGCTCGCCGACACTTCACCCCGGCATCGCGTCCCCTCCGCTAACCTCGTCGTCGGAGGTGGTTCCGATGCTGTTCCTCATCGCGTTCGTCGGTGCCGCGATCGTCGCATTGGTGCTGTGGAGGGCGATGAACACGGCCCAGCCCGACGGTGGCACCCCGCCGGCCCGGCGCCAGTACACCGGTCCGGCCCGCCCGCGGGTCAGTGGACCCGACGACGACGCCGACTTTCTCCGTCAGCTCGACGAGAAGGTCCGGAAGCGGGACGACCCCGCGACCTGATCGGCGGTCGATCACACCGGACCCTGCTCGCAGCGCCCGGTGCGGACATCCGGCCCGGTCACGCCCCGGCGTGACCGGGCCGTCCGCGTTCCCGGCCGGCGCCGGGCCGTCCCCGCCCGGTCGCCGCACCGTCAGGTCGTCGGGACGCCCACGAACGCGTCGGCCACCGTGGCCGCCAGCTCCAGCAGGGCGAGGCGGGTGGTCGGCTCCAACCGGTCCAGGTCGACCTCCGCGCCCTCCTCCAGGTGCGCGTCGAACGGGATCCGCACCACCGCCCGGCACCGCGCGGAGAAGTGCGCGGCCACCCGGTCCAGGTCCACCCCGCCCGACGACCGGTGCACGCAGTTGATCACCGCGACCGAGTTGCGGACCAGGTCGCCGTGGCCGTGCGCGTCCAGCCAGTCCATGGTGGCCGAGGCGCTGCGGGCGCCGTCGATGGAGCCGGACGAGACGATGATCAGCTGGTCGGCCACGCCGAGCACGCCGTACATCGCCGAGTGCATCAGGCCGGTGCCGCAGTCGGTGAGCACGATGTTGTAGAAGTGCTCCAGCAGGGTGACCGTGCGGCGGTAGTCGTCCTCGCTGAACGCCTCGGACACCGCCGGGTCCTGCTCGCTGGCCAGCACCTCCAGCCGGGACGGACCCTGCGAGGTGTAGGCCCGCACGTCGGTGTAGCGGCGCACCCGCTGGGCGTCGCGCAGCAGGTGGCGCACGGTGGCGCTGGTCTCCAGCGGGATCTTCTGGCTGAGCGTGCCGCGGTCGGGGTTGGCGTCCACGGCCACCACCCGGTCGCCGCGCAGCGAGGCGAACGTCGAGCCCAGGGTGGCGGTGACGGTGGTCTTGCCGACCCCGCCCTTGAGGCTCAGCATCGCGATCTTGTAGCAGCCCAGCAGCGGCTGGTTGACCCGCACCGTCAGCTCCCGGCGGCGCACGTCGGCCGGGCTCTCCCCCGGGTTGATCAGCCGCCCGGACAGCACGTAGACCAGCCGGCGCCAGCCGGACTGCGGGGGCCGCTTG
>JASLAP010000430.1 GCA_030147065.1 Pseudonocardia sp. | reverse complement strand
GGGCGGCGAACAGCGGCAGCGGCATCCGTTCGACCCCCGCCGGCACCGAGATCAGGCTGCGCACCAGCGGCACCATCCGGCCGAGGAACACGGCCTTGGCGCCGTGCCGGGCGAACCAGGCCTCGGCGCGGTGCACGTCGCGCAGGTCGACCAGCGGCATCCGGTCGGCCAGCGCCCACATCCGGCGCCGGCCCAGCGCGGCGCCCGCGCCGTAGAGCACGAGCGCACCGACCAGCGACCCCAGCGTCGTCCAGGCGATCGCGGCGACCAGGCTCAGGTCCCCGCGCGCCGCGGCGAACCCGGCCAGCGGCAGGAACACCTCGCTCGGCAGCGGCGGGAACACGTTCTCCAGGGCGATGGCCAGCCCGACCCCCGGTGCGCCCAGCGTCTCCATCAGGTCGACGACCCAGCCGACGATGCCGTCGACCTCGATTCCGGTTCCGATCACGGGACCGACGCTAGGAACGCCGGGGGTCCGGGGGACTGGGGCGATCGCCGCGGTGGGGGTGCGGACAACCCCAGCAACCGCGCGGCAGAGCGGGTGATCGTCGGATGCGGCGATCGAGCCGCGCTGGTGCGGCCTACCCGCCGCGAACGACGATCACGCGGCGGGCTACCGGTCGGGGGCCTCGTCGATGCGGGTGGCGCCGTGCGGCCCGTCGGGCTCGGGGACGGCGACCGGCTTGCGCAGGGCCGCGTACATGCCGTTGCCGTTGCGCACCGGCTCGTGATCGGCCGGCACCTCCTCGGTCACCGCGTCCGGCGGGGCGTAGTGCGACTCCACCGCCCCGGCCGTCTCCGGGCCGACGGTCAGCACGGGGGAGCGGCCGGGCAGCGTTGCCACCACGGTGCCGAGCTGCTCGGGCCCGGCCGCCTCGCGCAGCGCCGCGTCGAGCACCCGGTGCTCGCGCCCGGCCCGCGCCGCGGCCAGCTGCTCGCCGAACGCCCTGGTCAGGTCGGCGGAGCCGGCGAGCAGCCGGGCGAGGTCGAGGCGGGCGGTGGCCACCCGGTAGGTGAAGTCGAGGTCGTGCCGCTCGCGGTCGCCGATCGCCAGCACCTCGCAGGCCACGGTGCTGGTCGGCCGGGCCGGGCCGGGGCTCGGAGCCGGGTGGACGGCGGCCCGGAACGCCTCGACGGCGGCGGGGTCGCGGGGGTCGGCGGCGAGCCGGTCGGCGGCGCCGGCCGCGGCGCGGTGCAGGGTCCGGAGCACGGCCTCGACGTCGACCGCGAACCGGTCGATCCGGTACGCCGTGCGCATGCGCAGGACCGTCCCGTCGTCGCCGGTGGCGGGGGCCGGGTCGTCCTCGGTGGCCGGGTCGGCGACCACGAACACGGTGACCGGCCCGGCCACGCGCTCATCGCGGTCCTGCGGGGGCCGGCCCAGCAGGCGGTCCAGCTCGGCGGGCGGCCCCGGCGTGCGCCCGGTGCTGCCGGCCCACACCGGCCCGGTCAGCCCGGCCGCCGCCTCCAGCGCGGCGGCGGCCACCCCGGACGCGGCGTCGTGCGCCTCCGAGGACAGCGAGGCGTGCGTCCATGCGCCCTGGACCACGACCGTCACCAGCCGGGCGAGGAAGGCGACGTCGCCGTCGCGGTCGAGCAGGCCGACGGTGTCGGCGGTCAGCTCGACCAGGTCGTCGGCTCGCAGCGCGTCGCCGCGGACCAGCGCCTCCAGCGGCCCGTCGGTGTCCGGGTCGGCGGACAGGTCGCCGATCGGTGCGGTGGACGACGGGAGCAGCCACAGCTCGGTGCTGTGCGCCCAGGCCGGGGTGACGGTCCCGGTGTCCAGCGCGTCGGCGACCGTCACCGGGTCGGGGCCGAGCTGGTCGCGCAGGGCGGCGGCCGCGTCGTCGTCGGGCGGGGTCCAGCGCACGCGCTGGGCGACGGTGCGCCGGGTGCCGTCGGCCATCGCCACCCCCACCAGCCGGACGTCGATCACACCCGACCCCTCACCGGTCGCGTCGGCAGGCGGCGAGGCCTCGAAGAGCTGCTCGCGCTGCACACCGCCGGCCGGCGGCCCGGCCAGTTGGCCGGCCAGCAGCTCGACCAGCCGGTCGCGGCGCGCCCCGCCGGCCTCCAGCCGGGCCAGCGCGCTCTCCAGGTTGGCGCAGCGGTCGGCCAGCGCCTCCGCGTTCGCGTCGGTGCGCGACCGCAGGTCGTCGAGCACCGCCGGGTCGGGCCCCGGCACGGCGGCCGGACTCGCCGGGACGGTCTCCAGCGCGGCCAGCCGCCGGCGCAGCAGGTCCTGGCGGACCAGCGCGTACCCGGCCGCGCCCAGCGCCACGGCCAGCAGCGCCGCGCCGATCACCAGTGGCCACTCGGTGCGCCACCAGCCGCCCGGCGCGGGCGCCGGGGGCAGCGGCGGGATCTGCGCGGGCGGCGGGGTGCCGACCTGCTGGCCGAGCCGGACCAGCCCGGCGGCCGCGCGGGCGTCGCCGCTGTTCAGGGCGAGCGCGGACTGGTACGCCGCGATCGCGCCCGCGGTGTCGCCGGCCAGCTCCGCGGCCGCTCCGGCGGCCTCCTCCTCGGCCGCGTCGCCGATCTGCTCGCCGGCCGCGGCCAGCCCGTTGGCGGCGCAGTTGCCCTCGTCCTGGGCGGCGGCGCGGGCGTAGAGCGCCATCGCGTCGGCCGGGCGGCCCTGGGTGAGCAGGGCGGCGGCCGAGTCGCACAGCGGGGTGGCGGCCGAGCAACCGCTGATCAGCAGCCCGCAGCCGAGGACGACGAGCAGCGCCGCCACTGCACGTGACCGGGTGCGGGCAGGGAGCATCCCTGCATGATCAGTCGGGCCCCCCGACCGGGGCAATCGTCCATCCGGTGCCCGGCCGCCGCGCTGCTGCGGCGGTAGCGTGGCCTCGGTGACCGGCCGGAACGACCAGCGCGGTCGACTGCGCACCAAGGTGCTGTCGGTGTGGATGATCGCGGCGCTCGGGGTGCTCGTGTTCGCCGCCAGCACCGCGGTCGGCCCCATCCTGCTGTCGCTCTCCCGCCGCCACGGCATCCACCTGGGTGACGTGGCGATGCTGGTCGGAGCGGTGGTGGTGGCCGGCGGGGTCACCGCCCGGCTGGTCCGGCAGGGCTGATCGCCCGCCCCGGACGCGGCGTTCTGGGTCACGGTGGCGACCCTGCCAGAGCACCGGCTGTTCCTCCGGGTGGGTAACGATCCGCCATCGGGTGGCGACGCACAGTACGGCCCGGTGCGCTCCCCTCGAGCCGGGCCGAGGAGAAGACCATGCCCGTGCTGCCCGTCGCCTCCGCCCGCCCGGCTCCGGGACCGCTGACGATCGACGCCCTGGTCCTGCGGCTGGCCCGGGCCACCGCCGCCGGCCTGGACGTGCCCGCCGTGCTCGCCGACGTCTGCGGCACCACCCGGGCGGTGCTCGACGTCCGCGGCGTCGTGGCGGTGGCCGCGCGCCGTGACGAGCCCGGGTCCGGTCCGCTGGCCGGGTCGGACGACGCCGCGTCCTGGATCGGGCGGGTCCAGCGCGATGCCCGCGGTGGCCCGCTGGCCGCGGCGATCCGTTCCGGGCGGGCCGTGCAGACCGCCGACCTGGCCCGCATCGGCCCGCCCGACCTGGCCGCGGCCGCCGCCGACGCCGGGCTGACCGGCTCGATGGTGGTGCCGTTGATCGCCGACGGGGTGCCGGTGGGAGCGCTGCAACTGCTCGGCGATCCGACGCACCCGGTCGGGCCGGCGCAGGTCGACGGCCTCGCCGACGTGCTCGACGTGCTGGCGGCCCGGCTGGCCGACGCCGAGGAGGTGCGCCTGCTCGCGGCGCCGCCGGGTGGCGCCGTCGAGGCCGATACCGCTGTCCTGCCGGTGGTGGGCCAGCATCCCGCCGACCAGGCCGCGAACGGCCCGGTCCCGCAGGCCCGGCGCCCCAGCCCCGTCCCGGTGCGCGTCGGTGGTGACGTCGACGCGCCGACCCGGCAGTTCCGGGCAACCCCGCCCGAGCTCCCCCACCCCGCCCTCGCCCCCGCCGAGACCTCCCGGCTCCCGGTGGCACCCGGCGAGGGCCACCTCCGCGCGGACGGTTTCGGGGAGGGCGCGGGGGACCCGGCCGCCGACGCCCGTCCCGTTCGCCGAGCTCCGATGGGCGAGAGTCCCGTTGGTCCACCCGGGTCGGTCGAGAGTCCCTTTCGCCCCGTGGGGGCCGGAGGGGATCCGGGGGCCGAGGGTTGGTCGGCTCGTCCGGTCCCGTTGGGCGAGAGTCCCGTTCGCCCGGTGAGGTCGGGCGAGAGTCCCGTTCGTCCGCCTGGGTCGGGCGAGAGTCCCTCTCGCTCGGCTGGGCCCGGCGGGGATCCGGGGGTCGAGGGTTGGTCGGGTCGCTCGGTCCCGTTGAGCGAGGGTCCCGTTCGTCCGGCTCCGTTGGGCGAGAGTCCCGTTGGTCCACCCGGGTCGGACGAGAGTCCCTCTCGCTCGGCTGGGGCCGGAGGGGATCCGGGGGCTGAGGGTTGGTCGGCTCGTTCGGTCCAGGTGGGCGAGAGTCACGTTCGTCCGGTGAGGCCGAGCGAGAGTCCCCTTCGTCCGACGGGGAGCGGTGATCAGTGGGCGGATGCCCGGTCCGCTCCGCCGGCCCGGTTGA
>JASLAP010000408.1 GCA_030147065.1 Pseudonocardia sp. | reverse complement strand
AAAAACGAGACCATGACACGGGGGGCCACAGCCTCACATAACTGGCACAAAACCAAGCCAGAAAAATAATAGCTCGACACACTGTTGAGTTCTCAAAAGACACCCACACACCATCCACCACCGCCAGGCAGCTTCCGGGGCTGTGTCCCCACTGTACGCCTCCGGATCCGATCGATCCGGGGCCCCCTGCGGGACGCTCAGCGGCTCCGGTGGGCCGGGCCGGTGAGGCCCTGTCCGTTCGGTGTTCCGCTGACAGGGAGAAAGTTACGCCAGGGCTTGACAGGACGTCAAATCGCCCCCCGCACATCGCGCTGACCTGCGACAACGACCCTGCCGTCGTCACTCACCGTCGCGGTCGGGCTGCCCGGGCGCGACGAACGGTCAGCCTGGACCGGGTCGGGTCGGAGCCCTCGTGACGGCCTTCCACATGCGCAGATGTGAGTCAGGCCGGATCTTGGCCACCGGTCCGGGCGCTCGTCGGGGCCGGTCCGGACTCGTTGGTGTGACCCGAGGCACGGTCGCTCTCCGCGACGAGCGGTTCGCCCGTCGCCAGGCGGCGCAGCATCTGGTTGTAGGCCGCCCGGTCCGCGTCGCCGTCGGCGTCGGCCCGGCGGTCGTCGCGCCGGGCCGACCGCTCGTCCTGACGGGACCACTGGACCAGCAACGCCACCACGACCAGCAGCAACGGCAGCTCCCCGGACGCCCACGCCAGCCCGCCGCCGAGGCGCTGGTCGGTCAGTGGATCGGTCACCCACGGCAGCGCGAGACCCCGGTACCACTGCTCGCCCACCGCGGTGTTGGCGCTCATCAGGGCGACCCCGAAGAACGCGTGGAAGGGCAGCGAGGCGAAGACGACCCCGAGCCGCGCCGCGGGCGGCAGCCGGCGCGGGGCCGGGTCGATCCCCACGACCGGCCAGAAGAACAGGGCCCCGACCAGCAGGAAGTGCAGGCTCATCAGCTGGTGCGCCCAGTGCTCGGGCAGCGCCGCGGCGAACAGCCCGGAGAAGTACAGGGCGTAGTAGCTGCCCACGAACAGCGGCAGCGTGACCGCCGGGTGGGTCAGCCACCGGGCGGGCGGCGAATGCACCCCGGCCAGCAGCCATTCCCGCGGCCCGGGCGGGGCGTCGCGGCCCGCCGCCGGCAGCGCCCGCAGGGCGAGGGTCACCGGCGCCCCCAGCACCAGCAGGATCGGCACCAGCATGCCGAGGATCATGTGCTCGCCCATGTGCACGCTGAACATCGCCGGCGCGTAGCGGCCGATCCCCGAGCTGGTGGCGATCAGCAGTCCGGCGCAGCCGGACACCCAGGCGATCGTGCGCCCGGCGGCCCAGGTGTCCCCGCGCCGGCGAAGTCGCCGCACCCCCAGCAGGTACACCACGGCCAGCGCCAGGGCGGCGGACCCGAACAGCAGGTCGAAGCGCCAGTCCAGGGCCAGCCGGGCCAGCGTGGGCGGACCGGCGAGGTCGTAGCCCAGCAGGACCTCCGTCCGGGACGGCTCGCCGGCCCCGGTGTCGGGCGGCGCGGTGCGGCCCAGGGCCACGGCCAGCCCGATGGTCGCCAGCATCAGCAGGACCTCGACCCCGCCGAGGCGCAGCAGAGCGCGGGGCTCCCCGCGGGCCGCCGCCCCCACCGAACCGCGCCGGTGGGCGGCCCCCAGGACGCCCAGCAACACCAGCGCGGCGGTCTTGGCCAGCAGCAGGAGTCCGTACTCCGAGGTCAACACGGCCGACAGCGGCACGCGGGTCAGCGCGTTCACCACCCCGGTGACGGCCAGCACCGACCAGCACACCAGGGCCAACCGGGAGAACCGGGGCACCGCGGTGCTCAGCGCCGCCGCGCGGTCGGCGCCCCCCGCAGCGGCCAGGGTGACCACGGCGACCAACCCGCCCACCCACAACGTCGACGCCACGACGTGCAGCAGGAGGCTGTCGGTCGCGATGTCGTGCGCTCCGCCCCCGGCCGAGTGCCCGGTCACCGCGACCGGGACCGGGCCGAGCAGCGCCAGCCCGAACAGCACGACCGACCAGCCCCAGGTCAGCACGGAGCGGCAACCGACCAGCACGACCAGGGCGATCAACGACGTCCACAGCCACGCCGCGGGGACGCTCAACCGGGGCACCAGGTCGAGCAGCAGCAGCGGGTCGAGCACCTCGCCCACCGGGCGCCCGAGCGTGTCCGCCACGGTGAGCGGCACCAGCAGCGCGGCCGCCGCGAGCCAGCCGGCCGCGGCCCACGAGGCGAACCGCAGGGCGCGGTAGCCGGCCACGTCCAGGTAGCCCGACCGCTGCGGCGGCACGAGGAACGCCGCCAGCAGCACCGACCCGATGGCCAGGACCATGCCGACCTCGGCGGCCGCCCGCGCCGCGGGCAGGCCGATCGAGGTCAGCGTGCCGGGATCGGGCAGGCCCAGGGTGCTGGCCGGGCGGGCTCCGGACAGGGCGGTCAACCCGGCCGCGACGAGCACCGCGACCGCCCCGCCGAGCAGGACCAGCCCCGTCGTCCCGGATGCGGCCGGGCGGGCGGGTCCTGCGGTGGCGGCGGGTTCGACGGTCGGAGACGCCATGCGACCAGGCTATGCCCGCGCCCCGATCCCGCGCCGCGCGCCGAGAGGTGCCGGGGGTCACCGGCCGCCGCCCTGCCAGACTGGCCGGATGATCGGCCGGCCGCTCACCCCGCCGGCCCGGGTGGCCGGGCCGGGGCCCTCGTGACCGGCGCCGGATCGGACCTCCTGGCCGGGGCGACCGACCGCGCCGGCCACACCGCGCTGCCCTGGATGGCCGCTCCGCTGCTGGAGGCCCGACGGGTGCTCGAGCTGTGCGGCGGGGCGAACGGGATGCTCGCCGCGGAGTTCGAGCCCGACCGGTGGGTCGGTGTGGACCCCTCGGCGCTGCCCGGTGCACCGGGGCGGCGGCTGCGCGGTGACCCGGCAGCCGTGCCGCTCGGCACGAACGAGGTGGACGGCATCGTGCTGCCGCTCGCCCTGCCGTCGCTGCCGGACCTGGACGCCCTGTTCGCCGAGCTGCGTCGGGTGCTGCGGCCGGGCGGGACGCTCGTCGTGGTGGTCCCGTCGGCCGTCCCCGCGTCGCTGGGCGAGCTCCGGTTGACCCCGACGCTGCGCCCCGTCCACCGGGCCTGGCGGCACCGCTCGGCCCTGGACCGGACGGGCTGGTTGCTCGCCGCGGCCGACTTCGCCGTCCTCGGCGACGACCGCGGGTCGTTCGCGCTGCCGCTGCCGGACGGCGCCGCGGCCTACGAGCTGGCCGCGCGGCTGCCGGCGGCCCGGCTCTGGCCGCCGGACCTGTCGCCGGACGTCGCGGCCGCGGTCGCCGACCGGCTGGCCCAGCGGGCCGGGCCGGGCCGGGTGCTGCCGGTGCCGATGCGCCGCCTGGTCGCCCGCCGCTGACGGCTCACCCGAGCAGCTCGTCCAGCGGCGTCGGGCGGCCCAGGTGGAAGCCCTGACCGTCGTCGACGCCGAGCGCCCGCAGCCGGTCGACCAGCGCGCCGTGCTCCACCTGCTCGGCGACCGTGCGCATGCCGAGCTCGCGCGCCACCTCGACCACGGCGCCGACCAGCGCCCGGTCCACGCGGTCCACGTCGAGCCCGCGGACGAACTCCCCGGCGATCTTGACCGCGGTGAAGGGCAGGTGCTTGAGGTGGGAGAACGAGCCGAAGCCGGCGCCGAAGTCGTCGAGGGAGAATCCGCAGCCGGCGTCGGTGAGCAGGCCGACCAGCCGTCGGGCGGCCTCAACGCTGGTGATCGCCGTCGTCTCGGTGATCTCCAGCCCGAGCCGGCGGGGGTGCACGTCGCGCGCGGCGAGCAGGCCGAGGATCCAGCGGCCGAGGTCGCCGTCCTCCAGCGACCGGGCCGAGATGTTGACCTCCAGCTGCAGGCCGCGGGCCCGCGCGTTCGGGCTGGCCAGCGCCCGGACGGCCCGGTCGAGCACCCACCGGTCCAGCCGCAGCACCAGATCGGTGCGCTCGGCGGCTGGCAGGAAGTCGGCCGGGCCGAGCGGGGGGTCGAGGCCGTCGCGCAGCCGGATCAGCAGTTCCCACCGGGTCGCCCGGCCGGTGCCGAGATCGACGATCGGCTGGGCGTCGAGCTGCATGGTGTCGGCGTCCAGGGCGTCGGTGACCCGCTGGAACAACCCGACCCGGGCGAGCGCCTGCCGGTACTGGTCCGGGGCGAACAGCCGGGCGCGGTTGCGGCCGGCGTTCTTGGCCTCGTACAGCGCGAGGTCGGCGCGGGCCAGGCTGACCTCGACGTTGTCCTCGGCCGCCACGCCGGCCACGCCGATGCTGACGGTCACCCGCAGCAGCGACCCGCCGTCGACCACCGGGCCGTCGGCCACCGCGTCGCAGAGCTTCTCGGCCAGCGCGATGCCGTGCTCGGGGTCGCAGCTCGGCAGCACGGCGGCGAACTCGTCGCCACCGAGGCGCCCCAGCATCGCCCCGGGCCCGAGCCGGGCCGCGACGATCCCGGCGATGCGCCGCATGACCCGGTCGCCGACCGCGTGCCCGCGCAGGTCGTTGATGTCCTTGAAGTGGTCGATGTCGATCAGCAGCAGGGTGGCGCCGGCCGCGTCGGCCGAGCACTCGGCGAGCCGGGCGGTGATCCGACGGCGGTTCGCGATGCCGGTGAGCGGGTCGTGCTCGGCGAGGTAGGCCAGCTCGGCCCGGGCCCGGTGCTCCTCGGTGACGTCGCGGGCGGTGCCCAGGACCCGGACCGGGACGCCCGCGGCGTCGGCGAAGACCTCGCCGTGGCACTGGAACGTCCGCTCGGTGCCGTCGGCCAGGCACATCCGGTGGGTGTAGGTGAACGGCTCCCCGGCTGCGATGCCCTCGGCCAGCGCGGTGTCGACCATCGCCAGGTCGTCGGGGTGCACCAGGTGGCGGAACGCCGCCAGGTCCAGCGTCGCGCCGGTCGGCAGCCCGAACATGGTCAGCAGCGCCTCGGACCACTCCAGGTGGTCCTCGGGGATGTCCCAGACCCAGGAGCCCATCCGGGCCAGCGCCTCGAGCCGGTCGAGCCGCCACTGCGGCGCGGCCATCCCGACCGGGCGGTGGGCGAGCGAGAGGGCGCTGCGGTCGGTGATCTCGTAGAGCAACCTGTGCTCGGTGGAGTGCAGCGGGATGCAGGTGACCCGCCACGAGCGGGTGTCCCCGTGCGGGGACTGCCAGCGCAGCACGACCCGGCCCGCGCCGGGCCGGGCGGTGCCGAGCAGGGTGACCGCGGGGTCGTCGCCGGTCCACGAGCCGCCGAACGGCTCGACGAGCGCGCGGGCGGCGTCGTTCACCCACTCGACCACGCCACCGCGCAGCACCACGAGGCCGACCGACAGCCGGCTCGCGATCTCCTGCGCGGTCACCGCAGCGGCCACGTCCACCTCCTGGTGATCGACCCCCAGGATTGTGTCCCGGAGCTCAGCCCCGGGCCGCGATCGCGCCCACCACGACCGGGGGATTCTCCTCCGGTTCCTCGTCGACGAGGTCGGCGACGATACAGGTGATGTTGTCCGGTCCCCCGCCCTCGTTGGCCAGCGCGATCAACCGGTCGACCGCCGCGGCCCGGTCCGGGACCGTGGAGAGCACCTCGCGCAGCGCGTCGTCGTCGAGCACGGCGGTGGCACCGTCGGAGCAGATCAGGAAGCGGTCGCCGACCCGCGCGTCCACCGAGAACAGGTCCGGGTCGGCCGGGGTGGCCTCCTGCAGCGTCCGCACCAGCCAGGACCGGCGCGGGTGCCCGGCCGCCTCCTCGGGGGTGATCCGGCCCTCGTCGATCAGCGCCTGGACGAGGGTGTGGTCGCGGGTGAGCCGGAACAGCTCGCCGTCGCGCAGCAGGTAGGCCCGCGAGTCGCCGACGTGCGCGACCACCACCTCGTCGTCGTCCACGTAGGCCGCCGTCGTCGTGGTGCCCATCCCGCGCAGCGAGTCGTCCGACCGCGAACGCTCGTGGATGCGCTTGTTGGCCTGCTCGATGACGCGCACGAGCGCCTCGGCGCGCGAGCCGTTGGGCAGCTCGTCATCGAAGGAGCGCACGGCGATCTCCGACGCGACCTCGCCGGCCTGCGCGCCGCCCATCCCGTCCGCCACCACGAACAGCGGCGCGCGCACGAAGAAGTTGTCCTCGTTGCCCTGCCGCTGGCGGCCGAGGTCGGAGGCATACCACTGCTCTGCGATGCGCAACATGGCTGGCTTGGCTTATCGCTCGAAGGTGAACTCGGAGTCGCCGATGCGGATGCGGTCGCCCACGTGCAGCGGTTGCGGACCGCGCAGCGGCTCCCCGTTGAGGTAGGTCCCGTTGGTCGAGCCTAGATCCTCGAGCACCACGACGTCCCCCTGGGGGAGCAGGCGAGCGTGCGAGGTCGACGCGAAGGAGTCCTCGAGCTGGATGTCGCTCTGGTCGCCGCGACCCAGCACCGCGCCGTCGGAGAGGTCGTAGGCGACACCGTCGCGCAGCCCGGCGGCCGTCTCGACCCGCAGCCGCGGCGCGCCCTGGGTGCCGTCGCCGGCGAGCCCCGACGAGGCGACGTGCATGCCGGTGGCGTCCTCGTAGGCCGGCGGCGCGCTACGGCCGTCCGCGGCGGCGCCCCCGCCGGCGCGG
>JASLAP010000036.1 GCA_030147065.1 Pseudonocardia sp. | reverse complement strand
GGCGGCCAGCACCGCGGCCACCGCCAGGCGGACGGCCTTCCAGCGCACCCGCCGCGGCGGCGCGCCGGTGTCGTCGGCCTCGGCGGGCGGTTGCCCGCTGGCGCGCACCGCGGGCCCGACCGCCGCGGCCACCGTGACCAGCACCGAACCCAGCAGGCACGCCCCCAGCAGCAGCGCCGGCAGACCCGGCGCGGCCAGCTCCTGGCCCAGCCCGATGCCCGCGGCCAGCCGCACCACCTCGACGATCCCCAGCGACAGCAGCACCCCGAGCAGCCCGGCGGCCAGCCCGAGCAGCCCGGCGTCGACCAGCAGGGCGCCCAGCACCTGGCCGCGGCCGGCGCCGACCCGGCGCAGCAGGACGACGGTGCGCCGACGGGCGTCGGTCACCGTGGCGTAGACGCAGGACGTGGTGAGCGCGGCGGCCAGCACCGCCGTCCCCCCGAACACGGCCAGCGCGGCGAAGATCCCTTCCAGTGAGCCGAACGCGCTGCGCAGCTCGGCGGCGCGCACGCTCACCGCGTCGGCGACCACGGCCGCGCCGCCGACGGCGGCGGCCAGCCGCGGGCCGACCTCGGCGATGCTCTGGCCGGGCTGCACGATCACGTCCAGCTGGGTGGGGTCGGCGCCGGTCATCCGGGTCGCCACGTCCGGGCGCAGCAGCACGGTGTTCACCGCCTGCAGCCGCACCGTGGCCACCCCGGTCACGGTGAAGACCGTCGGCCGGCCGTCCACGCCGATCAGCGTGACGGTGCGGCCGGGCCGCAGGTCGTGGCGGCGGGCGGTCTCCTCGCTGACCGCCGCCTCGTCCACCTCGGTGGGCAGCGCGCCGGCCACCGGCGGGAACCGTCCCAGCGCGCCGTCCACCGCGGCCATCGCCGTCCACGGCTCGCCGTCGCCGGGCAGGCCGGGCGCGGACAGCAGGACACCGCCGGAACCGACCGCGGCGACCGCGGCCACCCCGGGCGTGGCCCGCACCCGCTCCTGCACGGCCAGCGGCAGCCCTGGCGGCGGGTCGGCACCGGGCGCGGCCGTCGCCGGGACGCCGTCCGCGCCGGGTGGGGCGACCACCAGGTCCACCGCCTGAGGGGTGCCGGCCAGCTCCCGCACGATGGTCGCCCGGGCGCTGTCGGTGAGCATCAGCGACGCCGCGGCGAACGCCGTGGCCACCACGATCACCAGGCCGACGAGCAGCTGGCGGCCCGGCCGCCGCCAGCTCTCCGCCAGCACGGCGCGCAGGACGGCGGCAGGCACGGTCAGGCCGGTCGTGCGGCGGGATGGGATCCCCAGGCGTCGGCCGGCAATCGGTCGAGCACGGTGAGCGCGTCGAGCACGACCGGGGCCGTGGGGTTGGCGATCTGCGCGGCCAGCGACCCCCGGTGCAGCAGCAGCACGTGGTCGGTGTGCTCGGCGGCCAGCGGGTCGTGGGTGACCATCACGACGGTCTGCCCCAGCTCGCGCACCGAGGTGCGCAGGAACTGCAGCATCTCCCGCGCGGTGGGGGCGTCCAGCGCGCCGGTGGGCTCGTCGGCGAACACCACGTCCGGGCGGGGCAGCAGCGCCCTGGCCATCGCCACCCGCTGCTGCTGGCCGCCGGAGAGCCGGGTCGGGCGCTGCTTGAGCAGCCGGCCCAGGTCCAGGGCCTCGACCACGGTCTTCAGCCACTGGTCGTCGACCTTGCGGCCGGCCACCTCCAGCGGCAGCGTGATGTTCTGCCGCACGCTGAGCTGGGGCAGCAGCGCGTAGGACTGGAAGACGAACCCGACCCGGTCGCGGCGCAGCTTGGTAAGCTTCTTCTCCGGCAGCTGGGTGAGGTCGGTCGAGCCGATCAGCACCCGGCCGCTGGTCGGCGCGTCCAGCCCGGCCATGCAGTGCAGCAGGGTGGACTTGCCGGACCCGGACGGACCCATGATCGCGGTGAACCGGTTGCGCTCGGCCGCGACCGTGATCCCGGCCAGGGCGCGCACCGCGCCCGACCCGCTGCCGTAGTCCTTGACCAGGTCGATCGTCTGCACGCCCGGGCCCTCGCCGCGGCCGGTCCACGGCACCAGACCGCCACCACCGGCGGCGATCGAGGGGCCGTCCCCGCCCACCGGCACCGGGACGTCGCGGGGCCCGGTGGCCTCGACGCGACCGGCCGGCTCCGCGCGCGGGGCCGGCACCAGGTCGGCCGCCACGGGCTCGACGCTGGTGGGCTCCTCGTCGTCGGCCCCGCGGCCGGCGCCCAGCGGGGTGCCGTCGGCGTGTCCGGGATCGGGGTCGGGCCGGCGCTCGGCGGACGGCGCGTCGGCCGGGCGCCGCGGCCCGGGCGCCGGCCGGTACCCCGACTCCGCGCCGGCGGCGTGCGGCCCGCTGTCGCCGGCTCGCGGGCCGGGAACAGCGGCGTTCGGGCCGACCGGGTACCCGCCGGTGTGCTGCGGCCCGGCCGCGTACTGGCCGGTCGCCTGCGGGCCCCCGGGCTGCTGGCCCGGTCCCCGCTGGACGAAGGGCTGGCCGTTCGGGCCGGGCGGGTGCTGACCCGTCGCGTTCGGACCGACCGGATACCCGCCCGAGCCCGGCTGGGCGAACGGCTGACCGTTCGGACCGGACGGGTACTGACCCGTCGCGTTCGGACCGACCGGATACCCGCCGGTGCCCGGCTGAGCGTTCCGGGCGACGCCGTACCGGCCGGTCGCCTGCGGACCGGACGGGTACTGCCCGGTCGCGTTCGGAACGACCGGGAACCCGCCCGGGTTCTGCTGCCCGAACGGCTGGCCGCTCGGGTGCTGCCCCGCCGCGGCCGGGCCGGCCGGGTGGCCGCCGGTGCTCCGCTGACCGTTCTGGCCGACACCGTTCTGGCCGGCGCCGTTCTGGCCGGCCGGGTAGCTGCCCGTCGCCTGCGGACCCGCCGGGTACTGCCCGGTCGCGGCCGGACCGACCGGGTGACCACCCGGCGCCTGCAGACCGGCCGGGTACTGCTCGGTCGCGTCCGGACCGGCCCGGTACCCGCCCGGGTTCTGCTGCCCGAACGGCTGTCCGTTCGGGCCGGACGGGTACTGGCCGGTCGCGTTCGGACCGGCCGGATACCCGCCGGTGCCCGGCTGGCCGTTCGGGCCGCCGGGGTAGCTGCCCGTGGCCTGGGGACCGGACCGGTGCTGGCCGCCGGCGTCGGGGCCGCCCGAGTTCGGCTGGGCGGACGGCTGCCCGTTCGGGCCGACCGGGTACCCGCCGCTGTTCTGCTGCCCGTTCGGGCCACCGGGGTAGCCGCCCGTCGCCTGCGGACCGGCCGGGTACTGGCCGGTCGCGTTCGGTGCGGGCCGGCGCCCGGTGCCGCCGGCCCGGTACTGCCCGGTGGCCTGCGGGCCGGCCGGTCGCCCACCGGCACCGGTCTGGTGGGCCCCGGTCGGGCTCGGGTCGTTCCGGCCGGGGTCGGCCGGTTGGCCGTTGCCGGACTGCGCGACGGCGCCGTAGCGGCCGGTGGCCTGGGCCTCGGCGGACC
>JASLAP010000340.1 GCA_030147065.1 Pseudonocardia sp. | reverse complement strand
CGCCCCGCCGCCGGTCGCCTCGTCGGCCGCCGCCGGCGGGGCGGTGCGCGCCGGGTCGGCGCGCAGCCCGCTGGCCCCGCGCGAGGACTTCCCGCCGGTCCGGCGGCCGTGCAGGGCGGGCGAGTTGGCGAAGGCGCCCAGCAGCACCGGCCCGACCGCGTGCACCGCGGCCCAGCGGGCGGCGATCGCGGACGGCTCGCCGGCGTCCAGGCAGACCTGCACCGCGGCGGTGGCGCACATGCCGCTGCGCCCGGCCGGCCCGTGCCGGTCGAAGGCCTGCTCCATGGCCCGGTAGCGGGGCACGTCCAGGATCCGGACCGGTGGTCGGTGCGGGTCGGCCGCCCGGTCGAGCGGGGCGAGACCGGCGTCGGCGAGCAGGCCGTGCAGGACGCCGGTGTCGGCGGCCACCGCCGCGGTCAGCCCGTCGAGGTCGGGCAGCGGGCGGCTGGCCAGTTCGATCTGGCCCCCGGGCTCGACGGTGACCGCGGAGCCGGCCGGGAGCGGGAGAGCGGGTGAGGAGGGGTCCAGGGTGGTCGGGGTGTGCGGGCCGAGCGCCGCGGCGAGGGCGGCGGCGTCGGGCGGGGCGGAGGGCGCCGCGGGCCGGTGCAGCAGCCATTCCAGCTCGACGCCGACCAGCCGCGGTGGCCCGAGCTTGAAGCAGACCGAGGCGACGTAGGCCTCGGCGTCGGCGCAGTCGTGCAGCACCGTGGGGCCGGCGTCGGGCGGCCGGTCGGCGAAGGCGGGCACCTCGGGATCGGAGCGGGCCGCGCCCGCGGTGTCGCCGGGCCCGATACCGGCTCCGACCTCGGTGCAGTGCGTGTCGTTGAGCATGTCCGCCATCGTCACATCCACCACCGACACATCCGCCGCCGCACGCGGCGGCGCGGTCATGGCATCCCGGTCCCCGTCCACGCGGATCGACGCTACGCCCCGCGACGGTGGGCCGCAGGGGAATCCTCGCGGCTTCCCAAGCCGTACGTACGGCTGGCGAGCGCTATCCTCGGCCGGTGCCCCGGGTCAGCGCCGAGCAGCTCGCCGCCCGGCGGGCGCAGATCCTCGACGGCGCCCGGGCCTGCTTCGCCCGGCACGGCTACGAGGGCGCCACGGTGCGCCGCCTCGAGCAGGCGGTCGGGCTGTCCCGCGGGGCGATCTTCCACCACTTCCGGGACAAGGAGGCGCTGTTCCTCGCCGTCGCCGAGCAGGACACCCGGCGGATGGCCGGGATCGTCGCCGAGCAGGGCCTGGTCCAGGTGATGCGCGAGCTGCTGGCCGCGCCCGAGGCGCTGCAGGCCGGCTGGACCGGCACCTTCCTGGAGGTCGTCCGCCGGGGCCGGACCGACCCGGGCTTCCGCGAGCACTGGCGGGCCAACGCGGCCGCGCTGACCGCGGCCACCCGCGACCGGCTGGCCCGCCAGGCCGGGTCCGGCACCGTCCGCGACGACGTGGACGTCGCGGTGCTGGCCCGGTTCCTCGAACTGGTGCTGGAGGGCCTGGTCTCGCAGTTGGCGATGGGTCTGCCCACCGACGAGCTCGGCCCGGTGCTCGACGTCGTCGAGGGGTCGGTGCGGCGCGCCACCGAGGCCGCGGGCCGCGGGACCGCCGAACTCAGCTGACCAGTCGCTGGGGTTCCCGGCGCCCGGTGCCGGCGGTCCCGTCCCCGTCGGGGTGGGCGCCGTCGGGGTGGTTGGCGAACTGGGTGCGGTGCAACGCCGCGTAGCGCCCGCCCGCGGCCAGCAGTTCGGCGTGCGTCCCGCGCTCGACGATCCGGCCGTGGTCGACCACGGCGATCTGGTCCGCGGCCCGCACCGTGGACAGCCGGTGCGCGATGACGATCGCCGTCCGCCCGGCCAGCGCCTCGGCCAGCGCCTCCTGCACCGCGGCCTCGGACTCCGAGTCCAGGTGCGCGGTGGCCTCGTCGAGGATCACCACCCGGGGCTTGGCCAGCAGCAACCGGGCGATGGTCAGCCGCTGCCGCTCGCCGCCGGAGAGCCGGTAGCCGCGCTCGCCCACCACGGTGTCCAGCCCGTCGGGCAGGTCCTCGACCAGCTCGCCGAGCCGGGCCCGGCGCAGCGCGTCGTGGATCTCGGCGTCGGTGGCCCCGGGGGCGGCGTAGGCCAGGTTGGCCCGGATGGTGTCGTGGAACAGGTGGCCGTCCTGGGTGACGACGCCGACCGCGCCGCGGACCGCGGCGAAGGTCAGGTCGCGCACGTCGATCCCGGACAGCTCGACCGCACCGCTGTCCACGTCGTAGAGCCGGGGCACCAGCGAGGCGATCGTCGACTTGCCCGCCCCGGACGAGCCGACCAGGGCGATCATCTCGCCCTCCCCGACCTCCAGGTCGATGCCGTGCAGCACCTCCGCACCGACCCGCTGGTCGAGCACCGCGACCTCCTCCAGCGAGGCCAGCGACACCCGGTCCGCGCCGGGGTAGCCGAAGCGCACGTCGCGCAGCCGCACCGAGACCGGCCCGGGGGGCAGCGAGCGGGCGCCGGGCCGCTCGGTGATCATCGGCGCCAGGTCGAGCACCTCGAAGACCCGCTCGAACGACACCAGCGCGGTCATCACGTCCACCCGGGCGTTGGCCAGCGCGGTCATCGGCGTGTAGAGCCGGGTCAGCAGCAGCGCGAGGGTGACCACGGTGCCCGGCTCGATCTGCCCGGTCACCGCCAGGTAGCCGCCCAGCCCGTAGATCAGCGCCTGGGCCAGTGCCGAGACCAGCGACAGCGAGGTGACGAACACCCGCGACACCATCGCGGTGCGCACCCCGATGTCGCGGATCCGCCCGGCCCGCTCGCCGAACTCCGCGGCCTCCTCGGCGGGCCGGCCGAACAGCTTGACCAGGGTCGCGCCCGGGGCGGAGAACCGCTCGGTCATCTGGGTGCCCATGGCCGCGTTCAGGTCGGCGTTCTCCCGGCGCAGCCCGGCGATGGTGCGGCCCATCCGCCTCGCCGGCAGCACGAACACCGGCAGCAACAGCAGGGCCAGCAGGGTCACCTGCCAGGCCAGGGTGATCATGACGGCGAGGGCCAGGACGAGCTGGATGACGTTGCTCAGCACCGCGGCCAGCGTGGAGGTGATCGCCGACTGGGCGCCGAGCACGTCGTTGTTGAGCCGGCTGACCAGCGCGCCGGTGCGGGTTCGCATGAAGAACGCCACCGGCATCCGCTGGACGTGCTCGTACACCGCCCGGCGCAGGTCCACGATCAGGCCCTCGCCGATCCGCGAGGAGAACCACCGGGTACCCAGGCCGACCAGGGCCTCCAGCACCGCCAGCCCGGCGATGCTCGCGGCCAGCGTGATCACCGTCGTGGCCGCGCCCGCTCCCCCGCCGACGATCGTGTTGACCACCTGGCCGGCCAGCACCGGGGTGGCCACGCCCACCGTGGCCGAGACCACCGTGAGCAGCAGGAACCCGACCAGCCAGCCCCGGTAGGGGCGGGCGAAGGACCAGATCCGCGGGATCGTGCCGCGCCGGACGGACGACGGCGCGTCCACCCCGCGGGCGACGCCCCGCATCATTCCCCAGACGCCGTCCACGGGCGCCCTCCTCACTTACACCGTTGCACCGCTGCTCCCCCCGGCTGAACGTGGGCGCCCGGTCGAAAAGTCCCACAGCACGCCGGGCGGCGCGACCCGGATCGGGTGGGAGGGGTGCGCGGGGGTGTGCGCGCAGGGTGGTGCGCGGGGTGGCTCAGGCGCCGGTCAGTGCCCGCAGCCGGCGCAGTTGGGCGGCCCGCTCGGCGGCCAGCGCGGTGGCCGGGTCGGCGCCGTCGGCGACCCCGGCGAGCAGCCGCAGCGTCTCGGTCGCGGCCCCGGCCGGCGCCGTGACCAGCATGCCCACCAGCGCGGTCACGCTGTCGTCGAGTTCGGGGCGCGGGACCGCGCGCAGCGCCAGGCCCATCCGCACCGCCTCGTCGGCCCGCACCCGGCGGCCGGTCAGGCAGATCTCCACCGCGTGCTGGTAGCCCACGGTGTGCACCAGCGGGTGGGTGCCGCCCAGGTCGGGCACCAGCCCCAGGCCCGGCTCGGCCATGCAGAACTGCACGTCGTCGGCGACCACCCGCAGGTCGCAGGCCAGCGCGAGCTGGAACCCGGCGCCGATGGCGTGGCCGTGCACCGCGGCCACGGTCACCCGCGCCGGGTCCCGCAGCCAGCTGAAGCCGGCCTGCCACCCGGCGATGGCCGCGTCGGCCTCGGCGGTGGGCAGCGCGGCCAGCCCGGCCACCCCCGGCCGGCCGTCGACCTCGGCCTCGGTGAACAGCCGCCGGTCCAGCCCGGCCGAGAACGCCCGGCCCGCGCCGCGCACGACCACGGCCCTGACCTGCTCGGGCAGGGTCTCGCCGATCGCGGCCAGCGCCTCCCACATGGCCGGGTCCTGCGCGTTGAGCACCTCGGGGCGGGAGAGCGTCACGGTCGCCCGCCCGCCGTCGAGGTGCAGCGCGACCCCGCCGCGCTGCAGGAGTTCGGGGTGCACCGGCGCTGCTGCCACGCCGGGAGGCTACCCCGCCGTGGATCTACTTCTTCTTGGTCCGGGTGGCGCCGCCACGCCCCCGCAGGGTCACCCCGGTCTCGCTGAGCACCCGGTGGACGAACCCGTAGGACCGTCCGGTCTGCTCGGCGAGGGCCCGGATGCTGGCGCCCTTCTCGTACTTCTTCTTCAGGTCGGTAGCGAGCTTGTCACGTTGGGTGCCGGTGATTCGGGCACCCTTCTTCAGGTCGGCCACTGCCCCAAACCTCCTCTACCCCCTCAGCGGGCCATCCGCCGAGGATCTCGCGCACCCGGTGTGCGGCAATGATCGTCCAGGGTGACCGGGCCGGGCCAGGAGATCCACTCGATGATCGGCGAGCGGTTCCGCCGAACGGATCACGCATGCGGGTGATCGTTGACCCCCGCGTTGCCCGTTCGTCACCCCGTCGCGACCTCCTGGTCACCCCACAAGTGGATCGAGAGCCGGGCGGAGCGGGTACGCGGCGGTGCGATCCCGGTCACACCGGGATCCCGGTGACCGTTCGGGTGGTCGGCCGGTCACCGGGGATAACCCGATCAGGCCAACTGGACGAGGTCGAGGTAGTCCTCGGACCAGTGGTCCTCGGTACCGTCGGGCAGCACGATGACCTTGTCCGGCTGCAGCGCCTGCACCGCGCCGGAGTCGTGGGTGACCAGCACGACCGCGCCGGTGAACCGGCGCAGCGCGTCGAGGACCTGCTCGCGGCTGGCCGGGTCGAGGTTGTTGGTCGGCTCGTCGAGCAGCAGCACGTTGGCCGCGCTGGACACCAGCCCGGCCAGCGCCAGCCGGGTCTTCTCCCCGCCGGACAGCGTGCCGGCCGGCTGGGAGAGCTGGTCGCCGGAGAACATGAACGAGCCGAGCAGGGTGCGCAGCTGCTGCTCGGGGGTGTCCGGGGAGGCGTGCCGGACGTTCTCCCACACCGTGGCGCCGAGGTCGAGGGTGTCGTGCTCCTGGGCGTAGTACCCGGTCCGTAGCCCGTGGCCGGGCACCACCCGGCCGGCGTCGGCGGCCTCGGTGCCGGCCAGCAGGCGCAGCAGGGTCGTCTTGCCGGCGCCGTTGAGCCCGAGCACGACGACCTTGGCGCCGCGGTCGACCGCCAGGTCGACCCCGGTGAACACCTCCAGCGAGCCGAACGCCTTGGACAGCCCCTCGGCGGTGAGCGGGGTGCGCCCGCACGGCGCCGGGGCCGGGAACCGGATCCGGGCCACCCGGTCGTCGCGGCGCTCGGGTTCCAGCGCGGCGAGCATCTGGTCGGCCCGGCGGGCCATGTTCTTGGCCGCCACCGCCTTGGTCGCCTTGGCGCCCATCTTCGCGGCCTGGGTGTGCAGGACCGCGGCCTTCTTCTCGGCGTTGGCCCGCTCCCGGCGGCGGCGCTTCTCGTCGGTGGCCCGGGCCTCCTGGTAGCGCCGCCAGTCCATGTTGTAGACGTCGACCTCGCTGCGGGTGGCGTCGAGGAACCACACCTTGTTCACCACCGCGGCCAGCAGCTCGGTGTCGTGGCTGATGACCACCAGCCCGCCGTCGTGGGCGGACAGGAACGAGCGCAGCCAGGTGATCGAGTCGGCGTCCAGGTGGTTGGTCGGCTCGTCGAGCAGCAGCGTGGTGGCGCTGGAGGCACCACCGCCGTCGGAGGCGGCGAACAGGATCCGGGCCAGCTCGACCCGGCGGCGCTGGCCGCCGGACAGCGTGGCGACGCGCTGCTCCAGGACCCGGTCGGGCAGCCCGAGGTGGGCGCAGATGCGGGCGGCCTCGCTCTCGGCCGCGTAGCCGCCCAGCGCGGAGAACCGCTCCTCGATCCGGCCGTAATCGCGCACCACGCGCTCGTTCTGCGCGCCGTCGACCAGCTCGGCCATCGCCGTCTGGGCCTTCTCCATCTTGCGCAGCATCTCGTCGAGGCCGCGGGCCGACAGCACCCGGTCCTTGGCGGTGACGCTCAGGTCGCCCTCGCGCGGGTCCTGGGGCAGGTAGCCGACCGCGCTGTTGGCCGACACCGTGCCGGAGTAGGGCTCGCCCTCGCCGGCCAGCACCCGCATGGAGGTGGTCTTGCCGGCGCCGTTGCGGCCGACCAGGCCGATCCGGTCGCCGGGCTGCACGCGCAGCGTGGCTCCGGACAGCAGGACCCGGGACCCGGCGCGCAGTTCCAGGTCGGTGGCGGTGATCAAAGAAGGCTCCAGGTTCGGGCTCGGCAGGTGCTGGCGTCCGCGTGGGCGGCGACCTACCCGATCCGGATCACATCACCAGCTTACCGGCCCGGTCATCGGAGTTCGGGACGTAGGGTCCTGGCCATGACTGATCTCACGGGCAGGGCCGCCCTCGTCACCGGCGCCAGTCGCGGAATCGGGCTGGCCATCGCCGCCGAACTGCTCTCCCGCGGAGCCTCGGTGACGATCACCGCGCGGAAGCCGGACGAGCTGGGCGCGGCCGCCGACAAGCTGGTGTCGGACTCCGCGGGCGGCAACCGGTCGCGGGTACTGGCGGTGCCGGGCAACGCCGGGTCCGAGGAGTCGCGCGCGGAGACCGTGGCGAAGACCGTCGAGGCCTTCGGCCGGCTGGACGTCCTGGTCAACAACACCGGCATCAACCCCAGCTACGGCCCGCTGGTGGAGGCCGACCTGAACGCGGTCCGCAAGATCTTCGACGTGAACGTGGTGGCCGCGCTGGGCTACGTGCAGCTCGCGCACCGGGCGTGGATGGGCGAGCACGGCGGCTCGATCGTCAACATCGCCTCGACCGCCGGGCTGCGCTCGACCGGCGTGATCGCCGCCTACGGAGCGTCCAAGGCGGCGCTGATCCGGCTCACCGAGGAGCTGGCCTGGCAGCTCGGCCCCGGCATCCGGGTCAACGCGGTCGCCCCGTCGGTGGTCAAGACCCGGTTCGCCGCCGCGCTCTACGAGCGCGGCGAGGAGCAGGTGGCCGCGTCCTACCCGATGAAGCGGCTGGGCACCCCGCAGGACATCGGCTCGCTGGTCGGTTTCCTGGTCTCCGACGAGGCGTCCTGGATCACCGGGGAGACCGTGCGGATCGACGGCGGGATGCTCGCCACCGGCAGCCTCGGCTGAGCCGCTGACCGGTTCCCCGATCGGGTACCGGGCCGAGCCGGTACAACGGTGACCATGACCCGCCGCGAGCCCGACGTCCTGGTGGTCGGCGGCGGGCCGGCCGGCCGGGCGCTGGCCGTGGCGTGCGCCCGGCAGGGCCTGCGCACCCGGCTGCTGGACCGCAACCCCGACGCGGCCTGGCGGGCCACCTACGGGGCCTGGTCGGCCGAGCTGCCCGCCGACCTGCCCGAGCACGTCGTCGCCGCCCGCGCCCGGGGGCGGGCCGTCGCGGTCGACGAGCACGCGCTCGGCTGGGAGTACTCGGTGCTGGACGTGCCGGCCCTGCGCGCGCACCTGGACGCCGAGCTGGTCCGGGGCGGGGTCGAGGTGCGCGTCGGCCGCGCGGTCGCGTCCCGGGGACCCGACGCGGTCGCGCTGGCCGACGGCTCGGTCGTGACCGCCGCGGTGGTCGTCGACGCGGGCGGCGCACGGCAGCCGCTGGGCGGGGCCGCCGCCCGGTCCGCGCCCGCCGAGCAGACCGCCTTCGGCGTGGTGGTGCCCGAGTCGGTGGCCGCGCCGCTGGTCGCGCCGGGCGAGGCGCTGTTCATGGACTGGCGCGCCGACCACGGCGCGCCGGGATGGCCGACGTTCCTCTACGGGGTGCCCCTCGGCGGCGGGGCGGTGCTGCTGGAGGAGACGTCGCTGGCCCGCCGGCCCGGACTGCCCCTGCCGCAGCTGCGCGAGCGGCTGCTCGCCCGGCTGGACCGGCACGGCGTCGCGCTCCCGGCGGACGTGGCGAGCGAGCGCGTGCGGTTCCCGGTGGACACCGCCCGGCACCGCGGTGTCGGGGTGCTCGGATTCGGGGCGGCGGCGCCGCTGGTGCACCCGGCCACCGGCTTCAGCGTGGCCACCGCGCTCACCCTGGCCCCGGCGGTGGCCGCGGCGATCGGCGGGCGGCTGCCCGACGGGCCCGCCGCGGCCCGCTCCGCCGCGCAGGCAGCGGTGTGGCCGCCGGGCGCCCGGGCGGTGCACCGGTTCCGGCGGATCGGGCTGGAGGCGCTGCTGCGGATGCCGCCTGCGGACGTGCCGAGGTTCTTCGAGCGGTTCTTCGTGCTGCCCGAGCAGCACCGGTGGGCCTACCTGACCGGGCGCGCCGACCTCGCCGCCACCACGGCCGCGATGACCGAGCTGTTCGCCCGGGCGGACTGGCGGCTGCGCGCCCGGCTCATCACCCCGGCGCTGCTGCCGCCCGCCCCCGCCCGCCGGTGAGCGGGCACGCCGATCGGGACACCCGGGCATCCGATCCCTGTCGGACCGCGCCGGTGTTCCGTCGCGTACTGCCGGACCGGGGGTGGGTGTCAGACCCGGAAGCCGAGGGCGCGCAGCTGCTCGCGGCCGTCCTCGGTGATCTTGTCGGGGCCCCACGGCGGCATCCACACCCAGTTGATCTTGATGTCGTCGACCAGGCCGCCGCCGGCGCCCGACCCGGTCAGCGCGGCCCGGGCCTGCTCCTCGATGACGTCGGTCAGCGGGCAGGCCGCCGAGGTCAGCGTCATGTCGATGGTGGCCACGCCGCCCTCGGCCTGGATGCCGTAGACCAGGCCCAGGTCGACGACGTTGATCCCGAGCTCGGGGTCGACCACGTCGCGCATGGCCTCCTCGAGGTCGTCGACCGACGGGTTCCCGGCGCCGCCGGGCGCGGCGGGCGGCTCGGGCATGCCGGCCGCGCCGCGCACCACGCCGTCCGGGCCGGCGGTGCCGGCCGCAGTGTCGGCCGCAGTGTCGGCCGCAGTGTCGGCCGCAGTGTCGGCTGCAGTGGTGTCGCTGGTGGTCTCGCTCATGTCGCTGTCTCCTTCTCGGCCGTGCCGTCCGCGGCGCCGGCGGTGTCGGTGGCGGTGTCGGTGGCGGTGTCGGTGGGGGGATCAGCGGCGCCGCCGACCCGGACCACCGCGTCCTTGAACGCCATCCAGCCCAGCAGCGCGCACTTCACCCGCGCCGGGTACCGGGCCACCCCGGCGAAGGCGACCCCGTCGCCGAGCACGTCCTCGTCCGGCTCGACCTGCCCGCGGCCCTGCGCCATCTCCTGGAACGCCGAGAGCACCCGCATCGAGTCCGCGACGCTGCGCCCGACCACCAGGTCGGTGAGCACCGAGGCGGATGCCTGGCTGATCGAGCAGCCCAGCGTGTCGTGCGAGACCTCGGCGACCCGGTCCCCGTCCATCCGCACCCGCAGCGTGATCTCGTCCCCGCAGGTCGGGTTGACCTGGAAGGACTCGGCGTCGAACGGGTCGCGCAGGCCGGCGCCGTGCGGCGACCGGTAGTGGTCGAGGATGATCTCCTGGTACATCTGCTCGAGCTGCATCAGCTCACCCCGAAGAAGTCCCGCGCCGCCCGCACGCCGTCGATGAGGGCGTCGACCTCGGCGGGGGTGTTGTAGAGGTGGAACGACGCGCGCACGGTGGCGGCCACCCCGAACCGGCGGTGCAGCGGCCAGGCGCAGTGGTGCCCGACCCGCACGGCGACGCCGCGGTCGTCGAGGATCTGCCCCACGTCGTGGGCGTGCACGCCGTCGACCACGAACGCCACCGCTCCCCCGCGGTCGGCCAGGTCGGTGGGCCCGACCACCCGCACGCCGGGCACCTCGGCCAGCCCGTCCAGGGTGCGCCGGGTGAGCTCCAGCTCGTGGGCGTGCACCCGGTCCATGCCGACCGCGGTGAGGTAGTCCACCGCCGCGCCCAGCCCGACGGCCTGCGAGGTCATCGGCACGCCGGCCTCGAACCGCTGCGGCGGCGGGGCGTAGGTGGCCCCCTCCATCCGCACCATCTCGATCATCGACCCGCCGGTCAGGAACGGCGGCATGGCCGCCAGCAGGTCCGGGCGCCCGTAGAGGACCCCGACCCCGGAGGGGCCCAGCATCTTGTGCCCGGAGAAGGCGGCGAAGTCGACGTCGAGGTCGGTGAACGACACCGGTCGGTTCGGCACCGACTGGCAGGCGTCGAGCACGGTCAGCGCGCCGACGGCGCGGGCCCGGCGGACCAGCTCCGAGACCGGCAGCACCGTGCCCAGCACGTTCGACTGGTGGGCGAACGCGACGACCTTCGTGCGCTCGGTGATCGGGTCGCTGTCCAGGTCGAGCCGGCCGTCCGGGCCCACCTCGAACCAGCGCAGCACGGCCCCGGTGCGCCGGCACAGCTCCTGCCACGGCACCAGGTTGGCGTGGTGCTCCAGCTCGGTGACCACGACCTCGTCGCCGGGCCCGAGGACGAACCGCGCCGCGTCCGGTCCCGCCGTGGCCGCGTTGCTCATCGCGTAGGCGATGAGGTTGATGCCCTCGGTCGCGTTCTTGACGAACACCAGTGACTCAGCGGCGGTCCCGACGAACGCCGCGATCCGGGCCCTGGCCGACTCGTAGGCGTCGGTGGCCTCCTCGGCGAGCTGGTGCGCGCCGCGGTGCACGGCGGCGTTGTGCTGCTCGAGGAAGGCCCGCTCGGCGTCCATGACCTGGCGCGGGCGCTGCGAGGTCGCCCCGGAGTCGAGGTAGACCAGCGGCTTCCCGTCGCGCACGGTGCGCGCCAGGATCGGGAAGTCGGCCCGCAGCCGGGCCGCGTCGAGCGGGTCGAGCGACCCGACCGGGCGCGCCTCGACGGCGGTCATCAGACCCCGGCCTCGGCGGGGGTCGCGGCGGCCGGCTCGGCGGGGGCGGCCGCGGTGAACCGCGCGTAGCCGTCGCGCTCCAGCTCGTCGGCCAGCTCGGCGCCGCCGGTGGCGACCACCTTGCCGCCGGCGAACACGTGCACCACGTCCGGGCGGATGTGCTGCAGGATCCGGG
>JASLAP010000333.1 GCA_030147065.1 Pseudonocardia sp. | reverse complement strand
GGCACCTGCATGTGGAACTGGGCGCTGGTGCAGGCGGCCTCGGGGACGATCGAGTCGCTCGCGGTCCGCAACCGCTCGGCGCCGCGGATGTCGACCTGGAACTCTTCGCCGCGGGCGCCGACGATCTGGTCGTTGAGCGCGCGGTACCGCTCGTTGGCGGAGAGGTTCGCCACCACCAGGTGCTCCCGGGTCAGCGTGGGCAGGCTGCCGATCAGCACGATCGTGCTGTCCGCCTTGCGGGCCCGGTCCTCGGCCCGGGCCAGGCTCGCCAGGATGTCGGTCTCGTAGTCGGCGAATCCAGCGCCCGCGATGAACCGGGGACGGGCGTTGAGCTCCAGGTTGAACTGGCCGAGTTCGGACTGGAACGTGGGATCGGCCAGGTTGGCCAGGATCTCCGCGTTGCGCATGGCCGGTTCGGCGTCGGCGTCCATCAGGTTGAGCTCGATCTCCAGCCCGGTCATCCGGCTGTCGGTGTCGAACGCGGCATCGTCCAGCATCAGGGCCAGCACGTCGAGGCAGCGGCGCACCTTCTGCCGATAGAGCGTGCGGTCCTGCGCGGAGAACGCGACCTCGGAGAGGTCCTTGCCCATCTACCCTCCCGGCGAGATGCGGGTCTCGGTTGCCAGTGCCAGGGACGAAGCGGACATCGATCACCACTCTGTGAGCGGACGCACGCGCTCGGTCCACCTTGCCACTCCTCGGCGGGACCCGCTACCGCTCGCCGGACATGACGAAGGCCCCGTCCGGCCACGGACGGGGCCTCGTTGCTAAATCGAGGACGATCAGGCCTGGCGAATGGCCTCGCCCTCGATCTCGATCCTGACCTTCTTGCTGACCATCACGCCGCCGGTCTCCAGGGCCTGGTTCCAGGTGAGGCCCCAGTCCTCGCGGTCGATCTCGGTGTGGGCGCTGAAGCCGAAGACGTCGAAGCCGTACGGGCTGCGGCCGGCGCCCTCGAACTCGACGACCAGCTCGACCGGGCGGGTGACGTCCTTGATGGTGAGCTCGCCGTCGAGGACGAACTCGTTGCCCTCGAAGGACGTGAGCCCGGTGCTGCGGAACTCCATGGTCGGGTACTTCTCGGCGTCGAAGAAGTCGCCGGTGCGCTGGTGGTTGTCCCGGTCGGCCTGGCCGGTGTGCACGCTGGCGGTCTGGATGGTGGCGGTGACGGACGACTGCAGCGGGTCCTCGCCGACGGTGATGGTGGCCTCGGCCTCGGCGAACTGACCGCGGACCTTGGAGACCATCAGATGCTTGACCACGAACCCGACGCGCTTGTGCGCGGCGTCCAGCACATACGTGCCGGCGACGGGGATCTGCAGGCCCTGGTACTCGCGGGTGGCGGCGGTGGCGGCGGTGTCGGTCATGACGGGTCTCCTCGGAAGGCGTGGTGGTCAGATGTTGTCTGACGCAGCAATTGTATGCACGGCAATATTCCCCCTGTCAAGCGCCTGCTGGTATCATGGTCGACGTGCGTACCGACCTGAACGACCCGCGCTTCACCGCCATCGGCCTGTTCGCCGAGGCGTACACCGCCCTGAACCGGATCTTCGACGCGCAGCTCGACGAGCACCGGCTCTCCGCCGTGGAGTTCGAGGTGCTCATGCGGCTGGCCCGATCGCCCGGCAGCCGGTTGCGGATGACCGACCTCGCCGGCCAGACCACGCTGTCCACCAGCGGGGTGACCCGGGTGGTCGACCGGATGGACCGCAACGGCCTGGTCCGGCGGGAGGCCTGTCCCAGCGACCGGCGCAGCTCGTTCGCGGTGATCACCGAGGCCGGGCTGAAGCGGCTGGACGACGTGCTGCCGGGCCATCTGGAGCTGGTCCAGCAGTGGTTCATCAGCCAGCTCGCCCCCGAGCAGCTCGACGGGATGCTCGAGTCGCTGCGCACCATCCGGGACGCGGCGAACCCGTGCGCCACCGCCGGCAGCGGTACGGATGAGTCTGAAAACGCCGCGTAACGGAACCGGCAGAACTACCGGCAGAAACCTCTCGAACGCCTAGGTCCAAAGCCGCGTATCTCCGCAAAACACCCGCGCGGCACCGTTAAGGTGATCACCACAGGGGGACGCGGCGCGACCGAGGCGATGTGCGGGGCTGACGGGGGAGTCATCGTTCTCGCCGCGTAACCGGTGGGGCGTTGCGACGGCCGGCGCGTGGGGGGCACGTATGCCGGTCGTCCACGCCGCTACCGGCCGAGCAGGGCCCGCTCCCGCGGCAGCACCACGATCCCGCTCGCCGCGCAGAACTCGTTCAGCCGCCGCAGCGCCGCCTGCCGGGCGTCCCGGTCCGCCGCACTCGCCACGAGTCCCACCAGCGCCGTCACCACGTCGCGCGGATCATGATCACCCTGGTACGCCGCCACGGCCCGCGCGAAGCAGTCCGCCGCCCGCTGCCCGTCGCCCCGCGCCAGCGCGACGGCCCCCGCCACCACCGCGGCCGGGCCGTCCGGCGCGCCGTCGAGACCCGGCGACGGCCACAGCTCCGCGCCCACCTCGGCGGCCTCGTCGACCCGCCCCGCCTCGACCAGCGCGAGACCCACCGTGGCCAGCACCCGGCGCCGGTGGTTCGGGTCGCCGAGGCCCTCCAGCGCGGCGATCGCCCGCCGGCCGAGGGCCACCGCCTCGCGGGCCGGCCGGAGGAGGCGGTG